>JBPPMF010000246.1:0-4333 GCA_051305915.1 Thiobacillus sp. | reverse complement strand
GATCGCCAAATTATAATTTTGTGATCATTGTTTACGTTTTTGTCATAAACCTTGATAAGGTATCTATACATGGATCCGCGCATCAATCCCTACGCACCTGGCGCCGGTACGCAGCCCCCTGAACTGGCCGGGCGCGATGAAATCATCGAGAAAGCTGCCGTTGCGCTCGACAGGTTGCGCAATGGCCTGGCAGCCCGGAGTTTGCTGATGGTGGGGCTTAGGGGCGTGGGCAAAACTGTCTTGCTGACGCGTATTGCGCAGGAAACGGAAGCCAGGGGATTTGTAGTGGTGATGATCGAATCACCCGAGAAACGTTCACTGCCCGCATTGCTGATTCCTTCTTTACGGATGGCGCTACTCAAGTTGGACCGGATTGCGGCAGCGGGAGAACTGGCAAAAAAAGCGCTTAGGGCGCTGGGCGGGTTTGTCGGTGCGATGAAGGTCAAGTATCAGGATATCGAGTTCGGGGTCGATCTAGGCAACGAACCTGGCATCGCGGATTCTGGCGACCTTGAACACGACTTGATTGATCTCTTGGTGGAGTTGGGTCGGGCTGCCAAAGAGAAGAAAACTGCGGTTGTTTTCTTTGTCGACGAACTGCAATACGTCGAAGAAAGTCAATTTGCATCGCTGATTACGGCACTTCATAAATGTGCGCAATTGCAACTTCCTGTTGCGCTGATCGGTGCAGGATTGCCGCAATTGGTGGGGCGCGCGGGACGCGCCAAATCCTATGCGGAGCGACTGTTTGAATATCCTGAAATTGGGCCTCTAAACGAAGATGAGGCCCGAAGAGCGCTCGTGGTACCGGCAAAGGAATTGGGTGTTGACTATGAGGAGGGCGCCTTGGAGGAAATTCTGAATCAAACCAAAGCCTATCCCTATTTCCTTCAGGAGTGGGGTAAGCACAGTTGGCACTGTGCGGATGCTTCACCAATCACGCGGGAAGATGCGGTTTCAGCAACAGAACTCGCGATTCAGGAGTTGGATGCCAGTTTTTTTCGTGTGCGTTTTGACCGTCTCACACCGGCAGAGAAGCGATATTTGCGTGCCATGGCGGAACTCGGGGAGGGGCCGCACCGTTCCGGCGATATTGCCCATTTGTTGAATCGTGATGTGCGAACGGTCGCACCGACTCGCTCAAGTCTGATCGGAAAAGGAATGGTTTACAGCCCTTCGCATGGGGGCAACAGTTTTACCGTACCATTATTCGACGGTTACATGAAACGGGTAATGCCTGAGCTTCAATGATTCGCGTGGTTTATTTCAGCAAGCGCTTGCGCGTCAGCGCCAGCGCGACGACGTAGCCGATACTGCCGTAAACCAGCAGCGCGGCGACATGCAGCGGAATATCGCCTGGCACATTGCCGATCACCAGCGGGCGCGCCAGGTCGATGGCGTGGGTGAGCGGCAGCCAGGCCGACACGGCTTGCACCGGCAGCGGTAGTTGCGACACCGGGAAGAACACGCCGCACAACAGCACCATCGGGGTGATCACCAGGGTGAAGTAGTAGAGGAAGAAGTCGTAGCTCGGCGACACCGCGTTCATCACCAGCCCGAGGCCGCCGAAGCAGAAGCCGACCAGCGCCACCACCGGGATGATCCACAACGTCATCCAGAAATTGCCGTATAGCCCCAGCCCCCAGATCACCGCCAGGATCGCCAGCCCCGACAGCAGGCTCTTCGCCACCGCCCAGGTCAGTTCGCCCAGCATGACGTCGTCGAGCGTCAGCGGCGCGTTCATGATGGCGTCCCAGGTGCGCTGCACGTGCATGCGCGAAAAGCTCGAATACAGCACCTCGAAAGTGGCGGCGTTCATCGTGCTGTAGGCCACCGTACCGGCGGCGAGGAAGGTGATGTAGGGCATGCCGGCCACGTCCGGCATCAGGCTGCCGAGGCCGTAGCCCAAACCCAGCATGTACAGCATCGGGTCGGCCAGATTGCCGAGAATGGACGGAATGGCGAGCTTCTTCCACACCAGGTAGTTGCGGTGCCATACCGGGATGAAGCGCCAGGACAGACGGGGGAGTCGCAGGTTGGAATGCATTTTGATTATCTAATCCCGCAGATCCCGCCCAGTCAATTTAAGAAACACATCCTCCAGATTCGATGGCCGGTGCAGATAGCGCAGCGCAGGCACTGGCTTCAGCGCATCGATCACGCGCTCGGCGTTGTCGGTATAGCAGAACAGGGTTTCGCCGACGGTCTCGAAACGCTGGCAGACCTGGCTGGCGTGATCGTGCATCCAGGAGTCCAGGCCCTCGCCGTAGACTTCGACCACGGCCGGTTCGATGTGCGATTCGATCAATTCGCGCGGCGCGCCTTCGGCGACCTTGCGGCCGTGGTCGAGGATGGCCAGGCGGTCGGTGAGGCGCTCGGCTTCTTCCATGAAATGCGTGGTCAGCACGATGGTCTTGCCGTCCGCGATCAGCCGCCGCAGGCCCTGCCAGATGAGGTGGCGCGCCTGCGGATCGAGTCCGGTGGTGGGCTCGTCGAGAAAGAGAATGTCCGGGTCGTGCACCAGCGCGCGCGCCAGCGTCAGGCGCCGCTTCATGCCGCCCGACAGTTGCGCGATCTGCGCGTCGGCCTTGCTGGCCAATCCGGCAAATTCCAGCAGTTCGGGCACGCGCGCGGCGACGGCCGCTTTACTCATGTCGAAATAGCGGCCGTAGGCGAGCAGGTTTTCGCGCACCGAAAAATCCGGGTCGAGGTTGTCCATCTGCGGCACCACGCCCACTTTCATCCGCGCCTCGCGCGCGTGCTGCGGCACCGCGATGCCAGCCAGTTCGATACTGCCGGCATCGGGTTCGATCAGGCCCAGCAACAGGCGCAGCGTGGTGGTCTTGCCGGCGCCGTTGGGGCCCAGCAGGCCGAAGCATTCGCCGCGCCGCACATGCAGATTGAGGCCGCGCACCACCTCGGTGTCGCCGTAGCGCTTGGTCAGACCGCGCACGGTCAGCATGGGCAGGCCTCCAGAAACGCCTGCTTCAATTCCTTCAGCTTGCCGTGGAAGAAGTGTCCGGCGTCGGGGATGCGCTTCACGGTCAGACTTTGTTGTTCGGCCCACAGGTGGATCGCAGCGGGCGGGATCAGTTCGTCGGCATCGCCATAGATCACCACCGTGTCTGCCGGCACCGGGTCGAATTCGTACATGGTGACCGCCGGGGCGACCAGGATCAGGCGCGTGGCATGCAGTTCCTGGCGCAGCCGGTGCTGCACGAAAGCACCGAACGAAAAACCGGCCAGCGCCCACGGCAGGCCGGGATAACTGGCCTCGACGAAGCGGGCGACTGCCAGCAGATCGTCGGTTTCGCCCACGCCGGCGTCGAATTCGCCGTCGCTCATGCCGACCCCGCGAAAGTTCGGCCGCACGCTCACCCAGCCAGCCTCGTTGGCTGCCTTGGCCAGCGTCGTCACCACCTTGTTGTCCAGGCTGCCGCCGTGCAGCGGGTGCGGATGCGCCACCAGCAGCAGGCCGCGGCGATTGGTCTCGGGGTCGTCGATCACGGTTTCCAGCTTGCCCACTGAAACCGGAATCCGCAGCTTGTAGCGTTTGATTCTGGCCGCTTCGCCCGTCCGCTTCACTTCAACTGCAGGCGCTCGACGATACGCCCTTGTTTGAGGTGGACCTCGAAGATTTCATCGATGTCGGACTCGTCCACATAGGTGTACCAAACGCCTTCCGGATACACCACAAGCAGCGGGCCTTCGTCGCAGCGATCGAGGCAGCCGGCGCTGTTGATGCGGCATTTGCCCTCGCCGTTGAGGTCGGCCTGCTTGATCTTCTTCTTCAGATAATCGCGCATCTGCTGGCCACCCGCGGCGCCGCAGCACTTGGCGCCGTCCTCGCGCTGGTTGGTGCAGAAAAACACGTGGTGCTTGAAATACAGGTCAGTCATTTGAAAGGTCCGAATATTTGAGGGCGTTGCCATGCGCCTGCTCGACAGGATACTTGCGCGCATTGATCGCCAGCTTGTCGGCAGCGGCGTCGAGCAGGTCGATATCCAGCACATCGGCCAGCCGGGTCAGGTAGATCAGCACGTCGGCGATTTCCTGGCGCACCGCCTCGCGCTGCCCGGCGCTCAAGTTCTGGCTTTGTTCAGCCGTCAGCCACTGGAACGGCTCCAGCAGCTCCGCCGCTTCCACGGATAAGGCCATGACCAGGTTCTTGGGTGTATGGTAGCGTTCCCATGCGCGCGCCAGGGCGAATTCGCGGATGCGCAGGCGCAGGGTGTCGAGGCTGTCGATATCAGGATGGCTCATGGGGCGGCATGATACCGCGACCGGCGATGGACTTACGACACCGGTGTCGGATCGCCAACGTCGCGGCTGG
>JBPPMF010000347.1:0-3766 GCA_051305915.1 Thiobacillus sp. | reverse complement strand
TCATGCGCGCGCTGGAGCGGTTGACCGGCGAAACCCTCGGCAACGGCAAGTGAGCGGTAAGGAGCGTGTCGTCCTCCTCGGGTGAGTTCGTGTAGGTTGGCTGAATGAAATGAAGCCCAGCACAAACCCTTTGCAGAATCCGTACTTCCTTTCCAAGCCAACATCACGTACTCTTTAACGTACGACACTGTTCGGAGGCCATCATGTCCACTCTCACCGCCAGCGAAGCACGCGCAAATCTCTATCGCCTGATTGACCAGGCAGCCGAGTCGCACGAAGCCATCCTGATTTCGGGAAAACGCTCCAGCGCCGTGCTGGTCTCCGAAGAAGACTGGAAGGCGATCCAGGAAACCCTCTATCTGCTTTCGGTACCCGGCATGCGCGAATCCATCAAGGAAGGCATGGCCGAGCCGCTCGAAACCAGCGCCAGGACACTGGACTGGTGAACTGGCAAGTCGTTTTTGCCAGGCGCGCAATCAAGGACGCCAAGAAGCTGGCAGCAAGCGGCCTTAAACCCAAGGCACTCGAACTGCTGGCGATTCTCGAACGCGACGCGTTTCAGAATCCCCCACCCTATGAAAAGCTGGTCGGGGATCTCGCGAGGGCGTATTCCCGCCGCATCAACATCCAGCACCGGCTGGTGTATGAAGTCTTCACCGAAACACGCACAGTGCGCGTGCTCCGCATGTGGACACATTACGAGTGACTGGCTTGCGGTGGCGAGGACGCCCAGCATGAAATGCTCTGACACCGCATTGTTCCGGCAACAGGCGCTGATCGGCGGCGAATGGCATGACGCCGGCAACGGCGCAGCCTTCGCCATTCACAACCCGGCCAATGCGGAAACCGTCGGCCATGTGCCGCGCTGTACAGCCGCCGATACTGAACGCGCGATCGAGGCCGCACACACAGCTTTTTCCGGCTGGCGCGCGACCCCTGCCAAAACCCGCGCCCAACTGCTACGCCGCTGGTTCGACCTGATCCTCGCCCACCGCGACGATCTCGCCGCGATCATGGTCAGCGAGCAGGGCAAACCCTTGGCCGAGGCGCGCGGCGAAATCGACTACGCGGCAAGCTTCATCGAGTGGTTCGCCGAGGAGGCGCGGCGGGTATATGGCGACGTGGTGCCGTCGCCGTGGGCGGACCGGCGCATATTCACACTGAAGCAGCCGGTGGGCGTGGCGGCGCTGATCACGCCGTGGAATTTCCCAGCCGCGATGCTCACCCGCAAGGCCGGCGCGGCGCTCGCGTCCGGCTGCACGGTGGTGGCGAAGCCGGCTTCGCAAACACCCTTCACCGCGCTGGCGCTGGCTGAACTGGCGCAGCGCGCGGGGTTGCCGCCGGGGGTGTTGAACGTGGTCACGGGCGATGCAGCGACCATCGGCGCTGTGCTAACCTCGCATCCGCTGGTGAGAAAAATATCGTTCACCGGCTCAACCGCGGTGGGAAAACAGCTCCTGCAACAGTGTGCTTCCACGCTCAAGCACGTCTCGCTCGAGCTTGGCGGCAACGCGCCTTTCATCGTGTTCGACGATGCCGACCTCGACGCGGCGGTGGCGGGCGCGCTCGCCAGCAAGTACCGCAACAGCGGGCAGACCTGCGTGTGCGCCAATCGGGTGTTTGTGCAGGATTCAATTTATGACGCCTTTGCCGAGAAATTCGCCGCTATGGTGGCGCAGTTGAAAGTGGGCGAGGGCTTCACGCCGGGGGTGGAAACCGGCCCGCTGATCAATGCCGCCGCACTGGAAAAAGTCGAGGCCCACATCGCTGATGCGCTGGCGCACGGCGCGACACTGCTCACCGGCGGCGCGCGCCACACGCTCGGCGGACAGTTCTTCCAGCCGACGGTGCTGGCCCGCTGCACGCCCGACATGCAGATATGCCGCGACGAGACCTTCGGCCCGGTGGCGCCGCTGATCCGCTTTGCCGACGAAGCGGAAGTCATCCGCATGGCCAACGACACCGACTTCGGGCTGGCCGCCTATGCCTATACCCGCGACCTCGGCCGCGCCTGGCGGCTGGCGGAACGGCTCGACTACGGCATGGTCGGCATCAACGCCGGGGTGATTTCCACCGCCGAGGCTGCGTTTGGCGGCGTCAAGCAATCGGGGCTGGGGCGCGAGGGCGGGCGCAGCGGCATCGACGAATACCTGGAAAGCAAGTACGTGAACCTGGGCGGGTTGGCATAAGCCCCGAACCTGTCAGTCCAACCGTATGAAGCCCGCTGACGTTTCTTCCGCGCACAGCATCATCGTCATCGGTGCCGCCAGCGGTGCCGGTGCGCCCGACCCGGCTACTGCCGAGGGGCCGGATGCGCTCCGTCGTTACCGGGTGTTTCACGACTCCCCGCTGCAGCACGTCGAGTGGGACGCGATCCTGCGCGTGCCGCGCGAAGCACAGGACACGCCGCTGCATGCGGTGGCGGCGCTCAGCGCACGACTGGCGACGGAAGTGGAAGCGGTGCTGCAGGCGGGGCATTTTCCGCTGGTGGTGGGCGGCGACCATTCCTGCGCCATCGGCACCTGGAGCGGCGTGCATCGCGCGCTTTCCGATCGCGGCCCCATCGGCCTGATCTGGATCGACGCCCACATGGACAGCCACACCTTCGTCACCACGCCGAGCGGGCAGATTAACGGCATGCCACTCGCGGTACTGCTCGGCCACGGCGAGAAGGCACTCACCACCATCGCCGGCCCGGAAGCCAAGCTGTGCCCCCAACACGTGTGCCTGATCGGCGTGCGCAGTTACGAGGCGGGCGAGGCCGCGCTGCTGCACAGGCTGGGAGTGCTGGTGTTCGACATGGATGAAATTGGGCGGCGCGACCTGGCTGCCGTATTCGACGAAGCGCTCGCCATCGTGCGGCAAGGCACTGCGGGTTTCGGCGTGAGTGTGGATCTCGACGCGTTCGACCCTGAGGAGGAGCCGGGCGTGGGCACCCCCGTTCCCGGCGGCCTGCGCCGCGCCGAACTCGCTGCCGCCTTGGCCCACCTGCGCGGCGACCCGGCGTTCGTGGCGATGGAGATTGTCGAGTACAACCCGCGCCGCGATCGCGGGCATGCGACCGCCAACGCCGCAGGCGCGCTGCTCGACGCCATCACGCCGCTTTAAGGCCAGCAGCCGTCAGATCAATCCCATGTCGCGCGCCCGTACTGCCGCCTCGGCGCGCGACGACACATTGAGCTTGCGGTACAACTCCTTCACATACCCTACCACCGTGTGTGGCGAAATATCCAGCAGGCGGGCAGCTTCGGCCTGCGTCAGTCCCTTGGCTATGAGCCTGAGCACTTCCGATTCGCGCTCGGTGAGCGCCGGCTGTTCGCTCACCGATATCGGCTGAAAGAACGCCAGCAGGCGACGGGCGATAGCGGGCGACAGAGGCGGCTCGCCCGCGGCGATGCCGGTGAGCGCCTGCACGATGCAGGCCACGGGCTGGTCTTTCAACAAGTAGCCGCGCGCGCCTGCGCGCAGGGCGGGGAAAATGTGGCCATCGTCGTCGAAGATGCTCGCCACCACGCATAACGTGGTGGCACTGTGCTGTTGCAGCCACTCGATCACGCGCACCCCCGACCCATCGGGCAGGCTCAGGTCGATCAGGGCAATATCGGGCGGCGGCGTACCGCGCAGTTTCTGCAGCGCCTCTTCGATATTGAATGCCGCTTCCACCACGATGCCGGGAAAACTCTGATCGAGCGCCTTCGCGAGCCAGGCCTGCGATTCGGCCAAGTCTTCAAGGATGAATGCGCGTTTCATGGCCTAATTATAGCGA
>JBPPMF010000216.1:0-3068 GCA_051305915.1 Thiobacillus sp. | reverse complement strand
CGGTACACGATCCCGCAATCGATGATGGGTGCCTGTCCGGTCATATAGTCTGAATCCGGACCCGCCAGATACGAGACGAAAGCGGCCACATCTTCCGGCGTCTCAGCCCGGCCCAGTGCAATCCCCTCCACATACTTCTTGTAGGTCTCCCCTTTCGGCGCACCTGTCAGCTCCGCAAATCGTTCGTCAATCTCAACCCACATATCAGTTCCAACAATACCCGGGCAGTAGGCATTGACAGTGATGCCGTCGCTGGCATATTCGAGCGCTGCAGCCTGGGTCAGGCCACGGATTGCAAACTTGGTGGCGGAATACACGCCGAGCATGGCAAACCCGTTATGACCGGCAATCGACGATGCACTGATAATTTTGCCCTTGTGTCCACGAGCCTTGAATTTCTTGGCCGCAGCCTGGATTCCCCAGAGCACGCCTTCAATGTTCACTTTGAGAATAGTCTGCACTTCCTGTGGCGTGACATCGGCCATAGGCTGAACCTGAGCGATCCCGGCATTGTTGATCATGATGTCGAAGCCATCCAGCTCCTTTTCAGCATGGTCAACCGCGGCATAGACTTGCTCGCGATTCGTTACGTCTGCAACGAAAACCGTTGCCTTGCGGCCCAAGGCTTGCACCTCTTTGGCAACGGCCTCCATTTTGTCTTTCTTGAGATCGACAATGGCAATGTTCACACCATCCTTCGCCAGCCTCAAGGCAATGGCTCGCCCGATGCCCTGACCGGCACCCGTGATTAACGCAACTTTGGCTTTGGTATTCATCTTTCGTTCTCCTTTAATCGGTTTCGGCTAACCAGCCGTTCTTTGAAGTTTTCGCTCGCCTGCGATGCGGTGGCGTGCTCAAGTCACCGCTTCGTCCGACCCAGTGCCGATGCTTCGGCCCGCTTCAGGTAGCGGTAAAAGTCGCTGTCGCTCGTGAGGATCACCGTCGCCTTCTTGTTCTGCCCCTCCTTGTAAGCCGCCAGGGTCCGCGAGAACGCGTAGAACTCGGCGTCTTCGCCATACGCTGCGCCGTACACCTGGGTCGCCTCGGCGTCGGCCTTGCCGCGCACTTCTTGAACCCCTTGAACCCGCCGGTAGGCGGTGGACCGGATTTGGCGCAGTTCCTTCTCTTGTCCATGGTGCCGAGAATTTCGGCGCTCTGGCCTTCGCCCTCGGACCTGAATCGGGCCGCGATTCGCTTGCGCTCCGAGATCGCTCCGGATAGCGTCGCACCGCCAGCGGCCGTTGTATGGACGGTGGCGCACTTGGCGGCCCGCCGCCGGCGTGCGCCACGTCCGTGAAAGTGCAAGCGATCGTCAGCTGCGCCAGGGCCGGTGGTGCGGCAATGCAGGGATGAGATGCACCGCATGGGCACGCACATCGCATCGGGGTAGGTCACGCGCCAAGCCATGGACTGCATAGCCGCCCATGCTGGGAAGCCGGGCGCCGTCGCCATCTGTGTTCACCAGCGCACAGACGTTTCTCGCACAAGGACCTACGTTCGAGTGTGTCCACCAAGCTGATGTCCACGCGGGTGGCGATAGATCAGGAGCGCAGTCATGGCAGCACCGAACCCCGATTCCTGGGCACAAAGCACGACCGTCAATCGCCGCATCGTCCTGAACGCCAGGCCTCGCGGTGCGCCGACCGCCGCAGACTTCCGCTTTGAGAACGATCCCATACCGACGCCCGAGGCCGGCCAGGTCCTGCTGCGCACGCTGTACCTGTCGCTGGACCCCTACATGCGCGGACGCATGAGCGATGGCCTGTCGTATGCAGCACCCGTGGCCATCGGCGAGGTGATGGTCGGCGGCACGGTTTCGCGCGTCGAGGTGTCGCGCCATCAGGACTTCAAGGTCGGTGGCCTGGTGCTGGGCCACACCGGCTGGCAGGACTTTGCGGTGTCCGACGGCAAAGGGCTCACGTCCCTCTATCCCGAGGATCCCCACCCCTCGCGGGCGCTGGGCGTGCTGGGGATGCCGGGCTTCACCGCCTACATGGGGCTGCTGGACATCGGCCGCCCTGTGGCCGGAGAGACCGTCGTCGTTGCCGCTGCCAGCGGAGCGGTCGGCTCGGTGGTCGGTCAGATCGCCAAGATCAAGGGCTGCCATGTGGTCGGCATCGCGGGTGGCAAGGACAAGTGCCGCTACGTGATCGACGAACTCGGCTTCGACTTCTGCGTCGATCACCGCGCCGACGTCTTGCCCGGCCACCTGGCTGCCGCCTGCCCAAAAGGCATCGACGTGTACTTCGAGAACGTCGGCGGCGCCGTGTTCGACGCCGTGCTGCCGCTGTTGAATGCCAAGGCCCGGGTTCCGGTGTGCGGGCTGATCGCCGCCTACAACGCCACCGAGTTGCCGCTCGGACCGGACCGACTCGGTCTGCTGGTGGGCACGCTGCTGCGCAAGCGCATCAGGATGCAAGGCTTCATCGTCTTCGACGACTACGGGCCACGCTGGCCCGAATTTGCCGGCGCGATGGGCGAGTGGGTGCAGGAGGACAAGGTCAAGGTCCGTGAGGACCTCGTGTTTGGCCTGGAGAACGCGCCCGAGGCCTTCATCGGCCTGCTGCAAGGCAAGAACTTCGGCAAGCTGGTCATTCAGTTGGCCCACGAGT
Organism: Thiobacillus sp.; assembly: GCA_051305915.1. Lineage (GTDB taxonomy): Bacteria > Pseudomonadota > Gammaproteobacteria > Burkholderiales > Thiobacillaceae > Thiobacillus. The sequence goes on along the minus strand of JBPPMF010000216.1, from coordinate 456 downwards.
GAAACACCCGTGAAGCACGAGTGAATTCACCTTCCACCTCACCCAGGCGAAATCCCATGAACATCCTGATGGTCCTTACCTCCCATGACCAGCTCGGCAACACCGGGCACAAAACCGGCTTCTGGCTCGAAGAGTTCGCGGCGCCGTACTACGTGTTCAAGGACGCGGGTGCCAAGCTCACGCTGGCCTCGCCATGGGGTGGCCGGCCGCCGCTCGACCCCAAGAGCGACGACGCGGCGTCGCAGACCGATGCCACGCGCCGCTTCAAGTCCGACACCGCCGCGCAGTCGGCGCTGGCCGCCACGGTGAAACTGTCGACGCTGAAGGCGACCGACTTCGACGCCGTGTTCTATCCCGGTGGCCACGGTCCCTTGTGGGACCTGGCCGAAGATGCCTCGTCGATCGCCCTCGTCGACACGATGATCGCCGCAGGCAAGCCGGTGGCAACCGTGTGCC
>JBPPMF010000198.1:0-4379 GCA_051305915.1 Thiobacillus sp. | reverse complement strand
CGGCAGCGTCCTGGTTGTGGGGCTGCTTTCCAACGCGTTTGCCTGGCTGCTGGGCATCATCGCGCTGGTGCCGGTGATTGGCCCGATCGTCGTCAAGGTGCTGTCAATCGGATTCATCTGGCTACTCAACGCAGTCGGTTATCTGGTGGCCTATGTCGCCATCCGGCGCGGTTACTCGAAGGACGTGCTGACCTACCGTGGCCTCACCATCGCGACCATCATCGGTATCGTCATTGGCTTCGTGCTGGGAAAACTGCTTTAAATAGCAGCCAGAATCGCGTGCGCCAGTTGTTGCAGCCCGCTGGCCGACAAACCATCGATATGAAATTCCAGGTCGGAGGGGGAGGGCGTGTAGTTGCGCGCCAGCGACTTGAAATAAGCCGGGTCGTAATGCACCTCCAGCAGGTTGGCCACCAGTTCCGGCCACGCCTGTCGATTGACGAGCGCCTGCCATGCCGCAATGGTTTCGCTGCCGCGTAGCGAAACGAGATAACCGAGTTGACGGTTGATCGTCTCCGGGTCGTGCAGAAAGTGTTCGTAGTCTTCAGTCAACAATTGCACGCGCGCGGCCAGTGGCACCTCCAGCCGCAGACAGGGGCTGGCGTGCATGGCCGTGATCAGCGCGTCGGGTACCCGCAACGCGCCAATCTTCTTGCTTTCCGATTCGACGAAGATGGGTCGGGCAGGATTAAAGCCGTTGAGTGCGCTCCAGATTGCGCTCTCGAAACTCTTTTGCGACGGCTGCGCTTGCCCCGGCATGGCGCCCAGCAGCGAACCCCGATGCGCGGCGAGCACTTCCAGATCGAGCACCTGCGCGCCTTCGTTGGCCAGTGCCAGCAACAGCCGGCTCTTGCCGCTGCCGGTGGGGCCGCACACCACGCGGTAGCTGAACTGTGCCGGCAACGTGGCAAGTTCGGCCACCACATGCCGCCGATAGGCCTTGTAGCCGCCATCAAGCTGCACCGCGGCAAAGCCGATCTTTTGCAGCACATGCGTCAGCGACCCGCTGCGGCTGCCGCCGCGCCAGCAGCATACCAACGGACGATAGGATTTTGGTTTGCCGGCGAACCAGCTATCCAGATGCTGGGCGATGTTGCGTGACACCAGCGCCGCACCGACTTTTTTCGCCTCGAACGACGACACCTGCTTGTAGAGCGTGCCCACGCGCTCGCGCTCGGCGTCGTCCAGTACGGGCAGGTTGATTGCGCCGGGGATATGGTCTTCGGCAAATTCGCCAGGCGAGCGCACGTCGATGATCTCATCGAAGGCCGCGAGGTCAGCTATGGTAGCGGTCAAACTGGGCTCTACTTTCCGGGATGAAACAGGGGAGACAGACTTCATTGCGTGCAATTGTCACACGGTAGCGTGGCGGCGGCAAAAGCGTTCCGCCATCATGGGACGATACGGGGGACGTTCGGGGTCACGCCTGTTTGCTTGCTTGCCTGATGCGGTGGGCGGGGGAAAGCGCCGGATCGACGTGGCTGCGCAGAGTGGCCGCCACAAATACAAAATCACAAATAAAAACAGGACGAATCCGTTTGGAATCGTTCTGTTTTTGAATATTTTTAATTAATTTAGACAGCGCGCAGGTCTGCAGATCTGTTCGTGGATCTGCGTTCTTCTCCACGACGGCTGTTTTCCCTTCGACGATCAGCCGTAACCCCGGGTGGCAACATCGAGCCTTGTGGTGCAACGCGACGGTCTCCCAGGCGGCGCTCCAGCGGGATGAACTCAACTTGATAAACAGGCAGTGCCGACATGATGTTGTCCCTCGCTTGTTGATATTTCAGCACATCATAGGTCAGGATCTCGACAGTGCGCAAGCGCAGATTAGACCAATAAGCCAGTATTTCATCCGTTTGTGGACTTGGCACAACACCTCAATGCTGGGCGGTACGCACCATGCGTTGCTTCTCGCGCAGCCATTCACGGTCTTTTTCCGCGGCGCGCTTGTCGTGTTGCTTCTTGCCTTTGGCCAAACCGATTTCCAGTTTGACGCGGCCTTTGACGTAATGCATGTCGAGCGGCACCAGGGTAAAGCCGGCGCGCTCGGTCTTGCCGATCAGCTTGTTGATTTCGGCCGCGTGCAGCAGCAGCTTGCGCGAGCGCGTGGGGTCGGGATGAATATGGGTAGACGCCGTAGGCAACGGGCTGATATGGCAGCCGATCAGATAAACCGCGCCATTTTTGACCACCACATAGGCCTCTTTTAATTGCACCCGGCCGGCGCGAATGGATTTGACTTCCCAGCCTTCGAGCATGAGGCCGGCCTCGAATTTTTCTTCGATGAAGTAGTCGTGAAAGGCTTTTTTGTTGTCGACGATGCTCATGGCAGGCGGGCTTGCGTACAATTCTTGATTTTACAAGGCTTCAGTGTCTCATGGCGCGAGTGCAGAAAAGTGTGCTGGTGGCACACACACCTGAACGGATGTTTGAGTTGGTGGATCAGGTTGAACGTTATCCTGATTTCCTGCCCTGGTGCGGTGGTACCGAGTTGAAATGGCGTGATGAGGTGAGCACGGTCGCGACGATCCACATCGCCTACATGGGCATCCGCCAGAGCTTCACCACGGAAAACACCAAAACGCATCCGAGCGAGATGCGCATCAAATTGCAGGATGGCCCGTTCTCCGAGTTGGAAGGCGACTGGTTGTTTCACCCCCTGGGTGACGACGCCTGCAAAATCGAATTCCGTTTGCAATACATGTTCTCGAGTCGGCTATTGGAAACGATCCTGGCGCCCGTGTTCAGCCATATCACCGATACCTTTGTCGATGCTTTCGTGCGCCGTGCCGACGAGGTGTATGCACTATGAATCTTGCCAAACTCTACGTCGAAGTGATTTATGCCCTGCCGGCGCAGCAGCCCCTGTTGCAGGTTTGGCTTGCCGAAGGTGCGACGGTGGAAGACGCCATTCGCGCGTCCGGCGTGCTGGATGAATTCCCTGAAATCGATCTCGCCAAAAACAAGGTCGGGATATTCAGCAAGCTGGTCAAACTGGATGAAAAAGTGCGCGACAAGGATCGAGTGGAAATCTATCGTCCACTGATTGCCGATCCCAAGGAAGTGCGCCGCAAACGGGCGGAAGAGGGCAAAGTCACCAAAAAAGGCGGCGGTGACGCTGCACCCGAAAAAGCGGCGGAGGCCGACAGCCCCGGCGCGGCATAAACCACTCGCCAAAAAACAAAGGCCTTCCGGAATAAACCCGGAAGGCCTTGTTGTTTGCTGCTTGTCGCTTGGGGCAGACTAAAATTTAGTCGCCGACTTTAAGCACCGGGTAGTTCAGTTGGGCCAGGCCTTTCTGGATATGGTCATTGGCCAGTTTGGTCTGCTTCAGCACCGTGTCGCTATCGCCCTTCTCGGCAGCAGCCTCGGCAGCCTTCAGTGCGGCATCCGCGGTGGTCCACAGTGCATTCTTGGCTTTTGCATTCTTGGCGGCTGCCTGGGTTGCGGTGAGCGCCGCTTGCGCTTCAGCGCTGATCGTGGGCTTCGCGGCTGCGGTGGCCTGGGCGGCGGGTTTGCTGGCAGGCTGGTTGACGTAAAGATCGGCACAGCCAGACAGGCTCAGCAGGGCTACGGAAGTCAGGGCAAGCAAAACTTTGGACATTGATTTTTTCTCCTCGAGTTATTTGGCGTTCAGGTATCGGGCTGTCGAAGGCTATCGAACCGTGCGCCCTAGCAGATTGATTGCTGACGCAAAGTTAGCTGCATCACATCCTTGAGTCAACCGCCAGGCGTGTAATTGAACTTAGTAGATTACGACCAACCCCGTGTATTGGTGGGGTCGTTTGTGTGGGCGTGGGCCGGGCGCGTATAATTCCGCTTTGCGTTTAAGGAAAGCCCATGCGTGTTCTGCAAAAAGCGCTGACGTTCGACGACGTTCTGCTCATTCCCGCTTATTCCGCCATTCTCCCCCGTGAAGTCAACCTGTCCACACAGTTGACCCGCACGATTAGCCTGAATCTGCCGCTGTTGTCCGCGGCCATGGATACGGTCACCGAGGCACGTCTGGCGATTGCGCTGGCGCAGGAAGGCGGCATCGGCATCGTCCACAAGAACATGAGCGCCGAGATGCAGGCCGCGCAGGTGGCGGCGGTCAAGCGGTTCGAGTCGGGTGTCGTCAAGGATCCCATTACCGTCGCGCCGCAAATGACCGTGCGCCAAGTGCTTGAAATCACCCGTAGCAAGCGTATTTCCGGCCTGCCGGTGATCGATGGCGGCAAGGTCGTCGGCATCGTTACCAACCGCGACCTGCGCTTCGAAACCAGTCTCGACCAGCCGATTGCCAACATCATGACCCCGAAAGAGCGTCTGGTGACGGTGAAGGAGGGCGCCAACCGTGACGAGGCGATGTCGCTGCTGCACAAGCACCGGCTGGA
>JBPPMF010000192.1:0-5418 GCA_051305915.1 Thiobacillus sp. | reverse complement strand
CGGCCCAGCGCCAGCAAATCGTGGCGGGTGATACCGAGACGCTGCTCGGCATAGCCGCCGAGGTATTGCTCGACGAGTGCCGGCACGAAGCGGTCGAAGCCGGCCGCCACCGCCGTGTGCGTGGTGAAGAGGTTGCCCGCCCGGGTGACGGCCAGTGCGGCCTCGAAGCTCAGCCCGTTTTCCTCCATGAAGCTGCGCGCACGTTCCAGCACGGCAAAGGCCGCATGCCCTTCATTCAGGTGGCAGACTTCCGGTTCAATGCCGAGTGCGGCAAGCAGCCGCCAGCCGCCGATGCCGAGCAGCAGCTCCTGTTTGAGGCGCAACTCCGGCCCGCCGCCATACAGCTCGCTGGTTATGCCGCGATGCGCCGGGTAATTTGCGGCGTCATTGCTGTCCAGCAGGTACAGCGTCACGCGCCCGACCTGCACTTGCCAGGCGCGCAGCCAGACCGAGTAGCCGGGCAGGGCGATTTCCAGGCGCAACCACTCGCCATCCGGTTTGCGCAGCGGCGTGATCGGCAACTGGCCGGGGTCGTTGTACGGGTAAAGGGCCTGTTGCGCGCCATCCTTGTCGATCACCTGGCGAAAATAGCCTTGCTGGTAGAGCAACCCCACACCGATCACAGGGACGCCCAGATCGCCGGCGGCCTTGAGTTGATCGCCCGCCACGTTGCCGAGTCCGCCCGAATAAATGGGCAAGGCCTCGCTCAACATGTATTCCATGCTGAAATAGGCAACACAACTGAGGGGAGCGTGCGGATGGGCTTGCTGGAACCACGCCGGCGCCTCCGCCGCGTCGCGCCGGGCTTGCACCAGATCGTCAAGGTGTGTGCGGAAAGCGGGCTCGGCCAATACCTGCTGGAGTTTCTCCCGCGACACCGTCTGCAACACGACCCAGGGATTCTGGGTCAGCGCCCACAGCACCGGATCCAGCTGCCGCCACACCTGGTCAGTGGCGTGGTTCCACGACGAGCGCATATCCAAGGCCAGTTCGGATAGCGAATCGAATCCCTCGACGTCCGTTGATAAATAACGCTGCTTGGGGTGACTGATTCGTGTTTGTTCGCTCATGACCAATCTTTGAATTTACCCGGAAGTAATTTGCGGGTGCTAAGTGGGTGCCGCTACCGCAGCACTGACGATCGCCTGTGCCTCTTCCTGGATGCGGTGCAGGTGATCCGCGTCACGAAAGCTTTCTGCATAGATCTTGTAGATGTCTTCGGTGCCGGACGGACGTGCCGCAAACCAGCCGCTCTCCGCCACGACTTTCAAGCCGCCGATGGGTGCGCCGTTGCCCGGCGCATGGGTGAGGATGGTCTGGATTTTTTCGCCGGCCAGTTCTGCCGACAGGACCTGTTGTGGCGAAAGCTGAGCCAGCCTCTGCTTTTGCGCCGGGGTCGCGGGCGCCTCGACACGATCGTAAACCGGTTCGCCGAACTCGCGCGCCAGATCAAGGTAGAGCTCGCCGGGATCACGGCCCATGCGCGCGGTGATCTCCGCCGATAGCAATGCCGGAATAAAGCCGTCTTTGTCCGTCGTCCAGACGCTGCCATCCATCCGGACAAACGAGGCACCCGCACTCTCTTCCCCGCCAAAACCGAGCGAGCCGTCGTGCAGGCCATCCACAAACCATTTGAAACCGACCGGCACTTCGTAGAGTGTGCGGCCGAGTTTGGCTGCGACGCGATCGATCATCTGGCTGCTGACGACCGTCTTGCCCACCGCCGCATCCTTGCGCCATCCCGGTCGATGCTGGAACAGGTAGTCGATGGCGACCGCAAGGTAATGGTTGGGCGGAAGCAAGCCCGCGTTCTTGGTGACGATGCCGTGCCGGTCATGGTCGGTATCGCAGGCGAAGGCGATGTCGAAGCGATCCTTGAGACCGATCAGGCTCTGCATGGCGTAGGACGAGGAGGGGTCCATGCGAATCTGACCGTCCCAATCGACCGTCATGAAGCGGAAGGTCGGATCGACGGCTTCGTTCACCACCGTGAGATTCAACCCATAGCGCTCGGCAATCGGCCCCCAGTAGTGAACGCCGGCGCCACCCAGCGGATCGACGCCCAAGCTGAGGTTCGCGCCGCGAATCGCGTCCATGTCGAGCACGCTGCCGAGATCGCTAATGTAAGCATTGAGATAGTCATGCCGGTGCGTGGTCCCGGCGCGCCGGGCTTGTTCGAGCGACATTCTTTTCACGCCTTTGAGCTTGCTTTCCAGCAGTGCATTGGCTTGAGTTTCGATCCAGCCCGTGATGTCCTTGTCCGCGGGCCCGCCATTGGGCGGGTTGTACTTGAAGCCGCCGCTGTCGGGCGGATTGTGCGAAGGCGTGATGACAATGCCGTCCGCCAGCCCGGCAACACGGCCGCGGTTGTAAGTGAGGATGGCGTGGGAGATCACCGGGGTCGGGGTGTATTCGTCCTTGTCCGCGAGCATGACGTCCACCCCGTTGGCCGCCAGCACTTCGAGCGCACTGGTCAACGCCGGTTCCGAAAGTGCGTGCGTGTCGATCCCCAGAAACAGCGGGCCATCGATGCCCTGCTGCGTGCGGTAATCACAAATGGCCTGGCTGATGGCAAGCACATGCCATTCGTTGAAGCTGTTTTCGAACGCGGAACCTCGATGCCCCGAGGTGCCGAACGCGACCCGTTGCGCGGGCACCGATGGGTCGGGCAGGTTGCTGAAGTAGGCCGTGATGAGTCTGGGGACATTGACCAGCATGGCTGGCTGGGCGGGCTTCCCTGCGAATGGACTTATTTGCATTTCGCTTGAGGATTGTGTGTGCGGACGGGCAGGCCCGCGCTTATCAAAACCGTCAACGTCATCGCCCGGATTCCATGAGATACCCAGGATGTGAGCGTTCAATCAGGGTGGAGTGTCCCTTGCACACCGCAGCTTGTATGTGCGATGACGTACGTAAGCAGAAAACGCACTGCCAGTTCACTATAGACCGGCATCGCCCGTGCGGCAGCCATGCACCCCAAGGAGACGCTGATTAATTCAAAAAATGTCGTAGCGAGCGCAGCGAGGCAATGACAAAAATTGATCTATTCAGCGCTTCCCCAGGCCGTTAGACCCTTCAGACGCCACCGCCCGTACGCTGCCCCTGGCTGGACGGTTACTGCCGTCACGCTTGCGTCATCAAATCGATGTTTTCCTGGCTCAGCGTCAAGCTGACGTGCGAGGCCTTCTGCGCCCTGCCGCAGTGGAAATGCCCTGGTTGATGCCGTATTCCGCGATGAAATTAACGAGTTGACTCATGCCGTTCTCCTGATGAAGTTGTCGGTGAGCTTCAGCGCGGGTCTTGTCCGGATCGCGGCCAAGACAATCGTTGGCTCAGGTCTTCTTGGTCCACAGGCTGCACCACCATCGGGACTGATCTGGCCATCAACCAGCTTGCAGCCACTCGACCCGGCGATGATGCAGGCATCTGTCGCACGTCTGCTCGCCCTTCGGCTGAGTCTGGATCCGATGCGGCTGCGCCGGGTCGGTCTACAAAAAATTCGGGCATGTCCTACAAAAGTCTTGAGCAGGTCCTACAGCGCTTTTTGAGTCAGAAGCCTAGTCTTGTCTCTGTCCGTGCCATCCGGCATGTGCGAGAAGTCCAACTCAAGGAGTATTGATCATGAAAGTTTCAAATATCGTTGTTTCAACCGTTGCTGCCCTGTCGATGGCGAGTGTGCTGGGTATTGCCTACGCGCAGTCCACCTATAGCGACCCGCAGACCGGGACCACGAACCGTACCGGCACCCTGAATGAGCAGGATGCCACCGGCACCACCAACCAGGGCTCCACCAACATGGACTCCAGCACCAACATGGACTCCAGCAGCACGTCGCGTTCGCAACCCGCGTACAACGCGCGCCTTGCACGTGCAGACCGCAACTAAGGATTGCGCCAGGATGGGCAGTCTCCGCTGTTCAAGTGCCCCGGCTCCGCTGAGAGCCAGGGCCGCCCTTCACACGGCGGTGTGGTCCGGTCTGGCCGGGTTGCGTGCGGGTTGGCTGCATCATGCCCGCTGAATCTTCCAAATTCCGCGATTGGCGCGTGCGCAAGCGCGCGCCAATCCGCAAAACGCTGACGATCGGCGCGGTCGCCGTGGTGGCGGCGCTTACGCTGGGCATGGTGTCCGGCGGTATCCCGATCATGTCAGTGATGTCGTCCCTTTCTTCGTCACAGGCCGCCATTCGCCTGGCGGACTTTGGCGACGCGTCGCCCTCGCCGGAAGCCCGCCACGTGGCCGACTGGGTCGCCGATTCGCGCGACAACGCGAACGCCGATTTCATCATCGTCGACAAGCGCGATGCACGCGTCTATGTGTTCGACGCCGATGCACGCCTGCGCGGTACGAGCCCGGTTTTGCTGGGCGCCGCGTTCGGCGATGAGTCGGTGCCCGGCATCGGCACGCGGCCGATTGCGGAAGTGCGCCCCGAAGAGCGGACGACCCCTGCCGGCCGCTTCGTTGCCGAACGCGGCCTCAATCTGAAAGGCGAGGATGTGGTGTGGGTCGACTACGACGCGGCGGTCTCGATGCACCGCGTGCGTGCCACCAAGCCCGCCGAACGGCGGCTGGAACGGCTAGACACGCCGACGGTGGAAGACAACCGGATTTCGTATGGCTGCATCAACGTCCCGGTCGCGTTTTACGAGGCCTATGTGAGTCCCACGGTGGCCACGCATCGGGCCATTGTCTACGTGCTGCCCGAGGTCAAGCCGGTGCAGCAGGTGTTCGGCTCATACGACGTCATTGCGCCGCGTCGGCTGGCATTCCTGAAGCTGAAATGAAGTGCGCTGCGCCATGATCTTTTTCACAATTCATTATTAAATGAAAGGAGCATAACGATGGGTAAATATTTCTTAGCCTGGTTGCTGGGCGTACCGGCCTTCCTGCTGCTGATCCTCTACTTCCTGTTCTGAACGTGCCGATTCGGGAGCAGGTATCGCCAAGCCGGCTGTATTGCGCTCGTACGTATGCGGCTGCACCGCCCGTTCCGCTCGGAAACATTTTTAAAGCACGTAACATTTTTAAACCACGTAAGGGGGCATCTCATGAACAACATCGTCTACATCATCGGCGCCATCGTCATCATCATCGCACTCCTGTCGTTCTTAGGATTGCGCTAAAGCCTAGAGCAGGTTAAGGCGGCAGTATCCGCAAGCGGCTGCGTTCATTCCCTGCGGGGATGACGGGCGGATGGAACACTCATCCAGCCAGCCGGAGCAGCGGAAACAGCCCGAACCACAGGACGTACGTCAGCGACGCCGCCATCAGTCCGTCGATGCGCTCGGGCGGTTTGCCTGATTCAATGCGCTTGCGCAACAGCCACGCCAGCCAGATCGCGTGGGGAATGACCACGTAGGCGATCCCCGCGAACGCGCCTTCGGCCAGGTTCAACACCTGCGCCACCAGCGCGGCCACGGC
>JBPPMF010000185.1:0-36584 GCA_051305915.1 Thiobacillus sp. | reverse complement strand
AAGGGGGCGGGTAAATCCTCGGCCCCGACTGCGGGCGGCAGTGATTCGCTGACGCTGACGGAATCGAGTACCCGCGTCCGTTCGCTGGAGGCCCAACTGGCCTCGGTCGACGTCACTGACATCGACAAGGTTGAAGCGGTCAAGGCAGCCCTGGCCGACGGTTCTTTCACCATTGATGCCGAAGTCGTGGCCGACCGCCTGATCGATCACACCAAAGATGCGCTGCGCAAGCGCCCGCGCAAGAAATAATCCTAGAAACCACAGTTGACCGCTCATCACCTCAATGGAAGTCTCGTGAATACTGGGTTTTCTACCTTCGTCCACGTTCACCTTTTGGGTGACACCGCTACGCACCCGCTGTCACGCCTGGTCGCTCGCCTGCCTTTGTCGCTCCTCCTTGCAGGCCCCGGCCTACGGCGTCGTCGCTTCGCAGCAGACACGTGCCCAGACGCACCATCGGGCGCGTCCAACTGCGGTTTCTAGGATAATTCCGCCGTTCATTGAACGGGCGCGCGCAAGCGGGCCACAAGCTTTTTCAAAGCTGGAATAAAATCAGGCCTCGAATAGTCTTTGGGGGTTCAGCATGAACGAAATCATTTTGTCCGTAACCGGCATGACCTGCGGCGGCTGCGTCAGCAGCGTGCAGAAAGTGCTGGCGGCTTTGCCGGGTGTGCAAAGCGTCGAGGTTTCTCTCACGCCCGGCCAAGCACGGGTGGTGTATGACGTCACCCAGATTGACCGCCCTGCACTGGTGCAGGCTGTCACCGATGCCGGATTCGGCGTGGGCGACTAAGCCTCGCCGCTCTCGCCTCAGGATTTTTCACACAGATTCTCCAGCGGCTCGGGCAAATGCACGGCATTGCCCTGCACATAGTCCACCCCGATCTCGCGCAATAACGCCAGCGTCTGCTCGGACTCGACATATTCAGCCACAGTTTTGAGCCCCATCTGGTGGCCGATGCGATGGATCGCCTCGACCATGGAACGATCGATCGGGTTGATCGTGATATCACGCACAAACGCGCCGTCGATCTTGAGGTAATCGACTTTCAGGTTTTTGAGATAGGTGAAAGACGACAGGCCGCTACCGAAATCGTCCAGCGCAAAACTGCAGCCAAACTCGCGCATGGCGTCGATAAACTCATTCACGACGGCCAAATTGCCGATCGCCGCTGTTTCGGTGATTTCAAAGCACAAATGCGGGCCCAGAACGGGGGTTTCCTGCAAACGCGCCAACAGCATGCGGCGGAATGCCGGATCCTTCAACGACGCACCCGACAGGTTGATCGCGAACAGGCAATGCAGTTCGCGCTGGGTCGCCACATAGCGCTGGCATACGCGCAGGGTTTCCTCGATCACCCAACTGTCGAGCGAAGGCATGATGGAATAGCGCTCGGCTGCCGGAATAAAGGCCATCGGCAGAATCTCGCTGCCATCGTCATCCACCATCCGCAGCAACAACTCAACATGGCGGAAAGGCACCACTTCACCATCGGTTCGACGGATTTCCTGCCACGACAAACGCAGCCGACCCTCCTCCAGTGCCCGCTGAATGCGGGTCACCCATTGCATTTCACCGCGGTGACGCACCAGATCGAGATCCCGGCTTTCGTATAGGTGAATCTGGTTGCGACCGTGCTCCTTTGCCACATAGCAGGCTGCATCCGCAGCCGACAACAGGCTCGCGGCGGTACTGCTGTCCTGGTTGATCGCCACTATGCCCACACTCATACCAACGGCAAAAATCCGATCCCCCCATTTGAAGCGGAAACGCTGTACTTCGGTGAGGAACGTATCCGCCACTTCCAGCGCATCGGCAATGCTGCAATTTTCCAGCAGCAAGGCAAACTCGTCGCCGCCCAGGCGGGCCAGCGTATCGCGTTCGCGCAGATTACCCTTCAGCAGCAGTGACAGCTGGCGCAGCAACTCGTCGCCTGCCGCATGGCCGCAGGTGTCGTTGATCACCTTGAATTGATCGAGATCCATGTAGCACAGCGCATGTTCACGGCCTTGCATTGCCGACAATACGGTGCGTTCCAGCCGCTGCTCGAACTCGCGACGGTTGATCAGTCCTGTCAGCGCATCGTGACTCGCCTGATAAACCAGGCTCGCAGTGGCCTGGTCGATTTTCTCCTGCATTTGATTGTGCATCGACTGCAAATGCGCGGCCATGTGATTGACGCCACGCTGCAGCCTGCTCAGTTCGGCCCCTCCACTGCCCAACTCCAGCCGTTCGTCGAGGTGGCCCTCGCCGATACGGCTCACCGTGTGGGTCAAAGCCAGAATCGGGCGCGTGATCTGGCGCCCGATGCGCCAAGCCAGATACAGGCTGACACACAACCCGGCCAGCAAAATCATCAGGCTGCGCAGGATGGCATCGCGCTGACTCTGGATGGTGGCGCTGCGCGACACATCAAGGCCCACCCAGCCCAGTAGCTGGGTCCGGGTGCCAGGCTGGTCCGCGCCATCATCGAACGTATTGAAATCCTCCACCGCCACCTCGGTGCGCGTGATCGGTGCAAAATAGACCAGCCGGTCTGGATACTCACTTTGATGGAGACGATCGGCAGGCAGACCGCGCAGCACCGGCTCCGTCCAGGCCGCGCTGCCGACCTGCGCCAGTTTCTCACCGTTATCGGCAAACACCGCCACGCCGCGGATGTCGGGTTCGATCGCTGTTTTGTCGAGCAGGTTTTGCAGCACCGCGAGATTGCCGGAAGCCACGCCGTATTCGGCCGCGGGCGCCAATTGGCGCGTGATGGCCGCCGCACGGGTACGCAGCGACTGATCGAGATCGTCGATTTTGCCGCTGATCAGCTGGAACAGCAGCAGGACGCCAATAATGGCCATCGGCGCCAACGCCAGCACAATAACTCGCCCGCGGATGCCCAATGAAATTACTCTCATGGCACCGCTCCCAAACGCTTTTCCAGGTCGGCTTCCGGCAACACCGTGAAGCCGAGCGAACGAGCCACCTGTTCATTGATCGAAACGCTGAAATAGGCCGGGTGTGCGGCCGAGGGTAGACGCACCACCGAGCCCTGCAAGGCGCCGCTCACCCATTCGGCGGCCTGGCGACCAATTTGCGCCGGACTGGAATGCAAAGACAGCAGCGCACCCGCACGCGTCAATGAACGTGAGTAGCCCACGACCGGAACACGGTAGCGATAGGACGTCAGAAAAAGACTTTGCGCCGTGTTGCGGTTGAATACCAGCGGGTCAGGCACAGCAAGTAACAAGTCGGCATCGGCCAGAACACTCTCAAGCGGTCCGATCAAACGCGCGCCTGGTGCCAGGGGCTGATGCACCAGGCTAAGCCCTTGCGCCCGCATGGCATCGTCCAGTTCGCTCGCCAGACCGCCCTGCTCGGCGCTCAACAACACGCCCACCCGTCGCACCTCGGGGAAAGCCTGGCGGATCAATCGCGCCTGGCGATCGAAGGGTTGATCGAGATAAATGGCTGAGCCAGCCCGGGAGCTCCCGTTGCTCAGACGTATTCGCCCGGTTTTGAGATACCAGGCCCGCGGTACCAGCACCGCCAGAACAGGAAGTCGCGGCTGTAATGCTGCCAGTGATTCGGCGGCACGCACGCCTACCGCAACAGCCAGACGCGCCTCGCTTAACGCCGGCGCCGCGAGATTCTCGGCGTATACCCGGCTGGTTTCATGGGGGGTATCGTCGAGATAGGCGCGGATGACCTGATAGATTTCCTGATAGGGTGCCGAATCATCGCTCAACACCACCATCACCCGTGCCGCGGAAGCCTGTGCCGAGAGCAGCGCCAGGCAGACGCAAGCCAACGCCAGACGCATGATGCGCCGGGACATGGCCCAACTGCGAGGCACCCAGAGCGTCAAACCGTCTCCTGCCCTATATTCCAGAGGCAAGCGCCCTTGCTTTCCTTGGCAATTGCTTCAAGCAGGTTTGCGTGTGCGGCCAGTTCCTCGATCGATGCCGGCAACAGCACAGGTTTCGGGCGCGCGCGCGCGGCAGCCTGGTCGGCCTGCGCACTCCGCGCTTCCAGGCCGATCGACAGGCTTTCCTGTCCGCGTGTCAGCGCCAGGTACACCGCCGCCAGCAGTTCGCAGTCGACTAATGCGCCGTGGAGCGTGCGCGCCGTATTGTCCACGCCATAGCGTTTGCACAATGCATCCAGGTTGTTGCGCTGCCCGGGATGCAGGGCCTTGGCCATCGCCAGGGTGTCGGTCACGCCATCGCACCAGGTCGACAGCGGCGTCATCTCTTGCAAACGCAGTTCCATGTTCAGAAAGCCGACGTCGAACGGTGCGTTATGTATAACGAGTTCGGCGCCCTGGATGAAATCGACGAACTCCTGCGCAATGCTTGCAAACCGTGGCTTGTCCTGCAGAAACTCGGGCGTAATACCATGCACCTGCATCGCCCCGGCGTCGATATCGCGATCCGGGTTCACATAGCGGTGCAGGTGATTGCCGGTAAGCCGACGGTTGACCATTTCAACCGCCGCCACCTCGATGATGCGATGCCCCTGGTTGGGGTCGAGGCCGGTGGTTTCGGTGTCGAGAATGATTTGCCGCATATTCAAGTTTGTTGCGCCTGCAAAACGCCCTGGTTGGCCAGTTCGTCGGCACGTTCGTTTTCGGGATGGCCGTTGTGGCCACGCACCCATTTCCATTCGATGGTGTGCAACTGACTCAAGGCATCCAGTTGCAGCCATAAATCCTGATTCTTCACGGGTTTGCCATCGGCGGTGCGCCAGTTGCGCCGCTTCCAGCCGGCCATCCATTCGCTGATGCCTTTCTGCACATATTGCGAGTCGGTGTGGACCTCGACTGTGGACGGACGCTTCAGCGACTCCAGCGCGCGAATCACCGCTGTCATTTCCATACGGTTGTTGGTGGTGTCGGCTTCGCCACCGCAGATTTCCTTGCGGTGCCCGCCTGTCACGAGCAAGGCGCCCCAGCCGCCCGCGCCGGGATTGCCCTTGCAAGCGCCATCGCTGTAGATATAAATGATTTCAGCGTTCACGCCGGACCCGATACTGTTTGAGATTGATGACTTTTGCAGCTGGCGATAATAAACGTTGTGCCACCGGTGTTTTCCATTGCGGCAAAATAATATTCATGCCCTGCACACGCTTCACGGCCTGCAGGAAATAGACGCCGCCGCCCATCGCCCACCAGCGGTCGCCCGCGGGTTCCATAAAGCGCATCCGCCGCAGCCAGTCTTCGCGATTGATCGGCGGGCGGTAACAGCACATGCTGCCGGCCGCCACCTCGAATCCCAGCAAGGCCATCCAGTCCTTCACCCGAGAAATATTCAGGAAGCTGCCGTTCCACGGGTAGCCGCGCTCACCGCCCTGCAGCACGCGCGCCAACCCCCACAAACTGCGCGGGTTGAAGCCAGCCAGCACCAGACGGCCTTCCGGACGCAGCACACGATCGGCTTCGCGCAGCACCTGGTGCGGGTTGGCGCTAAACTCCAGCACGTGCGGCAGCAACAGCAAATCGAGCGACTGGCTCTCGAACGGCAGGAACATCGGGTCGGCCCGAACCTGGGCCGGTGCTTCCACCGCGCAGGTCACGCGCAACGGAATGCGGCTGTTGCGCAGGAAATCGATCTCGGGCAGGCCGACCTGCACCGCGTTGAAGCCGAACACATCCGACACGGCATGGTCGAAATAGCGCTGCTCGCGAAAAAGCAGATACTGCCCCAGCGGCGTTTCAAACCATCCGGCATTCAGCTTGGATAACATAGTCCTTCCTCCTTTCCGGCAGTCCTATCATGTTGACGCTTATTCCCCTGCCCGCGTTCGAAGACAACTACATCTGGGTGTGGCACGACGACGACCACGCCGTGGCGGTCGACCCCGGCGACTCCGCGCCCCTGATCGCCTATCTTGACGCGCACAGGCTGGCGCTCAGCGCCGTGCTTATCACCCACCATCATCGAGACCATACTGGCGGCAACCCCTTGCTGCGTCAACGCTACAACTGTGCCATCCACGCGCCCGACAACCCGCGCATTCCGGCGGTCACCCATGTCGTGCGCGGCGGCGATACGGTGGACATCCCGGAACTGGATTTGCACTTCGACGTGCTGGCCACACCAGGCCATACGCTCGACCATATCAGCTACGTTGGCCACGGCTGCCTGTTCTGCGGCGACACCGTATTCGGCTGTGGCTGCGGCAAACTGTTCGAAGGCGATCCGACGATGATGGCCGCCAGCCTCGACGCTATTTTAGCCTTGCCCGACGCGACCCGGGTTTGCTGCGCGCACGAATATACCTTGAGTAATATTGACTTCGCCAAGACCATCGATGGCGGCAATCCCGCGCTGCTCGAACGCGAACGCGCCGACCGTGACTTGCGCGCGCAGGGGCTGCCCACCCTGCCCTCGACCCTGGCGCTGGAAAAGGCTACCAACCCGTTTCTGCGCTTTCACGACCCCGATATGACCGCCTTTGCCGCACGTTACCTGAACCGGCCGCATCCCGCACCGGCCGAGGTGTTCGGTGCGATTCGCGCCGCCAAGGATGCCTGGGACGGTTGACCAATCCCCAGCCGGCCATTTAGTATGCAGACTTCTTGAGTACGGGAGACCAACTTGCCCGGAATCAAATTTGCCGAGTTGTCATGGAATCGGCCCCGCCAGTCTCTGCCCCTGCAAGGGGAACGCCGCCAGTCCCTCGTTCTGAAGACGTCACTCACGCTGCTAGCGTTGTATTTCAGCCATCCAGCAGCCGCCACGGCACCCCTCGTTCTCAAGCAGACGCTTGAGTGGCGCAGCGAGGCCGTCAGCAGCCTGCCTGAAGATGAAGCGGCGGCGGCTGCTGAGCCTGTCACTGAGGACAACGTCTGGCAGCGTGTCCGCAGCGGGTTCAAGATCGACGCCGATGCCTATCAGAACCCGCTGGTTGGCGTGCATGAATCCTGGTTCGCCGCACGACCGGAAAACGTGCGTCGCTTGGCCGAGCGCGCCCGCCCTTACCTGTTCCACATTGTTGAGGAGTTGGAACAGCGCGCCATGCCGATGGAAATCGCGCTGCTGCCGATGATCGAAAGCGCATTCCTCCCAACGGCGCTGTCGCCTTCCGCGGCGTCCGGCATCTGGCAATTCATCCCCTCCACCGGCAGCCACTACGGCCTACGGCAGGACAACTGGTACGACGGCCGGCGCGACTTCACCGCCGCCACCCGTGCCGCGCTCGACTATCTGGGCAAGCTCTATCTCGATTTTGGCGATTGGCAACTGGCGCTGGCAGCCTACAACTGTGGCGAGGGATGCGTTGGGCGTGCCATCCAGAAAAACGTCCAGATGGGCCTGCCCACCGATTACGCCAGCCTGTCGTTGCCGAACGAAACCCGGCACTACGTTCCCAAACTGCTCGCCATCAATAATCTGGTGAACGATCCCGAATCCTACGGCATCGCCATCGACACACTGCCGAATCAGCCCTATTTCAATCAGGTCACCGTCCATGCCAACATGGACATTCATTCCGCCGCACGCCTGGCTGGCATGAGCAGCGATGATTTCTTCGCCCTGAATGCCGCCTTCCCACGCAAGCTCATCCGGTCCGACACGCCGGTCAATCTGCTGGTTCCGGTCGACAAGACCGATCATTTCCAGCGCAATCTGGAAACCGGCAACTGGGATTCCTGGCAGCCCCACACCGCGCAAAAAGGCGAGCGTCCCGAAGCCATCGCCCAACGTTTTGGGACCAGTGTCGCCCGCCTGCACGAACACAACCAGCTTCACTTGAAACACGGCAAACTGGTGCGCACTCAGACCATCCTGGTTCCGGTCAAGCGGCGCGAGGTCGCCACAGCAGAAACGCCTGCAGCAATCGCGAACCCAGCCGCCGTCCAGCATGTCGTGCAGAGTGGCGACACCCTGTTTGGCGTTGCGCGCCGCTATGGACACAGCCTGGCCCAGTTGACCGAGGCCAATCCCGCACTCGATAGCCAACTCAAGCCCGGGCAGCTCATTCGTCTACCTGCGAACAACATTGCCGTCCAGGAAGTCCCTGCCATACAGCCGGCCAGCTTCAAAGCCAGCGCCAAGAAAACGGCCCAGCCGCTTCGCTATACCGTCAAGCGGGGCGACACCCTGCATGCCATCGCGCAGCGTTTCGATATCAGGCTGGCGGACATCAAGACGTGGAATCCGGTTTTCAAAAAGAGCAGCCGAATCCACGCGGGGCAAACGGTCGTCGTCAGAAAGCCCTGATACACAGCGGCCGCCTGCGACCAGGCAGCCCTGAATCAGTCGGGCGCTGGCGGCTCGTCGGACTTGTCCGACATGATCAGCCCCATGCCCAACGCGGCCATCACCATCCACAGCACCGCCGCCCAGATGCCCAGCGCATCCGACAGCGGACCCATGAAAAACATCATCAGCATGGCCAGCACCAGCACACCGTTGCCAAGCCAGAAATTGCGACTGCGTTTACCTGTACTCAATTCAAACTCCGTCTCGGAAAATTTCAAGCCTGTCCTGCAACCCAGTGGCAGCGCGCCCAGTGCCCGTTACCCAGATCGGTCTGATCGGGATAGATCTGCCGACACACTTCGCTGGCATGCGGGCAGCGCGGATGGAAGTGGCAGCCGCTCGGCGGATTCAGCGGCGAGGGTTGGTCGCCCGCCAGGCGGATAATGCCCTGCCCGGTTTGCGCCTCGATGCGCGGCACCGCGCTCACCAGCGCCTGCGTGTAAGGGTGGCGCGGCGCGCCCAGCACATCGGCCGCGGCGCCGTGCTCGACGATGCGCCCGAGGTACATCACCGCCACTTCTTGCGCCAGATAATCGACGACCGCGAGGTTGTGGGTGATGAACAGGTAGGCCAGCCCCAGGCTGTCCTGCAAATCCTTCAGCAGGTTGAGAATTTGCGCCTGCACCGACACGTCGAGCGCGCTGGTCGGTTCGTCGCAGATCACCAGCCGCGGCGACACCGCGAGCGCCCGCGCAATCGCGATGCGCTGCCGCTGACCGCCGGAAAATGCATGCGGATAGCGGCCGCCCGCATCGTCGGGCAGCCCCACCCGCTCCAGCAGCTGGGCCACCGCATCGCGCCGCTGGCCGGGTGCACCCACCCGTAGCACATCCATGCCTTCGAGCAGAATGTCGGCCACCCGCATGCGTGGATTGAGAGAACTAAACGGGTCCTGGAACACCATTTGCACCTGTTGCCGCAGGCTGGCCGTATTTTTCGCCGTAATGGTTTCGCCGCCCAGCACAATGCTGCCCGCGGTCGGCTCGATCAGCCGCAGCAGCGCTTTGCCCACCGTGGTCTTGCCACAGCCGGATTCGCCCACCAGCGCCAGCGTTCGGCCCGCCTGAATGTTCAGCGACACGTCGTCGACGGCGCGCACGTGGCCTACCGTGCGCTGGATGAAGCCGCGCCGGATCGGGAAATGCACTTTGAGTCCATCTACCTGCAGCAGCGGTTGCGTCGCCTGACTTACGGAGTGAGCGGTGCCCTCGCGCTCAATGCGCGCAGGCAAAGTGCCCGCCAGATGGCAGCGCACCCGCTGACCATCGATCACCTGCCAACCGGGCGCTTCGTCACGGCAGCGCGCAACGGCATGCGGACAGCGCGGCGCAAAGCGGCAGCCGCGCAGCTGGCCATCGAGCTTCGGCACCTGGCCTGGAATCGTGGTCAGTCGTCCGCCGTCGCCGGGACGCGGCAGCGCCTCGAACAACATGCGGCTATAGGGATGCTGCGGCGCGGCAAAGAACGATTCGCGTGTGCCCTCCTCCAGCAACTCGCCGGCATACATCACCCCCACGCGATCGGCGTTCTCCGCCACCACGCCAAGATCGTGCGTAATCAGCAGCATGCCCATCTGCCGGTCGGCCTTGAGCTTGCGCAGCACGTCGAGCACCTGCGCCTGGATGGTCACATCGAGCGCCGTGGTCGGTTCGTCGGCGATCAGGAGCTTGGGCTGACCCGCCAGTGCCATCGCGATCATCACCCGCTGACGCAGCCCGCCTGACAATTCGAATGGATAGGTGTCGAGCCGGCGCGCCGCATCCGGCACGCCCACTGAATCAAGCAGCCCGCGCGCCGCATCGCGTGCAGCCTGTCCAGCGAGATTATGATGCAGCGCCAGCGCTTCGCCGATCTGCTCCCCCACCTTGATGACCGGGTTCAGCGCCAGCATCGGCTCCTGGAAAATCATCGCCATCTGTCCACCGCGCACGCGCCGCATCTCGCGTTCGGGCAAGGCCAGCACGTTTTCCCCGTCCAGTTCGACGGTGCCTGTGGTTACGCGGCCGCCGTCCGGCAGCAAGCGCATCAACGACAGCGCCGTCATCGATTTGCCGCAGCCGGATTCGCCCAGCAGCGCGTAGGTTTCGCCCGCCGCAACGTGGAACGACACGCCATCGACCACGCGTGTGGCGCCGAAGCCGGTGACGAGATCGCGCACCTCAAGCAGGGGCTTCATCGCTGGCCCCCCATCCGCGGGTCGAAGGCGTCGCGCACGCCATCGGCAAACAGGTTGGCCGCCAGCACCAGGGTAAACATGAAGGCAAAGGCGGCGCCGAGTTGCCACCAGACGACGGGCTCGCGCGCCAGTTCGAGGCGCGCGCCGTTGATCATGTTGCCCCAGCTGTACATGGAAGGATCGACGCCGACGCCGACGTAGGACAGCACGGCTTCGGCCAGCACCAGGCCAGAGAAATCCAGCACGATCGCGATCAGCACCAGATGAAACACGTTGGGGAAAATGTGGCGGCTGATGATGCGCGCATTCGACACGCCAAAAGCACGCGCCGCCTCGACGTAATCGAGCGTGCGCAGCTTCAGTGATTCGCCGCGCAGCAGACGCGCCAGACCGGTCCAGCTGGTCACGCCCATGATGAGGCAGAGCGCCAGCAGGCGAATGTCGGCACGTGCCGCAGCGGTGTCGAACAGCTCGGGATTGGACTCGATATAGACCTGCACGATCAGCACCGCCGCCGCGATCAGCAGTACGCCCGGAATCGAATTCAGCACGGTGTAGATGTACTGGATGACGTCATCCACCCAGCCGCGGAAATAGCCGGCGGCGATGCCGAAACCGATCGCCAGCGGCAGCGTGACCAGCGTGGTAAGGGTACCGATCACCAGGCCGGTGCGGATGCTCTTGAGACTGATGTAGAGCACGTCCTGCCCCACCTTATCCGTCCCCAGCACGTGGTAGCCGGATGCCAGCTGCGCCAGCACGCCGCCCAGCATCAGCAGCAGCGCGATCACGAAAACAACCGTCCGCCCCGGCCAGCCGAGGCGTCCGCTTCTCCAGTCGGCCAGCCAGGCCCCAACCGGCGCTTGCGTGCGGCGCGCCTGCCAGGTGGCCAGCGCGGCAAACAGCAGCAGGCTCGCCAGTACGCCCTGAACGGCGCCAGTGAGCGTACGCCGTGTGATATCGGACACATGCTCATCCGCAGCTTGCAGATGCGCGCCACCGAATTGCAAGCGCGGATAAACGCGCGCGGTCATACCGTCGCGCTGCACAAATTCCTTGGCGTACAGTTGCATCGCCAACGGTGCTGAATAGGTTTTCTCCTTGCGGGTGCGCAACTCGCCCACCAGCGCGTCGAATGCAGACAGCACCTCGACCGAATACTGCGGCGTATCGGCCGGGCTGTCGGGCAAAGCCTCACGGTAATGCAGCGAATCGAGCAGGCCGATGACCACAAACACGCCCAGCACCAGCGCCGCCCCCATCGCCATTGGGCGCTGCGCCACCTTGCGCCAAGGCGCCCGCAAATGCTCCTGGCGGCGAATAATCCATACCAGCACCAGCACCGCCGCCAGCAGTGCGAAAATCAGCGCATCGGTCCACAGGATCACCGGCTGGATGCTATTCATTGCAGCCTCACCCGTGGATCGACCCACGAATAGGAAATGTCGGTGAGGATGAGGCCGACGATGTAGAGGAAGGAGCCGAGGAACACCATCGCCCGTACCACGGCGAAATCCTGCGCCTGGATCGCATCGATGGTGTAGCTGCCCAGCCCCGGAATGCCAAAGAAGGATTCGGTGATGAGACTACCCATGAACAGCAGCGGCAGCACCACCACCACGCCGGTCAGAATCGGGATCATGCCGTTCTTCAGCACATGGCGGAACAGCACGCGCACCTCGCCCAGGCCCTTGGCGCGCGCGGTGCGCACATAGTCCTTGCCGATTTCCTCAAGAAAAATCGTGCGGTACCAGCGCGAACCACTGCCGATGCCGGCTACCACGCCGACCAGCACCGGCAACAGGATGAAGCGAATGCCGTCGATGCCGCCGGCGAAGCCCGAGATCGGTAGCAGGTTCCATAATTTGGCAATGAAATACTGTCCGGCGATGATGTAGAACAGTCCCGAGATCGACATCAGCACCACGCAAAACACGACTCCCCACAGATCGAGATAGGTGGCGCGGAAAAACACCATCAGCAATGCAAAGGTGATGTTGACCAAGAGGCCGATGACGAACACCGGCAGCGCAATCGCCAGGCTTGGTCCCATGCGGGTACGAATTTCATTGCCGATGTTGCGGCCGTCGTCGCCCTTGCCGAATTCGAACACGAACATGGCGGCCGAGTGCTTGAAGAAAATCGTGTCAGTAAGCTGCGCGCTGCCCTTGGCCTGCGCGTTCAGCAACAATGGCTTGTCGTAGCCATGCTCGGTCTTCCAGCGTTCGATCGCCTCCGGCGTCACATGCTTGGCGCCGAGTTGCAGCCGCGCCATGTCGTCCTGGGTGTTGACGACGAAAAACAGGGTAAACGTCAACAGATTCACCCCGATCAGGATCGGGATCGCATACAGCAGGCGGCGCAGAATGTAGGCGAGCATGGGTTAGATTATCCCGCCCAACAACAAACGCATATCTGCGCCATTAGGGGAAAGCAACCAGAAGAGTGCACTGCTGTTGACTATCACGGTCAGCCAGAAAAATATCTGGAAATCACGCTTGCTCGATTTGTGCCGGAATAATTGCTGTGCGAGGACCGCTCCAGGCCAGCCACCAGCCAAGCCCATCAAGAATAAGGTGCTTTCCTGAGTTCTCCATTGGCCAGATTTCGCTGCGCTCTTGTCCAGCGCATAGGCCATGAAGGTCACCAGACTTGCCGCCAGATAAAGGATTGCCACTGCCATCGGTATTCTCCCAGAGCTCTCCAGGAATATGAATAAGGCTAAGAACGCAATCACCAACAGCACAGGGACGAGACTGATTCTGAGTTCAACCGTTGCCTGATTTTCGTCTGCATAACGAACATTGACTGCGCAACAACGGCCCTGCGTGTCGCTTCCTAACTCGTAGTTGATCGTCGCATCGACCACCGGCCGTCTCTGACGGTTGGAAAAAGCTCGCACATGGACGAAGACAGGCTGGCTGCCGCCTTTTGGAACGACAAAGCCGAACCCTTTTTCATCGTTCCATTTGATGATCTTTCCCTGATATCGCATTACAAGTCAGCCCACGCTCGATGGTTCATCCATTACGCTCTGCTCTTCTCATGACGACGCCATCCGATTATCGCCGGCGCAATGATGGCCACCAGCGCGGCCACCAGCAACCCGATCGGCCACAGCACCGGGTGGTTCCACTCAGCACGTCGGCTCTCCCTCAATTCAGGATCGATGCGGCGGTACTTGAGCGTGTTGTTGGCCATCAGGTTGGGTTTGACGTTCATCACCCAGCCGTGGCGCAGTCCGAAGGACTTGGGATAGTAGGCAAATATCCACGGCGCATCGCGGCGCACAATTTCCAGCATGGTGTCGATCAGCTGCTGGCGCTCGGGGCCGTTGTCCATGTCCTTCATGCGCTCGAACAGACGATTGAATTCTGGATTGTCATAGTTGGCGGCGTTCTCGCCACCCGTGCCAACCTTTTTGTGCGGGCCATACAGCAGGAAGAAGAAGTTTTCCGGATCGGGATAATCGGCGTTCCAGCCCCATTCGAATAGCTGCGCATTGCCCTTGCGGATCTTGTCCTGGAAGCGGTTGTAGTCGGTGCCGCGCACCACCAGCTGCACGTTGAGCTTGTCAAGCTGTTTCTTCATCCAGTCGAGCCGCGACTTGGCGTCGGGGCCGCTCGCCATGGTGTCGAAATACAGCACCAGCGGGGCGCCGGTCTTGGCGTCGCGACCGTTGGGATAGCCCGCCTCGGCCAGCAGTTTCCGGGCAACATCGATGGAGCGGCGCTGGATGGTGCCGTCGCGCGACTCGTATACGTAGGGATTCAGTCCGGCCTCACCCTCGACATAGCCAAACAGCCCGGGCGGGATCGGCCCCTGCGCCGGGATGCCGCGACCATTCAAAAAAATGGAAATAAATTCGTCGTAATCAAACGCGATGGACAGCGCCTGCCGCAGCTTCTGGCGATCTTCCCCCAGGCCGCCGACCACCGGGTCGAGCATGTTGAATCCCACATACCAGAGTGAAGCCGACACAGCGGTGATGAGATGAATATCCTTGCCGCGCATGCTATCGGTCAACTGCGGATCGCCGCCTGCCGCGAACTGAACCGCCTGGTCGAAGCTATCAGAACTGATGCCGGAACTGTCGTAGTAGCCCTGCAGAAACTTGCTCCAGTAGGGGATGGTTTCCTTTTCCAGGCTGAACACGGCTTCGTCCACGAACGGCAGCGGCTTGCCGGCATCCACGAGCAAGCCGGCCTGGCGGTCTTCGTCGTTGCCCTCCGTCGGGTAGGTTTCGCCGTGGAAATGCGGATTTTTCTTCAGCACCATGCGGCGGTTGGGATCGTTCTCCGCCAGATAGAAAGGGCCGGTGCCGACCGGTTGCCAGTCGAGCGAGAAGTTCCTGTCTGCCATGCCGGGCTGCGCATAGAACTCCTCGGCCTCCCACGGAATCGGCGCAAAGAACGGCATCGCCAGCCAGTAGATGAACTGCGGATATTTGCCCTTGATGTGAATGCGATAGGTATAGCGGTCGACGACTTCCGCGCCTTCGAGCGGAAAACGCCTGAGATCCAGCCAGGCCTCAGGACTGGATTGGACGGTTTTCTCCAGCGTCTCACCCAGCGTTTTCAGGCCGACGATGTGCTCACTCATCAAACCAAAAATCGGCGAACTCAACCTGGGGTTGGCCAGCCGCTTAATCTGGTACACATAATCTTCCGCCACCAGTTCGCGAGTGCCGCTGTGCTCGAAATCGCTGACCTGATTTTTCCCGGCAATATCCTGGGCTGTCAGCGCATGGTAGTGGTAGCGTCCCGCCGCATCGCGGGCAAACGCTGGGTGCGGCTGGTAGCGAATGCCGGGGCGAATACTAATCTCGTAGACACTCTGCGCAATGCTGGCAGAGGGCGTGTCGTCCGGCAGCGGTTTGCCTGCTGCATCGAAATAGCGTGGCTTCGGTACCGCCTGCGCGGTCAGCGGGACCAACGTATAGGGACGCTTCAGAAAGTGGTATTGCAGCGGCGGCTCGTAAATCTGCCCGGTGAACTCGACTTCGTTCGAACTGTAGGAACGCGCCGGATCAAGGTGCTTGGGGCGATCGGAAAACGCGCTGTAAACCGCGTTGGCACGCGTCACATTGCCTGGATAGGGATTATTCAAGCTGTCGGAACACCCCGCCAGCAAGCCCATACCCATCCCCAGCAAAATCATCCCGATACGTACCATGCCGCAAGTGTACCCAAGCACGCCGCCAACGTCAGCCGTTATAATCCGGAGTTACTCAACTCTCCGAGACCATCATGGGATTTCTTGCGGGCAAGCGTTTGCTGATTACCGGCGTCATTTCCAATCGTTCGATCGCGTATGGCATCGCCGCTGCGTGCAAGCGCCAGGGCGCCGAGCTTGCCTTCACCTACCAGGGCGAACGCATCAAGGATCGCGTCACCGAATTCGCCAAGGAATTCGATTCCAGCCTGGTGTTTCCGTGCGACGTTGGCAGCGACGAGCAGATCGACACGCTGTTTGCCGACCTCTGCAAACACTGGGACAGCCTGGATGGTCTGGTGCATTCGATCGCGTTTACGCCGAAGGAAGCTCTGGCCGGCGATTTCCTCTCCGCGGTCACCCGGGAAAACTTCCGCATCGCCCATGACATCAGTTCCTACAGTTTTGCCGCGCTGGCCAAAGCCGCGTTGCCGATGATGGAGGGTCGCCAGGCAGCGCTGTTGACGCTGTCGTATCTGGGCGCTGTGCGCTCCGTCCCCAACTACAACGTGATGGGACTGGCCAAGGCCAGCCTCGAGTCCAGCGTGTACTACATGGCACAAAGCCTGGGCCCCAAAGGTATCCGCGTTAACGCCATCTCGGCCGGCCCGATCAAAACGCTGGCTGCCAGCGGCATCGCCAACTTCGGCGAGAAGCTCGATATCGCCGCCAAAAATGCGCCGCTGCGCCGCAACGTGACCATTGATGAGGTTGGCAACGCCGCTGCCTTCATGCTCTCCGACCTGGCTTCCGGCATCACCGGTGAAATCACCTACGTTGATGCCGGATTCAACTCTACAGCTGGCGCCGAAAGCTGATCCGTAATGATGATCCCCCAGTAAAAACGCGCCCTTGAGGCGCGTTTTTTACTGGGGGAAGCCGTCAATATTTATCTGACTTCGATTGCACCCGGTTTGATTTTCACTTTCTGACTGGCAGCGATCAAAGCAATCATAGCCTGCATGTCCGCACGCTGTTGTGCCTGCATGGCGCCGGACTCAATCGAAGCCCGCAGCATCGGATCCAGTTCGGGTGCCTCCAGCACACGACTGACCCGCACGATGCGATACGAACCGTCGGGACGTGCAAAGCCGGTATAGGCGGGCAACTTGTCGGCGTTCACCCTGAACACGGCTTTAGCACCCGCTGGATCGAGCGCAGCAGAAGGCTGACGCCCGACCACCTGGAAAGCAGACCAGTTCAAGCCAGCCTCCTCACCTTTGATCAAGGCCTGTAACGTAGCTTCGCCTTTTTGCGTCAGCAGTTTTTCACTCTGCTCAGCGTGCAGTCTGGACTCGATCGCCGCGGACACTTCAACTAGCGGACGCAGACGCGCCGCGCGATGCTCAATCACCCGTGCGGCCACCAGCGTACCGGGCTGCACCTCGAAGGCTTCGGTATTCTGTTTCGACTTGATCGACTCGGGGCTAAACAGAGCACTCGACAAAGCCGCATGATTGAACGGCGGGAGCGCATTTCCCGTAGTCATCCAGCCGCTTTGCTGAGCCGTCAGTTTGGCGGCCGTTGCAGCGGGCTGTAACGAGTTGGCGTTCTCATAGACCAGATTGCTGAAGTTGTCGGCCAGATCGGCAAATACCTTCTGTGCCTGTTGCTTGCGCAATTCATCCACCACCGCCGCACGAACCTCGGCCAGCGGTGCTGTCTGTGCAGACTCGATGCCATCCAGTCGGATGATGTGATAGCCAAAGTCGCTCTCCACCGGGCCACGGATTTCCTTCGGTTTCATGCTGAAAACCGCATCCTCAAAAGGCTTGACCATCATGCCGCGCCCAAAGCTGCCGAGGCTGCCGTCTTGCGCCGCCGAGCCTGGATCCTGCGAGTCGGCACGTGCCAGTTCAGTGAAGCGTCCCGGGGTCTTTTTCAGGATTTGAACCAGCTCGTCTGCCTTCGTCTTGGCCTGCGCGCGTGTTGCCGCGTCCGCATTGATGTCGGCGGCAATCAGGATATGGCTCGCACTGCGTTGCTCGGGCTGACCAAACTGCGCGGCGTTGGCCGCATAATAATCTGCCACAGCCTGATCGCTCACTGCGATGCCCGCCGCCACGCTTGCCATGTCCAGCGCCAGATATTCGGCACGAATTTGCTCAGGCTCGGTAAATTCAGCCTGATTGGCCGCGTAATAACGTTCAATGTCAGCCGGCGTCACCTTGATCTGCGCTGCCACCACACTAACCGGCAAATCCACCCAGGCGATCTCGCGTTGCTGCGCCACCAGGCGAGCAAGCTGAGTCAGCGAGGTAGTCGACGGAAAGGCAGCGAGCGACACCGGGCTGGTGATAGCCTCGAGCATGAATTCCTGACGCAGTTCATTTTCAAACTGGGCCGGCGTGCGGCCATTCTGACGCAGGATCGCTTCATAGCGTTGCTGGGAAAATGCGCCATCCTGTTGAAAGGCCTGGATCTGCGCCAGCACCGACGCGATGTAGGCATCGGGCGCCAAAAATTTGAGCTTCTGCGCTTCAAGCAACAAAGCCTTGCGCTCGATCAGCTTGTCGAGCACCTCCTTGCGAAAACCTGTCGTCTCGATCACTGCCGGATCGAAGGCCGGTCCAAGTGCCTCGCGCATGCGGTCACGTTGCACCTGGATTTCTCGCGCCAGTTCTTCACTCGAAATCCTCACATCGCCAACCTCGGCCACCACACCGCCACCTTTGTCGCCCGACATGTAGGAATCCACACCAAACAGGGCGAAGGTCACAATGATCAAGGCCAGTATGACTTTGGCCAACCAACCCTTGGCATGCTTGCGGATTGCTTCTAGCACGATCTTCTACTCCAGATATAAAGTAAGCGCGAATTTTCGCGCACTTTGCGCCTTGCGTCTCGCCTTGTTATAAGGAAAAAGGCGCTGAAATGAAAAAAGGCGAACTTTCGTTCGCCTTTTATGATGTTGGCGGAGTGGACGGGACTCGAACCCGCGACCCCCGGCGTGACAGGCCGGTATTCTAACCAACTGAACTACCACTCCCTTGTACTGCGTATTACAAAAACCGTACCACCTAAAACGTCACTGCCTGGCATTTTTATTAACGCTGCTGGTGGGTGCTGAGGGGCTCGAACCCCCGACATTCGCCGTGTAAAGGCGACGCTCTACCAGCTGAGCTAAGCACCCGACGAAGACCAGGATTCTACAACATATTTTCGGACCTTGCCAAATGCTAACTGCGTTTTTTTATTAATTAACTGCGTCCTTGAGGCCTTTACCCGCGCGGAACTTCGGCACTTTCGCGGCCTTGATCTTGATGGCTGCGCCTGTGCGAGGATTGCGGCCGGTGCGTGCGGCGCGTTTGCCGACATAGAAACTGCCGAACCCCACAAGCGTCACCATATCGCCTTTTTTCAGTGCTTTCTTTACTGCCTCAACCGTTGCGTCCAGTGCACGTCCTGCGGCGGCTTTTGAAATATCAGCCGATTCCGCGATGGCATCAATCAATTCGGATTTGTTCACGTGTTGTCCCCTTCACTCAAGTCGTACAGGAAAACCCTGTGGGCGCTTTTATAGCAACCCGCAAAACCTTGTGTCAAGCGGTTTCCCGGCCTGTTGCCCAAAAGAATCCCGCGTCTGGCGCGGGATTCCGACGAACGGTCAAAAAAACGCTCAGTGCTTCAGTGCCGCAGCAGAAGTGCCCCCCTCTTCCGGCACCGCAATCGCTGGGGTTTCGGCTTCGGGTTCATCCTGCAAAGGCTCAGGCGCATGTTCCAGTGCCAATTCCAGCACCTGATCGATCCACTTGACCGGATGAATGTCGAGCTTGTTTTTGATGTTGTCCGGGATCTCGGTCAAATCCTTGACATTTTCCTGCGGGATCAACACGGTCTTGATGCCACCGCGATGTGCAGCAAGCAGCTTTTCCTTCAGACCACCAATTGGCAGAACTTCACCACGCAGGGTGATTTCACCGGTCATGGCGACATCAGCTCGAACGGGAATTCCGGTGAGAATCGACACCATCGAAGTGCAGATTGCTGTACCGGCCGACGGTCCGTCTTTCGGCGTTGCGCCTTCCGGCAAGTGGATGTGGATGTCGCGCTTCTGGTAGAAATCTTCCTGTATTCCAAGTTTGCGAGCACGCGAGCGCACTACGGACAACGCCGCCTGGATGGACTCCTGCATCACTTCACCGAGTTTGCCGGTCGTGGTCATCTTGCCGCGCCCTGGCAGCGAAACAGCCTCGATGGTCAGCAGTTCGCCACCCACCTCGGTCCACGCCAGACCGGTCACCTGACCCACCTGATTCGTCTGTTCCGCGACGCCGAAGCTGAAGCGTTGCACGCCGAGATATTTCTCCAGATTGCGCGAGGTCACAGAAATCTTGCTGCTCTGCTTTTTCAGCAGCAGCGCCTTGACGGCCTTGCGACAAATCTTGGAAATCTCGCGTTCGAGACTGCGCACACCCGCTTCGCGCGTGTAGTAACGCACGATGTCACGGATCGCCGACTCGGCAATGCCAAGCTCGCCTTCCTTGATGCCGTTGACCTTGAGCTGCTTGGGCACCAGATAGCGCACGGCAATGTTGATTTTCTCGTCTTCGGTATAACCCGACAGGCGGATCACTTCCATGCGGTCCAGCAAAGGTGCGGGCAGATTGAGCGAGTTGGCGGTGGCGACAAACATTACATCCGACAGGTCGTACTCGACCTCGATGTAATGATCCTGGAAGGTGTGGTTCTGCTCGGGATCGAGCACTTCCAGCAGCGCCGATGAGGGATCGCCGCGAAAATCCTGCCCCATCTTGTCGACTTCATCAAGCAGGAACAACGGATTGCGCACCCCGACCTTGGTCAAGCTTTGCAGAATCTTGCCCGGCATCGAGCCGATGTAGGTGCGGCGGTGGCCGCGAATCTCGGACTCGTCGCGCACGCCGCCCAGCGCCATGCGCACGAATTTGCGGTTGGTGGCACGTGCGATGGATTGTCCGAGCGAGGTCTTGCCGACTCCAGGGGGCCCCACCAGGCAGAGAATCGGGGCTTTCACCTTGTCGACGCGCTGCTGCACTGCCAGGTATTCGAGAATGCGTTCCTTGACCTTGTCTAGCCCGTAGTGATCTTCGTCGAGCACGCGCTCGGCCTTGACCAGATCCTTGCTGATCTTGGTTTTTTTCTTCCACGGCAGGCCAACCATCGCTTCGATGTAGCTACGGATCACGGTCGCTTCGGCCGACATCGGCGACATCATGCGCAGTTTCTTCAACTCGCCCATGGCCTTGGCTTCGGCTTCCTTGGACATGCTGGCCTGTTTGATGCGACTTTCAAGCTCTTCCAGTTCGGCGCCTTCCTCGATGTCGCCCAGTTCCTTCTGGATCGCCTTGACCTGTTCGTTCAGGTAGTACTCGCGCTGGCTCTTCTCCATCTGCCGCTTGACGCGGCCGCGGATGCGCTTTTCCACCTGCAGGATGTCGAGTTCGCCTTCCAGCAGGCCGAGCAGATGTTCCAGACGCTTATTGACGCCGATCATCTCCAGCACTTCCTGCTTCTGTTCCAGCTTGAGCGGCAGGTGTGCGACGATGGTGTCGGCCAGGCGGCCGCCTTCGTCGATGCCCGACAGCGAAGTGAGGATTTCCGGCGGAATCTTCTTGTTGAGTTTGACGTACTGGTCGAACTGCGTCAGCAGAGCGCGACGCATCGCTTCAACTTCCACCAGTTCCTCACCCTCGGCAGGCAGGATTTCAGCACGTGCGGTGAGATGGGTCTCGGCATCGACCACTTCCAGCACGCGGGCACGCTGATTGCCTTCTACCAGCACCTTGACCGTGCCATCTGGCAGTTTCAGCATCTGCAGCACGGTGGCAACGCTGCCGGTATCATACAAATCTAGCGGTGTGGGGTCGTCCTGTGCGGCAGTCTTTTGCGCGACCAGCAGAATGCTCTTGCCGGACTCCATTGCGGTTTCCAGCGCCTTGATCGATTTGGGACGGCCGACAAACAGGGGAATGACCATGTGGGGAAACACCACCACATCCCTAAGCGGCAACAGCGGCAGATCAACCTGTTCCTGGGATACGTTGTCGCTCATCATGATTTCCTGGTAAAAGTTGAGGAAAGGATGCGCGGCATTCAACCACGCTCTACCCGTAAAGGGCAGGCCGTGTTTGTAAAGCCGACAAATCGGCAACAACCACGCTCATCCATAATTGGGGGGCATAGGTTGGAATTCAAGATGGCTGACTGGTTCCCCGTCAGCCATTACTGGTTTAAGCGCCAGCAGCCAGTGACTGGCCGTCCGGTTCCGAATAAATCAGCAAAGGCTTGCCTTCACCGTTGATCAGGCTATCGTCCACCACCACCTTGCTGACGCCCTTAAGGGAAGGCAGATCGTACATGGTGTCGAGCAGGGCGTGCTCGATGATGGAGCGCAGACCGCGCGCACCGGTGCGACGTGCCAGCGCACGCTTGGCGATAGCATTCAGTGCAGCTTCGCGAAATTCAAGATCGACACCTTCCATCTTGAAGAGCTTGGCGAATTGCTTGGTCAGTGCATTCTTCGGCTCTGTCAGAATTTGCACCAGAGCCTTCTCGTCAAGCTCGTCGAGTGTCGTCACTACGGGCAAACGACCGACAAATTCCGGGATCAGGCCGTATTTGATGAGATCTTCAGGCTCAACCTGATGCAGCAGTTCAACGTCGCGCTTGGTATCGTCGACATTCTTGACCTGTGCACCGAAACCGATGCCACCCTTTTCGGTTCGACCACGGATGACTTTTTCCAGTCCGCTGAAGGCGCCGCCACAAATGAACAGAATGTTGCTGGTGTCGACCTGGACAAATTCCTGATTCGGATGCTTGCGGCCACCCTGCGGGGGAACCGATGCCGTGGTGCCTTCGATCAGCTTGAGCAGCGCCTGCTGCACACCTTCACCAGACACGTCGCGGGTAATCGAGGGGTTGTCCGATTTGCGCGAAACCTTGTCGATTTCATCGATGTAGACGATGCCCTGCTTGGCTTTTTCGACGTCGTAATCGCACTTCTGCAACAACTTCTGGATGATGTTCTCGACGTCCTCGCCCACATAACCGGCCTCGGTCAACGTGGTGGCATCGGCGATCACAAACGGCACATTCAGCAGACGTGCCAGCGTTTGCGCGAGCAGGGTCTTGCCCGATCCGGTGGGTCCGATCAGCAGGATATTGCTCTTGGCCAGTTCGACATCACCACTGCTGGCGTTGCTGCGCAGACGCTTGTAGTGGTTGTACACCGCAACCGATAGGGCCTTTTTTGCCTGTTCCTGGCCGATCACGTACTGGCCGAGAATTTCGCTGATTTCATGGGGCGTCGGCAAGTCAGAACCGCTACTCTTCTGGCCGTCAGCCTGCTGGATTTCTTCGCGAATGATGTCGTTGCACAACTCGACACACTCATCACAAATGAATACCGACGGGCCGGCAATCAGCTTGCGCACCTCGTGCTGGCTTTTGCCGCAGAACGAGCAGTAAAGAAGTTTGTCGCTCGAGCCTTTGTCTGCCATAGCCATTCCTTCGCTTAATTGCCTGATGCTTCGATTCGGCTGGTCAGCACCTTGTCGATCAGCCCATAACTCACGGCGTCGTCCGCACTCATGAAGTTGTCACGATCGGTGTCGCGCTCAATCACCTCCATGCTCTGTCCGGTGTGTTTGGCCAGCATGTCGTTAAGGCGGGATTTCAAATACAGGATTTCCTTGGCGTGAATCGCGATGTCCGACGCCTGGCCCTGAAATCCGCCCAGCGGTTGGTGAATCATCACGCGCGAGTTGGGCAGGCAATAGCGCTTGCCCTTGGCGCCCGCGGTCAGCAGGAACGCGCCCATGCTTGCGGCCTGGCCGATGCACAGGGTGGACACGTCCGGCTTGATGAACTGCATGGTGTCATAGATCGCCAGGCCGGCCGAAACCGAGCCGCCAGGCGAGTTGATGTAGAAGTAGATGTCCTTGTCGGGGTTTTCCGACTCCAGAAACAGCATCTGCGCGACCACCAGGTTGGCTGTCGCGTCGTTCACCGGCCCAACCAGGAAAATGACCCGTTCCTTGAGCAGGCGCGAGTAGATGTCATAGGCACGTTCGCCGCGGCCGCTTTGTTCGACGACCATGGGAACCAGCCCCAAACCTTGAGGCTCGAAGGGCTGGGAATTGGATATACCACTTTCAAAATCAATGTGCATCAGGCACGTCCCATCAGTTCTTCAAAGGAGGTTGTCACGTCTTCCACTTGGGCCTGACCTGCAACCCATGCTACCACATTCTCTTCCAGCGCCAGGGACTCGATCTCGTGCATCCGTTCCGGGTTCTGGTAGTACCACTGCACCACCTGTTCGGGGTCCTCGTAGCTCTGTGCCTGCTCCTGAATCAGGGCCCGGATTTGCTCGGGCTGCGCCGTGAGTTTGTGCGCCTGAACGATCTCAGCCAGGATTAGTCCCAGTCGCACACGGCGCTCAGCCTGTCCGGTAAACATATCGGCGGAAAGCTTCATGGTCTGAACCCCGCGCGATTGCATGTCGGCTTCGGTCATTTTCATCAGACGTTCAGTTTCCATTGCGACCAGACTCTGCGGCAGATCCAGCGTACTTTTCAGGATCAACAGGTCCATGGCCTGCTCTTTCAGTTTCGCCTGCACGCGACGCTTCACTTCAAGTTCCAGATTGGCTTTCACTTCAGCCTTCAGTTTCTCGACGTCACCGTTTTCGACGCCCAGCGCCTTGGCAAATTCCGCATCCACCTCGGGCAGCACGGGCGTCTTGACGTCCTTGACCTGCACCTCGAAATGCGCGCCCTTGCCGGCGAGTTCCTTGGCCCCATACTCGGCCGGAAAGGTCAGGTCGAAGCCCTTGTTGTCGCCAGCCTTGAGCCCAACCAGATTCTGCTCGAAATCCTTCAGCAAACGACCTTCGCCGATCACCGCGGCAAAGCCCTCGCCATGGCCGCCTTCGAAAGGCACGCCGTCAACCGTGCCCTGGTAGTCGAACCTGACCAGATCACCTTCCGCCGCAGCCCGGTCGGTGAGTTCGAACGTCCGGCGCTGCTTCTGCAGCACTTCCAGCGTCTTCGCTACATCGGCATCGCCCAACTCCACGGCCGGACGGCTAATCTTGCCCGTGCTCAAGTCGTCGATTTTTACTTCAGGATAGACCTCGAAACTGGCACTGAAGGTCATTTCAGCAGCATCGGTCTGACCCGCTTTCGGTTCAAAGCGCGGATAGCCCGCAATTTTCAGCTGCTGTGTCTGCACGGCTTCATTAAAACGGGCCTGCAGGCGCTCGCCCAGCACTTCCTGACGCACACCAGGTGCATGCTGACGCGCGACCGCCGCCAGGGGCGCCTTGCCCGGACGGAAACCATCCATCTTGACGTTGCGTGCCAGTCGCTTGAGTCGGCTTTGCACTTCGGATTCCAGTTGATCCATGGGCACACTGATATCCAGACGGCGGACCAGTCCTTCGAGAACTTCAAGATTTGCTTGCATCAAAATACTTCCTGGCTGAATTGAAATGATGGGTAAAGGGCTATAAAAAGCCGATGGTGCGAAAGGGGGGACTCGAACCCCCACGCCTTGCGGCGCTGGAACCTAAATCCAGTGCGTCTACCAATTCCGCCACTCTCGCGGCTGAGCCGCAAAACTATCGACCGATAAGTGTAATATAATCAATACGATGCTGTCACCCAAGCGAAGCCGGCATCCCGCCTAAGTCATTATTCCCATTCCGCTTTTTTGTTGCCGGTGCCGGTCGAACACTACGAAAACTTCCCTGTTGCGTCCTGGTTGCTGCCCAAACGGCTGCGTCAGCCGGTCGAAGCCATCTACCGTTTTGCCCGCACAGCAGACGACATCGCCGACGAAGGAAACGCGCCGGCGGCAACACGTCTGGAACAACTTGCGGCCTACCATGCCGAACTGGATCGCATCGAACGCGGCGAGACACCACACGATGCTGTGTTCGGTCCGCTGGCCGGTGCGATTCACGCCCACGCCATTCCACTCGCCCCGTTCCGCGATCTGCTATCGGCCTTTGCCCAGGATGTGAAAAAAAAGCGCTACGCCAGCTTTGGCGAAGTCATGGATTACTGCCGCCGCTCGGCTAATCCGGTGGGGCGCCTGATGCTGCATCTCTACGGCGACCACGACCCGCGCCATCTGGCCTATTCCGATGCCATTTGCAGCAGTCTGCAACTGATCAATTTTTTGCAGGACATCGCCGTCGATTACCGGAAAGACCGCGTCTACCTGCCGCAGGACGAACTGGCTGCATACCACGTCAGCGAGACTCAAATCGCCCACGGCGATACGCGTGGCCTATGGCACACGATGATGCATAAGCAGATCGAGCGCGCCCGTAAATTATTGCAGGCCGGCGCGCCACTTGGCCGGCAGTTGAAGGGACACATCGGGCTGGAATTGCGCGTGACCATCCTCGGCGGCGAGACCATCCTGCGCAAACTGCATGCCGACCCGGGCTGCGTATTCCACAACCGTCCTGTGCTGACCAAAAAAGACTGGATCTTCATGCTCGGA
The DNA here is from genome assembly GCA_051305915.1 of Thiobacillus sp. Classification (GTDB taxonomy): domain Bacteria; phylum Pseudomonadota; class Gammaproteobacteria; order Burkholderiales; family Thiobacillaceae; genus Thiobacillus. The sequence continues at coordinate 10,438 of JBPPMF010000185.1, read as the reverse complement.
CGCGGGCTTTTCTGATATGGATGCCCATCAATATTGCCACGAACGCGCCGCTGCCAGCGGCTCCAGCTTCTACTACAGCTTCGTTTTTCTACCGCCCGACACACGCCGCGCAATCACTGCCTTCTATGCGCTGTGCCGCGAACTCGACGACGTGGTGGACGAATGCCACGACCGCCAGGTTGCGCTGGCCAAGCTTGACTGGTGGCGCGAAGAAATCGGACGGTTTGCAGCAGGCGTACCCGAGCACCCGGCGACACGCGCCCTGCACGGTACCGTGCAGGGACACGCCATTCCGCCCGCGCTGCTGCTGGAAATCGTCGACGGGATGGCGATGGATCTCGACTACCCACGCTACCCAGATTTCAAGTCGCTCCATCTGTATTGCTACCGAGTGGCGGGCGTGGTCGGCGAAGTAGCGGCGTCAATTTTCGGTGACAGCCGCAGCGAGGACGACCGCGACATCCGCCGCTACGCCCACGAACTGGGGCTCGCCTTCCAACTCACCAATATCATCCGTGATGTTGGCGAGGACGCACGTCGTGGACGCATCTACCTGCCGCAGGACGAACTGGCGCGCTTCGGTGTGGCCGAGGCCGACATCCTGAATGGCCGCAGCACGCCCGAATTTCAGGCGCTGATGCAGTTCCAGTTCGAGCGCGCTGTCGCCCACTACGAAAGCGCCCTCGCCGCCTTGCCCCCCCACGCGCGTCACGCACAGCGGTCAGGTCTGGTAATGGCAGCGATTTACCGCACCCTGCTGGACGAAATCCGACATGCCGACTTTCCCGTGTTACGCACGCGCGTGTCGCTCACGCCCTTGCGCAAAGTGTGGCTCGCCGGTAAAACTTGGCTGTTCCCATGAACCCAAAGCTTGCAGTCGTCGGCGGCGGCTGGGCGGGCTGTACCGCCGCACTGACGCTGGCGGAGGCTGGGGTGGCCGTTACCCTGTACGAAGCCAGCCGCACCCTGGGCGGGCGCGCGCGCAAGGTCGAACTCGAAAACCAGCAGCTCGACAACGGCCAGCACATCCTGCTCGGCGCGTATGAACAGACGCTGCAACTGATCGACCATCTGCATCCGGCCGCATCGCCCGAGAATTTGAGGCGCCTGCCGCTCACACTCGACCAGCCGCCGGATTTCAGCCTTGCCTGTCCACGCCTGCCCGCGCCGCTGCACTTGCTGGCCGGGCTGCTCGGCGCCCACGGGCTCAGCTGGCGCGAGAAGCTGGCAGCCGCACGCTGGGCTCATTCACTGTTGCATGGCACAGACACCCCCGATCACCTGAGCGTCAGCCAACTCACCCACGGCCAACCGGAGAAACTGCGTCGTCTGCTATGGCACCCGCTGTGCGTGTCCGCCCTCAACACGCCGCCGGAGATCGCCAGTGCCCGGGTCTTCCACAACGTCATCCGCGACGCCTTCGGCGGTCGCAATCATCATAGCGACCTGTTGCTGCCACGCCGCGACCTGACTGCACTGCTACCCGCCCCGGCTGCCACGCGGGTGACTGAACTGGGCGGCACCGTACGCCTGTCCTGCCGCATCACCACGCTGGATGCCGCGACGGATGCCGTCACGCTGGGCACCCGCAACGAATCGGCCGTCTACAGCCACGTCATCCTTGCCGTCGCACCGCAGCATCTGTCCGCCCTGGCGGCACAGGTGCCCGCACTCGAATCCATCGTGCAAACCGTCACGGCCTATGACTATCAGCCGATTGCCACTGGCTACTTCCAGTTCGACTCGAGTTTTCGTCTGCCCAAATCGCTTTACGCCCTGGCGGATGGCCCCGCACAGTTCGTCTTCGACCGCGGCCAAAGCCATGGCCAGCCGGGCTTGCTGGCGTTTGTTGCCAGCGCCGCATCCGACCTGGGCGCGGACTGGCTGGACGAGGCCGAAGCCCAGTTGCAACGCATTGCCCAGCCCGAACCTGCGCGTTGGCGCAAAAGCATCGTCGAAAAACAGGCGACCTACGCCTGTGTACCCAAGCAGATACGCCCCCCTATCCGCACTCCGCATCCGCGGATTTTTCTGGCGGGCGACTACACCGCAGGGCCTTACCCCGCCACCCTCGAAAGCGCCACCCTGAGCGGAGTACAATCGGCCAGCGCCATACTCGAGCAGCTATGAAAGACTATCTTCCGCCCTCTGACCTGCTTGCAGGCCGTGTCATCCTCGTCACCGGTGCCAGTTCCGGCCTCGGCCGCGCCGCCAGTTTGGCGTTCGCACGTCACGGCGCCACCGTCGCCCTGCTCGCACGCGACGAGGCCAAACTCGAAGCGGTGTACGAGGAGATCGTCGCGGCCGGCGGCCCCGAGCCGGCGATGTTTCCGTACGACCTCGCGGCCGCGGATGACCGCAGCCTGGAAACCCTGGCCAACACCATCGCGCATCACCTGAAGCGGCTCGATGGCGTACTGCACAGCGCACACCAGTTCCACAGCCTGACACCACTTGAACTGCAAACACTGGAACAGTGGCAGACCCTGATGCGGGTCAATCTGATCGCGCCGTTCGCGCTCACCCGCGCATGTCTGCCGCTGCTCAGACAGTCGCCGGATGCTTCCGTGGTATTTACCGGCGAAACCCACGGCCACCAGCCCAGCGCCTACTGGGGCGGCTATGCCATAGCAAAGTCAGGCCTGGAAACACTCACCCGCATCTGGGCCGACGAACTCGGCTCCGAGGGCAACCTCCGCATCAACACGCTGATTCCAGGCCAGGTGGCCACCACCTTGCGCTCGCGCACTCACCCCGGGCTCGCGCCTGAAACCTTATCGAGCCCGGACGATCTGATGCCGTGTTATCTGTATCTGATGGGCGCGGACAGCAAGGCAATACGCGGCCAGATTGTGGCATGCCAGACCTGAAATTTACCCTGCCATGAAAATCGGCCGCTACGAAATTCTCGAAGAAATCGGCCAGGGCGCGATGGGTACGGTTTACCGGGCACGCGACCCGCTGATCGAACGCACCGTCGCCATCAAGAAAGTGTCCATCGCGGAACTTCAGCAAGAAGGTGCCGATGCGGAATCGCGTTTCCTGCACGAGGCGCAGAGTGCTGGCCGCCTGTCACATCCCCACATCGTGACCATCTACGATGTGGGCGAAGCCGACGGCCTTGCCTACATCGCCATGGAATATCTATCCGGCGCGACGCTGCGCGACATCATGGACAAGGGTCCGATGCCACTTGATCTGGCCATCGAAACGGCCACACAGATGGCCGAGGCCCTGGCGTTCGCACACGAGCACGGCGTAATCCACCGCGACATCAAACCCGCCAACGTGGTCGTCACAGGTCAACGCGGGCATATCAAGCTGACCGATTTCGGCATCGCACACCTCATCAACAGCGACCATACTCGCGCCGGACAAATGCTCGGTTCGCCGCGCTACATGTCGCCAGAGCAAGCGATGGGACGTGAAATCGATGGCCGCTCGGACATTTTCTCGCTGGGTGCAGTGCTCTATGAAATGCTCACGGGCCAGTACGCCTTCGACGGTGACAGCCTACCCACGATTGTGTATCGCGTGATCAATGAAGCGCCGGTTGAGGCAGCAAGCTTGCGCCCCAACTTGCCAGCCGAACTGTCCGGACTGCTGGGGCGCATGCTGGACAAAAATCCGGAAGTCCGCCCCGACGCGCACGCGCTGGTCAACGCCCTGCGCGGCGTGGCCCCACTACCTGTACCGCAAACGCCTCCCCCGCAGCCTGCCCATCGCCCGTCACGCCGATTGCCCAAGCTGACGCTTGAAACCTTGCTGATCGTGCTTCTGCTGATCGGCGTGGGCGTTCTCATCAGCAAGAACACCGATGAGCCTGCCGCTCCCCCACCGATGCCGTCTGCACTTCCCCAGGCCAACATGCCACAACTGCCGCTGCCACAGGAAGATGCAGATTTGGCTGCGGGTGCGAATGAAGCGGACTCAGCCGTCATTGAGCCCACCGAATCCAATCAAGCCGTGCGTAAGCCAGCCATCCCGGAAGACCCGTATCTGGTCGGCCTCGACAAAAAACAGGTGGAATTGCGCATTCAACGAACCGAACTGCTGCTGGAATACACCGAACAGCATCCCGATGTCGTGCAGGTGGATCGGCAACTGGAGCAACTGCAGATCGAGCGCCGCGCCTACCTGCGACAATTGCAAAATAAACCCAAAAACTGATTACGCCCGCTACCAGTTTGTCTCTCGTTCGGCTGTAGCCGACACTTTATGAATACTGAGGTCGGCGCCGGTAAATTCGGCTTCCGCATCCAGTCGCAATCCGGTTAGCCACTTCAAACTGCCATACACGATCAAACTGCCCAGCGTTGCCACCGCCACGCCACCCAGGGTGCCGATCAGCTGCGCGGCCAGGCTGACCCCACCCATGCCGCCAAGCGCCTTGGCGCCAAAAATTCCGGCGGCGATGCCGCCCCAGGCGCCGCACAGACCATGCAACGGCCACACCCCGAGCACGTCGTCGATCTTCCATTTGTTCTGCGTCACCATGAACATCCACACGAACAGCGCGCCGGCAATCGCGCCAGTTGCCAGCGCACCAAGCGGATGCATCAGATCGGACCCCGCGCACACCGCCACCAGCCCGGCCAGCGGGCCGTTGTGGATGAAGCCTGGGTCGTTGCGGCCGATCACCAGCGCAGCCAGCGTGCCGCCCACCATCGCCATCAGCGAATTCACCGCAACCAGCCCCGACACGGCTTCGATCAGTTGCGCCGACATCACGTTGAAGCCGAACCAGCCGACCGTCAGAATCCACGCACCGAGCGCCAGAAACGGAATGTTCGACGGCGGGTGCGCCGAGACCATACCGTCCTTGGTGTAGCGTCCACGCCGCGCACCGAGCAGCAGCACCGCCGGCAGCGCAATCCAGCCGCCCACCGCGTGCACCACCACCGAGCCGGCAAAGTCGTGGAAACGAGCGCCAAAAGCAGCTTCCAGCCAGTCCTGAATGCCGAAGTTGCCGTTCCAGACGATGCCTTCGTAGAATGGGTATACAAGCCCCACCAGCGCAAACGTGGCCGCCAGTTGCGGATTGAAGCGTGCGCGTTCGGCAATACCGCCCGACACGATGGCCGGAATCGCCGCTGCAAACGTCAGCAGGAAAAAGAATTTGACCAGCTCGTAGCCATTCTTGGCCGACAGCACTTCGGCGCTGGAATAGAAGCTGACGCCATAGGCGACGCTGTAGCCGATGAAGAAATAGGCGATGGTGGAAACCGAGAAATCGGTGAGGATCTTGACCAGTGCGTTGACCTGGTTTTTCTTGCGCACCGTACCGAGTTCCAGGAAAGCAAACCCTGCATGCATGGCCAACACCATGATGCCGCCCAGCAATACGAACAACACATCACTGCCTGTTTTTAGCGCTTCCATGCCCCAGCCCCCAGTTGAATTGGGGGAAACGGAAGCAAGCAGCGTTCCCGCTGCATAAGCCACTGATTCTAAAGAGTGATAAGCTTATCCGCCCGGTTTGATGGCACTACAAAAGTGCATGGCGGCACATTGCGCACCGCGAGGGTGCGTCATTTGGGGTCGCGCGGTTCAGCTTTGATCTTGCCAGCTTCGATACGGTCGAACTCAGCGTCCATGTCGGCCTCGGACAATGGTGTGTAATCCGTCTCGGCTTCCGGCTTCGGCTTGGTAATCATCGATGCGACGATGATGCCCAGTTCGTACAGAATCCACATCGGAATGGCGAGCATGAACTGCGAAATCACATCGGGTGGGGTGAAGATGGCGCCGATGACGAACGCCCCGACAACGACATAGGGACGTATTTCACGCAGTTTGGCAATCGACACCATGCCCATCTTAACCAGCAACACCACCGCGACCGGAACTTCGAACGTAATCCCGAAGGCGATGAATAGGGTCATCACGAAGTCGAGATATTTGCCGATGTCGGTCATCACCGCCACACCTTCGGGCGCCACGCCAACAATGAAACCGAACACCACCGGAAACACCAGAAAATAGGCGAAGGCCATCCCGAGCAGGAACAGCAACACGCTGGCGACCACCAGCGGCACGCCAATGCGTTTTTCGTGCTGATAGAGACCCGGCGCAATAAATGCCCACGCCTGGTAAAACACCCACGGCAGTGCCAGCAGGAAGGCGGTCATCATCGTGACCTTGATCGGCACAAAAAACGGCGTTGTGACCTCAGTGGCGATCATCTGCCCGCCTTGCGGCAGCGCGGCCAGCATCGGCTTGGCAAGCAACGCATAAAGATCCTGCGCCCATGGAAACAGCAATACAAACAGCACCACGACTACTATCACCGCGCGCAGCAGGCGATCCCGCATTTCTATGAGATGCGAGATGAATGTGTCTTCTGGATTGCTCATGCGGACTTTCCGGCGGTGTCGCCGCGAGCCGTTTCCACAACAGCAGAGGGCGTGGTGGGCACTATATTCTGGTCTGGCTCGTCAAGCGGCAGGCTTTGCTGCAGCACGTGTTCGGCCTCGATCTGCTTCATCGCCGGTGCTGTCACAGGGCGCTCAACCTCGGTCGTCGCCATGGCGGCCACCACCTTGTTGACGTTGCTGACTTCATCGCGCAGATAGTCGTCAACCACCGTCGCCTGCTGCTCAATTCCAGACGCCGCCGATTCGATCGATTGCCTGAAGTCCTGGCCGACCCGGCGCATTTCATCCAGTTGTATTTCCTGGCTGATATCGGATTTCACAGACGACACATAGCGCTGCATGCGGCCATACAGATGCCCGGCCGTGCGCGCCACCTTGGGCAGGCGCTCAGGGCCGACGACAATCAGCGCCACCACACCGATGACGACGAGTTCAACAAAGCCAAAATCAAACATTCAGGAGCCCGAAACAAAGGTCAGGGAAGCCGCACTCAGCGATAAAAGCAGGTGCAGTTCCACAATTTCAGGAGTGTTGCTTGTCCTTGACTTCGGCATCGATGGTATGGCCGCCCTGCTCGGGGTTGTCGCCGATCTTCGGCGTCTCTTCCTTTATGCCGTCCTTGAAACCTTTGACCGCGCCGCCAAGGTCGCTGCCGATGTTGCGCAATTTCTTGGTGCCGAAAATCAGCAGCACAACGACCAGAACGATCAGCCAATGCCAGATACTAAAAGCGCCCATGCTATTTCTCCTTTGAATTAAATACGTTTGACCGGGTCGCCCCCGCCAAATACGTGAACGTGAATGTGAAACACTTCCTGACCGCCGCCACGCCCGGTGTTGATCAGCGTCTTAAAGCCGGTATCGAGGCCCTGTTCCTTGGCTAGACGCGGCGCCAGCAGGAGTATCTTGCCAAGCAGCTTTTCATGTTCGGGCATGCAGTCGGCCAATGACGCAATATGCGTCTTCGGAATGATCATAAAATGCACCCGCGCGAACGGGTGGATATCGTGAAACGCCAGCACCTCGTCGTCTTCATAAACCTTGCTGGACGGAATCCCGCCGGCAACGATCTTGCAGAAAATGCAGTCACTCATGTCGATTCGCCTTTTCAACCAGCCCGGACAAGCCCTCGCGGCGCGCCAGTTCATTCAGCACATCCGCCGGTTTCAGTCCCTTGTGCGCCAGCAGCACCAGGGTATGAAACCACAAATCGGCGACCTCGTAGATGATCTTTTCGGGCTGGTCGTCCTTTGCCGCCATCACCGTCTCGGTCGCTTCCTCGCCGATCTTTTTCAGAATGGCGTCGGTACCCTTGGCATAGAGCTTGGCCACGTAGGAACTGTCGGGCGACGCCTGCTTGCGCGCCTCCAGTGTGTCGGCGATGCGGTCGAGGATATCGCTCATTTACGGTAGATCTCGTCGGGGTTCTTGATGACTGGGGCAGTCGTCACCCATTGCTCACCACCTTGGTCATCCCTGACCAGTTTCTGAAAAAAACATGATCGCCGTCCTGTGTGACAGGCAATGCCGCCGAGTTGTTCAACTTTCAGCAGCACCACGTCATTGTCGCAATCGAGCCGGATTTCGCTGACGTTTTGTACATGGCCGGATTCCTCGCCCTTGCGCCACAGACGATTCCTGGAACGCGAAAAATACACACCGCGCTGCGTGCGCGCAGTTTCTTCCAGCGCCTCACGGTTCATCCACGCCACCATAAGGATCTCGCCGCTGACCGCGTCCTGGGCAATCGCCGGCACCAGACCTTGCGCATCCCATTTGATGGCATCGAGCCAATTCGTACTCATGCCCTGTCCAAATTCCGAAGATCGCGAAGGCGAGCAGCAGACAGTGCAGGCAGCACGGCAAGACGAAGCCGACAAAGAGATTGGGGATTTGGACAGGGCAAGCTCACAGGCGCACCTCGATGCCGTGTTGCTTCATGTATTTCTTCGCTTCATCGATGCCATATTCGCCGAAGTGGAAAATGCTCGCCGCCAGCACCGCATCGGCACGGCCTTCCTGCACGCCATCGACCAGATGCTGCAGGGTGCCGACGCCACCGCTGGCGATGATGGGAATGTCGACCGCGTCGGAAATCGCGCGGGTCAACGCCAGATCGAAGCCGCTTTTGGTGCCGTCGCGGTCCATTGAGGTCAGCAGCAATTCACCCGCGCCGAGGTTTTCCATCTTCTTCGCCCATTCGATGGCGTCGAGCCCGGTAGACTTCCGCCCACCGTGGGTGAAGACTTCCCAGTGGTCGCCCACCCGTTTGGAATCAATGGCCACGACGATGCACTGGCTACCATAGCGATCCGCGGCATCCTGCACCAGCTGCGGATTCATCACCGCCGAAGTGTTGATGCTGACCTTGTCGGCCCCAGCGTTGAGCAGGCGTTGAATATCACCCACTTCACGCACGCCGCCACCAACCGTGAGCGGAATAAAAACCTCGGCCGCGACGGCCTCGATGATGTGCAGAATCAGGTCGCGGTCATCGCTGGATGCAGTGATATCGAGAAAGGTCAGTTCGTCGGCGCCGGCCTCGTTGTAGCGGCGAGCAATCTCGACCGGATCACCGGCATCCTTCAGCTCGATGAAATTGACGCCCTTGACCACACGGCCATGGGTAACGTCGAGACAGGGAATGATGCGTTTTGCGAGCATGGAATTCGAATCAGACCCCGAACACGCCGCCCGCCAGTTCATCGGCAAGCTTTTGCGCCTCGGTGAAATCGAGCGTGCCCTGGTAGATCGCGCGGCCGGTGATCGCGCCGATGATGCCGTCCTTGGCGACGACGGACAGCGCCTTGACGTCGTCGAGATTGGTGACACCGCCGCTGGCGATAACCGGGATCGACAAGGCCTGCGCCAGCCGCTGCGTGGCCTCGATGTTGACGCCCGTCAGCATGCCGTCGCGACCGATGTCAGTGTAGATGATGGCCTCGACACCGTAACCCTCGAAGCGCTTGGCCAGATCGATGACGTCGTGGCCGGTGATCTTGGACCAGCCTTCGACGGCAATCTTGCCGTCCTTGGCATCGAGCCCGACCATCACATGACCGGGGAAGGCATCGCAGGCTTCATGCAGGAAGCCGGGGTTTTTCACCGCGGCGGTGCCGATGATGACGTAGCGCACGCCGTCGTCGAGATAGCGTTCGATGGTCGCCAGGTCGCGGATGCCGCCGCCCAGTTGCACGGGCATGTCGTCGCCCACGGTATCGACAATCGAGCGAATCGCCGCGTCGTTGATCGGCTTGCCGGCAAATGCGCCGTTGAGGTCGACCAGATGCAGGCGGCGTGCGCCCAACGCCTTCCAGTGGAGGGCAGTCGCTGCCGGATCCTCGGAAAACACGGTGGCACGGTCCATTTCGCCTTGTTCAAGGCGTACGCAGTGGCCGTCTTTAAGGTCGATCGCGGGAATAATTAACATGGCTGATCAGCGGTCGTACAGGTGAAGATTAGGCGCAGGCTGCGCCGGACATATCGCAGGCGGTGTCACGTTCGCCCGGATTCCAGGTTACAAAATTGCCCAGCAGGATCAAACCATCGTTCTGGCTTTTTTCCGGGTGAAACTGAACTGCAAAGATGTTTCCTGACGCCACCGCGCAGGTGAACGGAAAGGGGTAGTGAGAGAAGCCGGCAATCACGTCGGGCGAGGTCGGCTGCACGAAATAGCTGTGAACGAAGTAGAAGCGCGCACCTTCCTCGATCCCGACCCACAGCGGGTGCGGGCTTGCCTGGTGCACATTGTTCCAGCCCATGTGCGGAACCTTCAGTTTATTGCCCTGGTCGTCGTGCATCGCCTCGTGTGGGAAACGCTGCACCGTGCCGGGCAGGATACCGAGGCAAGGCGTATCGCCTTCCTCGCTGTGTTCGAACAGCACCTGCATGCCCATGCAGATACCCAGAAACGGCTTGCTGCCGGCCGCGTCGATGATCACCTGGCGCAACCCGCGGGCATCGATTTCGCGCATGCAGTCGGGCGCTGCGCCCTGCCCCGGAAACACCACGCGGGCGGCCTCGGCAATCACCGCGGGATCGGAGGTGACCACCACGCTCGC
>JBPPMF010000128.1:0-2664 GCA_051305915.1 Thiobacillus sp. | reverse complement strand
ACAGCTCAGTGTCTGGCCACATTGTCGATACCCTTGCTTCTCCAAGGAGCCACTTCAAGTATTCGAAGACCTGTTGCATGATCTAGCCTTCGCCCACGACTTCACTACCGGCGATGGAACTGCAGCAATCTCAGCCGCACTGGCTCAGAGAATCGAGGACGATGCAAAAAGCGAAGCCTTGATGGCCGGTTACCAAGGACAAACCGGACAGCTCGCGCAAATGCGATCGCTATTCAAACAGGGAAAGTTCGCCGAGGTCGTTCAGGTCTATCAAGAACTACCTTCCCCGCACTTGCTCACAGACGCGGAGCTTCACCTTGTACACATCGCGCAGCGCAGAGACGCCTAACCCAATACCGTTAATATAGCATCAACCGAGTTATGATGTCATCCCGTCACCCTACGGAGATGGCGCATGGCTCGAACCAAGATGGCGCTGGGCCCTGGCGCTCGGCTCGCGGACTACGTCAGCGCCAGTCTCATGGCGCGCGTGGTGCCGCCGGATGTCGTGCATGAGGCGCTCGATACGCACGGCCGTAACAGCCGCCGCATCCGCGCCTTTCCGGCGGTGGCAGGCGTGTACTACGTGATGGCGCTGAGCCTGTACCCCGAGGCGTCCTACGAGGCGGTGTTCTCTGCAGTGTCGCAGGGCCTGGCCTGGCAGGCGGGAGCACCGCAGCCGGCCGGCGTGAGCAAGGTGGCCATCAGCCTGTTGCGTTCGCGCATCGGTGCGCAGCCGCTGGCCGACCTGGTGCAGCGCTGCTGCGTACCGTTGGCCGATCCGGCTATCCACGCCGATGCGTTCTATCGGGGCAGGCGGCTGGTGGCGGTCGATGGCAGCACTTTCGAGCTGGCCGACGAGCCCGAGATCGAGCAAGCCTTCGGCCGGCCGGGCAGTCGTCAGGGTCCCGCGGGCTACCCACAGGCGCGCTGCGTGATCTTGGCCGAGTGCGCGACCCATGCCGTCCTGGGCGCCAACTTGGGTGAGTACCGCAGCGGCGAGTGGGAGCTTTGCAAACCCCTGCTGGCCCGTCTGAAGCCCGACATGCTGTGCATGGCTGACCGCGGATTCAATGGCTTCGAGCACTGGGAGCAGGCCAGCGCCACCGGTGCCCAGCTGCTGTGGCGCTGTGGGGTCAACCGCAGTTTGCCAGTGGAGCAGCTTCTGGACGACGGCAGCTACCTCAGCACGATCCGGCCCACTGGCGTCAGCGTGGCCGAGGCCCGGGCGATCACGGTGCGGGTGATCGACTACACGCTGCCCAACATGCCGGACTCGGAGTCGCACTACCGGCTGATCACGACGCTGCTGGACGCGACAACGGCGCCGGCGATGGAGTTGGCCGAGCTGTATCACCGGCGCTGGGAGGTGGAGGCCATCTATGACGAGCTGAAGACGCACCTGAGGCAAGCCCGCCGGGTGCTGCGCAGCAGGACACCGGAGCTGGTGCGGCAGGAGTTCTACGGCTGGGTGCTGATGCACTACACCATCCGGTGGCTGCTGCACCAAGGGGCAGCCAGGCACCGGATACCGCACGAGGACCTGTCCTTCACCGGACACGTGCAGTTGATGCGACAGTAACAGCCCCTGTCAGGGGCCTTCCCCCCAGAGCGGTCGAGAAAGCGGGCTCGGTGGTGGGCCGGATTGCTTGATGCCTGTGCAAGCCTGCGTGCCAGCCGAACGATCAAGCGAAGGTCGATTCGCATGGTCAAGCGACGCAACTCGCGCTACAAGTCCTTCGACTGGAATGCGCCTCGACGGGTCCCAACTGATTGCGCACCGCAGCCGGCGCCACCGATGAGGGTTGCACCTCTGGGCAGGACACGCAAGCGAGGGGCATGGACACGAGACAACCCAAGTGGGTCGTTTGTTATCTAAATTAACGGTATTTGGACAGGCACCCATCCTCGATGGCGGGATCGTGTACCGCTGACCTCGCGAGCCTCTTGCCGCCTTCGTTGATTCGCGTGATGACCACGCACCCGGCGCGGCCTCGATCCGACGAATGCAGCCCGTCAGGCCGATGCGCTCTCGATGATCGAATTCACTTCGGCGCCGACGAGGACGGCGATGCCCGACAGGTACAGCCACATCAGCAGCACGATGACTGCGCCCACTGAGCCGTAGCTGACGGTCAGGCTGTCGATGAGGCTCAGGTAGAGCTTGAGGCCGAACGAGCCCAGCAGCCAGATCGCCACCCCGGCGAGTGTGCCGGGCATGAGCCATCGCCATCGGCGGTGCGCCACGGCTGGTCCCCAGACGTAGATCAGGTTGAACGCCGCCAGCACGCAGCCCAGGACGAAGAGGACGGAGAGAACCTGCCAGATCAGCGCGACGAAGCCGCCGCCGCCCCACCGCTGCACGGCGACGTCACTGAGCTGCCCGCCGTACATCAAAAGCAGCAAGGCGCCTGCGAAGAGCAGCAGGCAGGCCACCGTCAAGCCGGACGCCACCAGGTAGGCCTTCCACCAGGGCCTCGATTCGACGGCCTCGTAGGCGTTGTTGATTCCCCTGACGACGGCCAGCATTGCCTGGGAAGCCGACCACCAGGTAAAGAGCAGTGCGGTGGAGAGTTGGAGGGCGCCGCTGCCCTGGCTGATTTCGCCGAGTGTCGTGTCGAGAAGCCTGGAAGCCGCCACCTGGGGCACGACGGCCCCGAGGTA
>JBPPMF010000013.1:0-5785 GCA_051305915.1 Thiobacillus sp. | reverse complement strand
GGCTGCTCCTAGTACGAGAGGACCGGAGTGGACGTGCCTCTGGTGTACCGGTTATGACGCCAGTCGTATCGCCGGGTAGCTAAGCACGGAAGAGATAAACGCTGAAAGCATCTAAGCGTGAAACTTGCCTCGAGATGAGATATCCCTTGTGACTTGATCACACTAAAGGGTCGTTCGAGACCAGGACGTTGATAGGCTGGGTGTGGAAGCGCAGTAATGCGTTAAGCTAACCAGTACTAATTGCCCGTGAGGCTTGATCCTATAATTTTGAGAAGCACACAGTGTGTGTTTGCGTACGGTCTCAACCCACAAAACCTTCTTCCAGTCACGCCATAGGCGTGATAATTAAAGTAGCCACGCCGGCCACAAGCCTGCGTGACATAAAGTAGTCGGCTGAAGATCGCGAGATCAACAGCACCCCGGACAATTCGAATGCTGGGTCAAGACGCAACCCCACAAGGTTGGCCTTGATCCTCACCCCTTTGTCTGACGACCATAGCAGAGTGGAACCACCCCTTCCCATCCCGAACAGGACGGTGAAACGCTCCCGCGCCAATGATAGTAGGCATCCGCCTGTGAAAGTAGGTCATCGTCAGACTCCTTATACCACCCAAAGGGCAGCCGCCCCGCGGGTCTAAAACCCCCTCCCTTAAAGAGGGGGTTTTTTACGTCTGCTCTTCATGTATTGGCAATACGTCCGACCAAGCCATGTAAAATCCGGCCAGTGACTAGCCGAACCCACAAAGCACTATTTCCCCTTTTGCGCCGCCTGTCCGATGGTCGTTTCCATTCGGGTCAGGGGTTGGCGCATGAGTTCGGACTGTCGCGAGCCAGCATCTACAACACGATAACCCTGGCCGAATCGATGGGGCTGACGATCCACGCCGTGCGCGGACGCGGCTACCGGATGCCCGATCCCGTTGACTGGTTGGATGCCGATGCACTCTCAAACGAGTTGGGGGATTTGGCAGGCGCTTACTCAATACACGTTTACGACAGCCTGGATTCGACCAACACCAGTCTGATGGAGGCTGCCTTGAACGGGGCTGTGGATGGCACCTTGTTTTGTACAGAGCATCAGCAGTCCGGCAAGGGCCGGCGCGGCCGCCAATGGCATTCGGTGGTTGGTGGAAGCCTGACGTTCTCGATACTGTGGCGATTCGAGAATGGTCTGCAATCCCTTTCCGGACTGAGCCTGGCGGTGGGGTTGGCGATTGCCCGCGCGGTGAATCGCCACAGTCTCCACCCGGCGCGCCTGAAATGGCCCAACGATGTGCTGGTGGATTACCGCAAGCTGGCTGGAATTCTGGTCGAAGTGCAGGGCGATCTGCATGGGTCGGCACTGGCCGTAGTGGGCATCGGATTGAATGTGCGCCTGAACGATACGCAGCGCGAGACGGTCGATCAGGCCGTGGTCGATCTGGCCGAAATGGGGGTGGCGGTGGGACGTAACCGCTTGTTGGCGGATTGCTTGCGAGAGTTGTACGCAGTGTTGTCCGTATTTCGCCAGCATGGATTTGCCGCCTTACGTGAAGAGTGGCAAATGCTGGATGCTTACGCGGGTAAAGCCGTAGCGCTGGCCTTGCCGGATGCGCGCAGGATTCAGGGCGTGGCATCGGGCGTCGATGAAACGGGCGCCTTTCTGTTACGCGACGCTGGTTCAAGGCTGAACCTCTACAGCGGTGGTGAAATCAGTCTGCGTCTGGAAACCGTGCGATGAGTACGCGTCGCTTGTTGATTGATGCCGGCAACTCGACCCTGAAATGGGCGGTGGTGATCGACGGGCAATGGTGCGCGCAAGGCCGGGCCGATTATGCAGATTGGTCTGTCCTGCAGGCGGAACTCGCCGCGAATACCGAATGCTTCATCGCGAGCGTGACCGCCCCCACGCACGAACGGCAACTGGCTGCGCTACTGGAAACGGCCGGTATCAGCGCGACATGGCTGACGGCTGAGGCCGGTTTTGCCGGGGTGACAAACCATTACCTGAATCCTCAACAACTGGGGGTGGATCGCTGGATGGGCTTGATCGCGGCGCGTCAACGCACATGTGAACCGGTGCTGGTCGTGTCGGCTGGCACCGCCATGACAGTGGATGCGCTCTCGGCTGAAGGTGTGTTCCTCGGCGGCCTAATCATTCCCGGCGCCGTATTGATGCGGCATTCACTGGGGCAGGGCACAGCATGCGTAACGGATGCTGTGGGACATTGGCAGGGATTCCCGCGCACCACGGCCGATGCCGTGCAGAGTGGCATTGTGGCGGCACTATGTGGTGCCATTCAATTGCAGTACGCGCATCTGGCTGAGGCGGCCGGGACGTCCCCGCGCTGCCTGCTGACAGGCGGGGACGCGAGCATGCTGTTGTCGCATTTGACGGTACCCGCCGAGCAGGTTCCCGCGCTGGTTCTGGAAGGGGTGGACTGCGTCGCCAGAGAAAGGATGGCCCGATGAAATGGTTCGCCGGGATATTGCTGCTGCTCAATCTGCTGGTGGCGGGGATTTTCGTCGGGAAAAACTATTGGCCGCATGCGGCCGACAAAAATGTGCCGTTGAACGTCGACCGTCTCAGCCTGCGCAGCCAGGCTGCGCCCGTTCCGAAGGAAACCCTACCGAATCCGGTCGTGTTGGCCGAGGCTATGTGCGTGGAGTGGCAGGGGCTGAGTCCGGAAGAGTTCGCCCGGGTACGCGAACAACTCAAATCATTGGTGGGCCAGCGCGTGATGTCATTCGCTGAGGTGCCGCTGAATACGCGGCATTGGGTGATTTTCCCGGCGCTGCCCAGCGCGCAGTCGGCGGTGTCGAAATTGAATGAGCTGGATGCGGCGGGCGTGCGCGATGTCTTCGTGGTGAAGGACGGGCTCTGGAAGAATGCGATTTCACTCGGTTTGTATGCCAACGCTGAGGCAGCCGGTCGGCGCGTGCGTGAAGTCGAAGGCAAAGGGGTGCTGGGCACTCGCGTCGAGGTGCTGCCGCGGCAAGGCACGGAGTTTTATTTCGTGATTCGCAGCGAAGATCCCGAAGCGCTGAAAAGCTTGAGCGGCATCAAGCAGGCTTATCCGAACACTCAGCAGTCGCGGGTAGCTTGCCAGTCATAAACCACGCAGCAGAAAGTGCAGCGCAATGCCGCCGAACACTGCGGCACCGAGCCAGGTGTTGTGAAGGAAGGCGCGAAAGCATTGCTGCGGCTCGCGTTGCCGGATCAGCACCATGTGGTAGAGCGCAATCGCCGCCGCCACCAGCAGTCCAGCGTAGAACGCCCCCCCCATTTCCCGCTGCAATCCGACCCAGCCGAGCAGCCCCAGCGTCGCGGCATAACAGAGTGCGATGGCGGCGAGATCAAAGCGGCCGAAGGTGATTGCCGAGGTCTTGATGCCGATCTTAAGGTCATCTTCGCGGTCGACCATCGCGTATTGCGTATCGTAGGCCACCGCCCAGAATGTGTTGGCGGCCAGCAGCACCCAGGCTTCGGCAGGCACGGTGCCCTGCAACGCGGCATAGCTCATTGGAATGCCAAAGCCGAAGGCGATGCCGAGGTAGGCCTGAGGAATAGCAAAAAAACGCTTGGTGAACGGGTAGCTTGCGGCCAGGAATAGCGCGACGACCGACAGCCCCAGTACCAGATTGTTCAGCGGCAGTATCAACAGAAATGCCAGCAGGGACAAGCCTGCCGCCAGCAGCAGCGCCTCCTTCGAGGACACCTTGCCGGCGGCCAGCGGACGCTCGCGCGTACGCGCCACGTGCGGGTCGAAATCACGGTCGGCGTAATCGTTGATCACGCAGCCGGCTGAGCGCATCAGCACCACGCCCATGACGAAAGTCCACAGAATCAGCCAGTCCGGCCGGCCGTTGCTGGCCAGCCATTGCCCCCACAGGGTGGGCCACAGTAGCAGCAGAATACCGATCGGCTTGTCGAGCCGCATCAGCTTTTCGTAATGGGACAGGCGTTCGGTCAGGGTCATAGTACGGAGAGGGTGGGCAGAAAAACTTCGGTCACCAGCAGCGGGTGGCCGTTGAGGCAGAACACCGAGCGACGCGCCCACAGGCTGCCGACCGCCAGCGTCTGTTGCTCTGCGACGCTACGAAACAGCGGGTGGTCATGCCGCACGTTTCGATAGGCGAGCGGTCGGCGCTCGATGCGGTGATCACTGAACAGGGCTTCGCCGAGCGAACGGCTGCCAAGCCGGGTAATGCCGTTCCAGCCGCCGCGAAGGCCGCTATGGGGCAACACGCTGTGGGCAAATACCACGGGTACTTCATTGCAAAGCAGCAGGACTTCGCGCACATAGGCACGCATGCCCTGCGCCATGCCCAGTAAGGCATATTCATCCGGGTTGGGGCGGGCAAGCCCGGTGGCCAAGGGCACCACGCGAAAGGACGCGCAGCGCGACTTCAGGCGCTGGGTTAATGAGCCGCGGTCGCTGAGCCAGTAACGCAGCGAACGTGGAAGCGAATGCGGGTGGGCGAGCCAGCCCTGCCGGGAAGGATGCACGGCGTACCATTCAGGAGGCAGAAAGCCCGCATTATGCCGTAGCTGCGGCATCAGACGTGCTTGAATAGGGAATCGGGTTTTTGTGCTCTGCATCATTAGATGCTGGAGAGCGATTGGCGCTGGCCGATCCAGCGTTCCAGATGGCGGGCCGTGATATCGGGGTGGTCGCTCAGGCAACGCTGTGCCAGATCGCGTGCTGCTTCCAGCAACGCGACATCGCGCTCCAGGTCAGCAAAACGCAGCATCGGCAGGCCGCTTTGGCGGTGGCCGAGCAGTTCGCCGGGGCCGCGCAACTGCAGGTCCTGGTGTGCGATCTCGAAGCCGTCGGTGAGTTCGAAAATGACCTTGAGGCGCGCACGGGCCAGTTCCGAAACCGGCGTTTGGTACAGCAGCACACACACCGATTCGCGGCTGCCGCGCCCGACCCGTCCGCGCAATTGGTGCAGCTGGGCAAGCCCCATGCGCTCGGCGTGCTCGATCACCATCAGCGAGGCATTGGGTACGTCGACGCCGACTTCGATGACGGTGGTGGCGACCAGCAGGTCGATTTCATGCGCCTGGAACGCGGCCATCACCGCCTGCTTTTCGTACGGCTTCAGTCGCCCGTGCACCAGGCCGATGCGCAGTTCCGGCAGCTGTTCCATCAGGGTGGCGTAGGTGTCCTGCGCGGTCTGCAATTGCAGCTTCTCGGATTCCTCGATCAGCGGGCACACCCAGTAGGCTTGGCCGCCGGCGAGACAGGCCTCGCGCACCCGCACCAGCACATCGTCGCGGCGCGCGGCGTTCACCAGTTTGGTGACGATGGGGGTGCGGCCCGGCGGCAGTTCATCGATGACCGAGACGTCGAGGTCGGCAAAAAAGCTCATCGCCAGGGTGCGCGGAATCGGCGTTGCGCTCATCATCAACTGATGCGGCTCCACGCCCTTCTGCATCAACGCCAGCCGCTGGCCGACGCCGAAGCGGTGCTGTTCGTCGACCACGACCAGCCCCAGTCGGGCGAAGCTGCCGGCTTCCTGAAACAGCGCATGAGTGCCGAACGCCAAGTCGATTTCACCTGCGGCAATCGCCTGCCAGGCGGCCGTGCGTTCCGACTTGCGCTGGCTGCCCGACACCCAGGCGCAGCGCACGCCGAGCGCCGACAAGGCGGGGGCGAGCTTGCGGTAATGCTGCTCGGCGAGGATTTCGGTCGGTGCCATGAAGGCGGCCTGAAAGCCGTTTTCCATCGCCTGCAGACAGGCCAGCGCCGCCACCACGGTCTTGCCGCTGCCGACGTCGCCCTGCAGCTGGCGGCGCTGG
>JBPPMF010000008.1:0-5100 GCA_051305915.1 Thiobacillus sp. | reverse complement strand
GGGCAGGATTATTCCGCCTTCGCCATGGAACTGATGGATATGGGCGGCATCCTCAATGAAGCGGACCTGGTGCCGTTCAAGGCCGGCTTCCAGGCCTCCTGGCTGATGGCGCCCGCCATGCGCATTGCGGGGGGTACGGACGAAATCCTCAAGAACATTATCGCCGAACGCGTGCTTGGCATGCCCGGCGATATTCGCGTCGACAAGGACATTCCGTATAATCAGTCACCCGGAGTAAAATAGTGGACTTCGAAGATACACCGCAAGAGGCAGCCTACCGTTTACAGGTGCGCGGCTGGCTGGAGGCGAACGCGCTGTCCATACCGCCCGGCACACGGGTCGGCGTCACCGAATCCAAAGCCTGGCAAAAGGTCAAGGCGGCGGCGGGTTATGCGGCCATCACCTGGCCGAAAGAATATGGCGGCATGGGTGGCACAAGCATGCAGAACGTCATCTATGGCCAGGAAGAGTCGCAGTATAATCTGCCCGGCAATGTGTTTCTGATCGGCCTTGGCATGGCGATGCCGATGCTGATGGTGCACGGAACGCCCGAACAGCGGGAGCGTTATATCCGCCCCGCGCTCTATGGCGAAGAAATCTGGTGTCAGTTGTTTTCCGAACCCGGCGCGGGGTCCGATCTGGCGGGCGTGCGCAGCCGGGCGGAGCGCGACGGCCCCGAAGGCAGTGACTGGATCATCAACGGCCAGAAAATCTGGACCTCTGGCGCGCATTATTCCGACTTCGGCATTCTGGTGGTGCGCACCGATCCAACTGTGGCCAAGCATAAGGGCCTGTCATTTTTCCTCGTCGATATGAAATCGCCCGGCATTCGCGTCGAACGCATCCGCCAGATTTCCGGCCAAAGCCATTTCAACGAAGTGTTCCTCGAAAATGTCCGCATCCCGGATGAGATGCGCGTCGGCGCGGTGGGCGATGGCTGGAAGGTGGCGCTGACCGTCTTGATGAACGAACGTTCCGCCGTTGGCAATATGGGCGCGGGCGTCGGCATTGATGAGCTGATCCAGTTGGCGCGCGATGTCGAACTGATCGACGGCCCCGCCATCCGCAACGCCGCCGTGCGCGAAAAAATCGCCGACTGGCATGTGCAGACGCAAGGCCTGAAATATACCCGCTTCCGCTCCCTCACCGCGCTCAGCAAGGGCCAGACGCCGGGGCCGGAAAACTCCATCGCCAAAGCCGTCAGCGCGCCGCGCCGCCAGGACCTGTCGGCCTTCGCCATCGAGATGATGGACATGGGCGGCATCATCCGTGACCGGACAATCTCGCCGTATCGCGCCGCCTTCGAAGAAGACTGGCTATCCTCGCCGGGCATCCGCATCGCCGGCGGCACCGACGAAATCCTAAAAAACATCATCGCCGAACGCGTTCTGAAACTCCCCGGCGACGTGCGCGTGGACAGCGACGTGCCGTTTAATGAGCTGCCGACGGGAAGGTAAGGGGGGTAAAGGGGTGCGCTTTCGGTGTTCAGGGAAATTAAAGGGTAGCGTCCCCTTTATCCCTGCTCCCTCGGTTATTGGCCGCCACCACAGAATCACAAATGATTCATTTGATTCAACAACTTTTTAAATGGACACTTGGATCCTTCCATGTCAGCCTAAGGATTGATCGAGATCTGAACCAGAGATCCCGGTGGCAAGGAAAATCAATGTCTGAACAAGTAAAGCTGCTCTCGCTCGCGACCGCCGTGCCTCCGCACAGGGTCGATCAGCGCGATGCGGCGATTTTCGCGCATCAGGGCTTTCACGCGCGCTATAATGATTTCGAACGTCTGGTAAAAGTCTTTCGGAGTTCGGGTATCCGCACGCGATATCTTGTCCGGCCATTGGAATGGTACATGGAACCGCTGGCCTGGTCAGACCGCAACGCGGCCTATCTGGACGGCGCCTGCGCACTGTTCCTGACGGCCGCTTCCGAGGCGCTTGATGCGGCAGGTCTATCTGCCGCACAGATAGATACAGTAGTCACAGTCTCATCAACCGGTCTGGCAACACCCAGCATTGATGCGCGGGTGGCAGACCGGATCGGCTTTCGCAACGATATCGAGCGGGTGCCGGTGTTCGGCCTTGGCTGTGCCGGCGGAGTAACGGGACTTGCCCTCGGCGCGCGGCTCGCGCAGTCGCGACCCCGCAGTTGCGTTCTGGTGGTGGCGGTCGAGCTGTGTTCGGTGTCCTTCCGGCTTGACAAGCTGACCAAGGAAAACATTGTGGCAACCGCGCTTTTTGGCGACGGGGCGGCGGCTTGCGTTCTGCGGACGGGTGAGGCCGGCGTGGCGTCCGTCGAGATGTCGGGCCAGCATACCTGGCCCAACACGTTGGACATCATGGGATGGAGCGTCGATGACACCGGGCTGGGGGTGATCTTTGACCGGGCGATTCCACCCTTTGCCGAGGCGAACATCGCCCCGGCTGTGGCGGGCATCATCGCGCGGTCCGGGCTGGCGCTGCCGGATGTGGACAGGTTCGCCTGTCATCCCGGCGGGGCCAAGGTGATCACCGCCCTGGAACGGGCGCTGTCTTTGGATCAGGGAGCGCTGGATCACGAACGCGCCGTGCTGGCCGACTTTGGCAACATGTCGGCACCGACGGCGCTGTTTGTTCTTGATCGGGTGGTTCGGGCGGGCCTGCCGCCCCGCACCCTGCTGACCGCGATGGGACCGGGCTTTACCGCAAGCTGCGTGTCCCTGCAGGCTGCATGACCGCGGCCGCTTTGTTGCTGGCGCTGGTGACCACCGGCAGGCTGGGCGAATTGTGGCTGGCGCGGCGCAACACCGCCGCCTTGCTGTCACGCGGCGCGGTCGAGGTGGCGCCGGGACACTACCCTTTGATCGTGGCGCTGCATACGGCATGGCTGGCAGTACTCTGGGTCTATGGTGCAGCTCAGCCGATCAACCCGTTCTGGCTGGTGGTCTTTATCGTCCTGCAAGGTGCGCGGGTGTGGGTGCTGACGACGCTCGGCCGCCGCTGGACCACGCGGATCATCGTGCTGCCCGGCGCCCGTCTGGTGGCGCGCGGCCCGTACCGGTACATGTCGCATCCAAACTATTTCGTGGTCATCTGTGAAATCGCCGTTTTGCCGCTGTGCCTTGGCCTGCCGTGGGTGGCGCTTGTATTCAGCATACTGAATGCGGTGGTTCTGACGATCCGCATCCGCGCGGAAAACGCCGGCCTGCTTGATGCGAAACGCGATGCCGCCGGCTGACGCCGCATCGCCGCCCCCTGCCACTATCGCCACATGGGCAGGTTTCGCCGCGATGTGCCTTGGCATGTTCATGGCCATTCTCGATGTGCAGATCGTGGCGACGTCATTGCCGGATATCCAGCAAGCCCTGGGGATCGCACCCGATCAGATGAGCTGGGTGCAGACCGCCTATCTGATTGCCGAGGTGATCGCCATTCCGCTAACGGGTCTGCTGATGCGGACCCTGACGATGCGCTGGTTGTTTGTGGGGGCAACAGCGATTTTCACCCTGGCCTCGATCGGCTGTGCAGGGGCAGAGACCTTCCGTGCCCTGATCACATGGCGGGTGGTGCAGGGATTTGCAGGTGGCGCGCTGATTCCGGCAGTGTTTGCCGCCGTGTTCCTGCTGTTCCCGTTGCGCCGTCAGGGAATAGCGACGACGCTGGCCGGGGTTCTGGCGGTGCTGGCCCCGACCGTTGGCCCGATCGTCGGCGGTTGGATCACCGAAACCTATTCCTGGCACTGGCTGTTCCTGATCAATGTCCTGCCCGGGATCGTTGCGATGACGCTGGGTGCGGCGCTATTGCCGCGCGCGCCGCTGCAACTCTCGCAGGCCCGTTCACTGGACTGGCTCTCGCTGGGGCTGATGGCGATTGGCCTTGCCGCGCTGGAGATCGGGTTGAAGGAAGCGCCGCAACGGGGGTGGACCTCCGGTCTGGTGGCGGGGCTTCTGGCACTGGCGGCGATCAGTGCGGCGGGGTTCGCCCAGCGCAGCCTGAGCCATCCGCAACCCGTGGTCGCCCTGCGCATGTTTGGGGATCGCCGCTTCACTGTCGGCTGCATACTCAGCTTTGTTCTGGGGATCGGTCTGTTCGGGTCGGTGTATCTGATGCCGGTATTTCTCGCCTTTGTGCGGGGTCATAATGCGCTGGAAATCGGCACGATCATGTTGGTCACCGGGGTTGCGCAATTGCTCACGGCGCCGCTTGCCGTTGCTCTTGAACTGAGGGTGTCCGCGCGTGTGCTGACGTCCATGGGGTTCGCGCTTTTTGCGGCTGGCCTCGCGCTCAGCGCCTTTCAGACGCCGCAGACGGATTATGACGGCATGTTCTGGCCGCAGATGCTGCGCGGGGCGGCGATCATGTTCTGCCTGCTGCCGCCAACCCGCATGGCGCTGGGGCATATCGCGGCGCTGCAAGTGCCGGATGCGAGCGGCCTGTTCAACCTGATGCGCAACCTGGGCGGCGCGATCGGCCTCGCGCTGATCGACACGGTGATTTACACGCGCGGCCCCGTGCATGGCGCGGATCTTCAGGCGCGGTTGCAGGCCGGTGACAGTGACGCCGCCCGGTTTCTCGGTATCCCTGCCGAAATGCTGGCGGGATTGCCTCCCGGCCCGCTGGATGCAGCCACGCAAGGGATGCTTGCGCCGCTGCTGGAAAAGGCAGCGCTGACCGCCGCCATCAACGATGCCTGGCTCATGATTGCAATCCTGACAATTGCCGCACTGGCCTGTGTGCCCTTCGCGCGCGCGAACTCTGACGCACACAATAAGAAATAGCTAAGAAATAGGGTTAAGAAATAGGGTCAGATCATGTGACGAAAAAGGCGAAAAATGGGGTCAGACTCGATTAAAATTCACACAAGAAATAGGGTCAGACTCGATTAAATGCGATTTATTCATTTAAGAATAAAGGGGTCAGGTCTTGACATGCCAGTTTTGTAGCTCGCCCCTGTTATTATTCTGATTATTTTTTATCAAAAGTCTAATTTTAAAAGAACAACAAGGAAAGGGGTCTGACCCCTTTATTTCTCTTTATTTCTGACCCCTTTATTTCTGCCATGGCAGGTATTCTGGATGAGCCCGTATCCGCTTTAGAAACTCGTCTGGAGTGACCGGTT
>JBPPMF010000394.1:0-9617 GCA_051305915.1 Thiobacillus sp. | reverse complement strand
CGCACCATGCTGGAAGGATTCGAGGCGATGCGCAGCGATCTGGAGGCTGAAAAACGCGCTATGCAGAAGATCTGGGCCAAGCGTCAGACACAGATCGAGCGGGTCACCGGGAGCATGGTCACGGTGGTGGGCGAACTGCAAGCCATTGCCCAGGATCAGTTGCCGCAGCTTGATTCAATCGAGCGGCTTGAGGCGTTGGAAGACGATGTATTGGACGTGGAGTGCCGGGTATGAATGGGCTGTCCGCAAGTCATTCCCCATCAACCCACTACAGAACTACTTTGAACATATCCTCTGGTCTCATCATCCGCCCCGAGCCGCTGGAAAAAATTCTCAGCGGCAGCAAAACCTGGGAAATGCGTGGCGACCCGATACATAAGCGCGAAACGATTGCGCTGATTCAGAAGGGCTCGAAGGCGATCTATGGGGTTGCAGACATCGTCGACTCCATCGGGCCGTTGTCACGTGAGGAGATGATTGCAAGCGAAACAAAACACCGGATCGAGCCCTCCCGGCTCGATAGTCCAGAGGTGGCGAAGTACCGCTACGCATGGGTGCTGTCCAATGTGCGACGACTCAAACATCCGGTTCCTTATCTGCACAAGCCGGGGCAGGTGAAGTTCGTGGGTCTGGATGCAATGACCGTAATCGCGATTGGCGAAGCCCTGAGGGATTGAGCCGCTGATCGGCGGTGTCGAACCGCCAGGCTGCGGGGCTGTTGGGAGATAAACTTGCGCACTTTGGTCTGCCGTACGCACAAAATCTTACGGACACCAGTGCCGAGTGTGCCCGACGACTATGGGTCGGAAGTGCCAATTCGATATATTTGTAAGCGGACATTGATAGTTGTCCGGTTGTTGTGGGTCATGACTGACCGCAAAGGCCGAGTTGCACGCGTAGCCTGTTCGGCAGGTTTCAGTGTGGAGCAGCCAGCCGAATGGCTGCTCTGTGGCATTCACCAAGGACGGCTCATGGCCGTTTGCAGCCGATCTTCCGAACATGTTGAGTAAACTGGGAACGACCCAAGCCAAGGACCGCCTAGCCCACACGTATTATGAATCCCGCCTCCGCCCAGACGCTCCGTGATCTGTTGCGCACCCAGCAGGTGGCCGCCCTTGGAACGCTACACAAGGGCCAGCCGTATGTGTCCATGGTGCCCTTTGCCCTGCTTCACGGCGGCTCGGAGTTTGTCATTCATGTCAGCCAGCTCGCGGCGCACACGCAGGACATGCTGGCGCATCCGCAGGTGAGCTTGCTGGTGATTGCGCCGCCGGCCCCCGAGATAATGGCGCAGGAGTTGGCGCGGATCACGGTGCAGGGTAAGGCGGTGCAGTTCGTCGCCGGCACGCCCGAGCACGCTGCGGCGAAGGCGGCCTACCTGGCGCGGTTTCCCCAGAGCGAAATGATGTTCGGCTTTTCCGACTTTTCGCTGTTCGCGATCGTGCCGGGCTCGATTCGCTTCGTCGGCGGGTTTGCGCAGGCGACGACGCTTTCGCCGGAAACGCTCGCCGAGGTGTTGAGCCAGGAGCTTGCGCGTTAGCTTGCCCGTGTCGTGCGTCGCTTGGCTGGGTTGCGAGCCCGATTAGTGGCGGGCTCGGGCTGTTCAGAGAGGCGGCCGGTGACGTACTTGTGAAGCACGCTGGCGATGAGGGTTTGGTAGGGCACGCCTTCCTCCAGCGCCTTGACCTGGATGTCGCTCAGGTCGCCTGAAGACAGGCGGATGTTGACCCGGCGATCCTTGATGCCGGTGGCACGCGCGACTGCCTTGAACTTGGCAAGCTCAGCCTTGGTGGCAACGGATTTGAGCTGGCCTTTCTCGTAGGCGCTGAGGATTTCGAGTTCGTCGTCGTCAATTTTCGGCATTGGTTTCACCTTGATTCAGATAGTCCCGCGTTGCCTTGCGGCTGGGGATTGCGGTCTTGAGAAAGAAGTAGTCTTCCTCCTCGACGAATGGCACCAGGTAAGCGTAGTTGTCGCATGCGACGACCAGAATGCGCTGCTTCGGGTATTTCGCCTGGTTCGGGTGGGCGAGGATGTCCAGCAGTCCACCGGATGCGGCGGGTAGCGCTGCCCACGCATTAAAAGGGTCAGCCTCGCGCCGCCTACAGCACTACGCTGCCTGCAACAAGAATTCAACCTTGACCGCATCGAACGGAAAGACGATGCGGCCGTCTTCCGTGCGATCGAGTAGGCCTGCGTTCAGCAGCGCCGTCACATCGCCATGCACGGCCTTGACGTCGCGTCCCGCGCGCCGAGCGGCTTCGCGGATGGACACCGGCCCTGCGCCGCAAAGTGTCTTGAGCAATTCCCATCGTTTGGCGGTCAGCACCTGCCACAGCAATTCGGGGGAGGCAAAGCTGATGCGTGCGGTTTTTTGCGGTTTGCCTGTCTTCCAGGCTTGCACGAAGTCGGCCATCGAATCGGCGGGGGATCTCACGTCAAGTGTCACGGTTTTCATGGTTCCACCTCTTGATGTCTTGCTGAAAGTCGGCGATCAGTTGATCGGGCGTCGTAAAAACGTAAGCGCGTTCATTGCCACCAAAATGCCGGTGATCGCCTTTTCCGGCCTCGTTGTCGTATCGCAGAACGCATACTCCACGCACCACATAAGCCAGTCTGTACTTGAATGCGTGAACAGAACCGGCAGCTGGCTTCGGGAGCCGCCACAACACCAACTCGGCGAAAGCTGTCTCGGAGTAGGTTATTCGGGTACGCACAAGCTGAACGGCCTTCATGTTGGAGACAATAACAACACGTGCTAAGTGTTGTCAATTGCTCCAATGGCCGCTGCCATACCAACATCAACCAATCTCTACGGCACCATCGAAAATAGCTCCGGATAAACCCGCCTGTAGTCGATGAGATGCTGCACGGTGAGCGGGGTGAGTTCGCGTGCGGCGACCCAGATCTGCAAGGGATGGTCGGTGGGATGGACCAGTGCGGTAGGTAGTGCTGCCCAGGCGCTCCAGTCGATTTCCGGCAATTGTTCACGCACGTTCGCCGGCAGGTCGCGTGCGTTGTACGCCATGACGCCAAGCAAGCGCAGGGTTTCCATGCGGGTGAGGCGGCTGGAGAAAAATTCCTGCTCGTCGAGTTCTTCGGTGAGGACGATGACATCCATCCCGGTCTGCTGGATCAGTCCCAGCATTGCGCCTGTCAGCATGATGGGGGTTCCCCTGGTGAGATGAACGGGGATCTAGCAATCGCTGTGCCGCAAATGGATGCGCCGTACCAATGCAGTGTGGGCCTCGGTTCCTGGGCATTTCTCCCTCGCCACATCCCCGTGCTTGTCGCCTTCGCCACAACTTTTCCATTCGTGTCGTGTGATGTTTGCGACAGGTTACCCAAGCCGCCCCGAAACTTTCCCTTGATAAACAACAAGTTTTCGTGACGGCATGGGCAGGCACGCGGCTTGCGAGTGTCAGGTCGTAACCTTGAGGGAGGACGATCCGTGGATTTGCCAGTCATCAATTCATTAAATACCAGTGGCGAGCCCGCAGCCGGAGGTGGCTGCGCATCGAATTCCTGCGGTTCCACCGACGACCAGCTCGACCACCTGCCGGAGCACATCCGCGCCAAGGTGCACAACCACCCCTGCTATTCCGAGCAGGCGCACCATTACTTCGCGCGCATGCACGTGGCGGTGGCGCCGGCCTGCAACATCCAGTGCCACTACTGCAACCGCAAGTACGACTGCTCCAACGAGTCGCGCCCCGGCGTGGTGTCGGAGGTGCTGACCCCCGAGCAGGCGGTAAAGAAGGTGATGGCGGTGGCGGCCAACATTCCGCAGATGACGGTGCTGGGCATCGCCGGTCCCGGCGATCCACTCGCGAACCCCGAGCGCACCTTCGCCACCTTCCGCGAGCTGAGCGAAAAGGCGCCGGACATCAAGCTGTGCGTGTCGACCAACGGCCTGGCGCTGCCCGATAGCGTGGAGGAATTGTCGAAGCACAACATCGACCACGTCACCATCACCATCAACTGCGTCGACCCCGACGTCGGCGCCAAGATCTACCCGTGGATCTTCTGGAACAACAAACGCATCATGGGGCGCGAGGGCGCGGCCATCCTCATCGAACAGCAGCAGAAGGGGCTGGAGATGCTGACCGCGCGCGGCATCCTGGTGAAGGTCAACTCGGTGATGATCCCCGGCGTCAACGACGAGCATCTCGCCGAAGTCTCCCGGGTGGTGAAGTCCAAGGGCGCGTTCCTGCACAACGTGATGCCGCTGATCGCCGAGCCGGAACACGGCACCTTCTACGGCCTGATGGGACAGGCGAGCCCGACCGCCGAAGAACTGCAAAAGCTGCAGGATGCGTGCTCCGGCGACATGAACATGATGCGCCATTGCCGTCAGTGCCGCGCCGACGCGGTGGGCCTCTTGGGCGAGGATCGCGGTCAGGAATTCACCATGGACAAGATCGAGGACATGGAGATCGACTACCCCGCCGCGATGGTGAGGCGCGCCGAGGTGCATGCGGAAATCGAGCGCGAACTGCAGTCGAAAGCGGAGAGTAGAGAGTCGAGAGTCAAGGTGCCTTCCGCTCTCGACCCTCAACTCTCGACTCTCCGCCCCGTTCTGATGGCGGTGTCGACCAAGGGCGGCGGCGTCATCAACGAGCACTTCGGGCATGCCCACGAGTTCCTGGTGTACGAGGCGTCCGGCAACGGCGTGCGCTTCATCGGCCACCGCAAGACGACGCCGTATTGCGAAGGTGGATCGAGCTGCGGCGACGGCGAGTCGGCGCTGGACGAAACCCTGCGCGTGCTGAAAGGCTGCGAAGTGGTGCTGTCGGCCAAGATCGGCTTCGAGCCGTGGGCGCCGCTGGAAGCCGCCGGCATCCAGCCCAACGGCGAACATGCGATGGAGCCGATTGAGGAAGCCATCGCCGCGGTGTACGCGGAAATGCGCGCCGCCGGCAAGCTCGAGGCGCAAGCCGAGCCGCAGCAGAAAGTCGCCTGAGGAGGCAAGACCATGGCATTGGAAATCATCGAATCCTGCGTCAACTGCTACGCCTGCGAACCCTTGTGCCCCAATGAGGCGATCTATCAGGCGTCGCCGCACTTCCTCATCGACCCGGACAAGTGCACCGAGTGCCTGGGCGACTACGACGACGCGCAGTGCTCGAGCATCTGTCCGATCGAGGGCGCCATCGTCGATGAACTGGGCGTGGCGCTGAACCTGCCCGGTTCACTCACCGGCATTTCTTCCGAGATGCTGGCCAAGTATCAGGCGGCGGTGGAGGCCACCTACCAAGCGGCGCTGGAAGCCAAGACCGGCTGACGCGATCATGGCCAGCGTCGTCTTCTACGAAAAACCCGGCTGCGCCAACAACACCCGGCAAAAGGCGTTGTTGGCCGCCGCCGGGCACAGCGTGTGGGCCAGGAACCTGCTCGCCGAGGCGTGGGCGCCGGAACGGCTGCGGCCGTTCTTCGGCGATCTGCCGGTGGCGCAGTGGTTCAATCCCAGCGCACCGCGCATCAAGTCGGGCGAGGTCGACCCGGCCAGCCTGAGCGAGGACGAGGCGCTGCGGGAAATGGAGCAGGACCCGCTGTTGATCCGGCGGCCGCTGATGGAGGCCGAGGGCCGGCGCTGCACTGGCTTTGACCTGATTGAGGTCGATGCCTGGCTCGGCCTGCAAAGCCTGTTGCCGCAGCAGGACGTGGAAACCTGTACCCGCGCGCGGCCAGGAAAGTCCTGCCGCGAGGCGACGCCGTGAGCGCGGGCAGCGACGCGGTCGAACTCGCGCCTGGCGTGCACTGGGTGGGCGCGCTCGACCCCAATCTCCGCGAATTCGACGTCATCCTCAAGACCGCCAACGGCACCACCTATAACGCCTATTGCGTGCGCGGCAGCGCGGGCGTGGCGGTGATCGATACGGTGAAGGCGGAGTACGCCGACACCTTCTTCTGGCGGCTGGAGCAGGTGGCCCGCTACGACGAAATCACCGCCATCGTGCTCAATCACCTGGAGCCCGACCACACCGGCGCGCTGCCCGAGCTGATGCGGCGGGCGCCGCAGGCTCGGCTGTACATCTCGGTCAGGGCGCAGACGATGCTGAAGGCGCTGCTGAAGAGCGAGGCGCTGGTCTACACGCCGGTCAACACCGGCGACACCGTCAGCCTGGGCGACCGTACCTTGCATTTTCTGAACACGCCCTACCTGCACTGGCCCGACACCCAGTGCACCTGGCTGGAAGAAGCCGGCGTGCTGTTTTCCGGCGACGTGTTCGGCTGCCATTTCTGCGACGCGCGCCTGTTCAACGACCGCGTCGGCGATTTCCGCTTTTCCTTCGAGTATTACTACGCCCACATCATGCGGCCGTTCCGCGAGTATGTGCGTGAGGCGCTCGACCTGATCGAGCCGCTGGAGCTGAAGCTGATCGCCCCGGCGCACGGTCCCATCCTGCGCGACGCCCCGCGCGCCTACGTGCAGCGCTACCGCCAGCTGGCCGCGCCGCAGTTGCACAACGAAGCGGATCGCGACAAGACCCTGATCGTTTTTTACATCAGCAGCTATGGCAACACCGCGCGCATGGCGCAGGCGGTGCGCGACGGCGCCGAGGAAATCGACGGCGTGCGCGCCTCGCTGTACGACCTGCAGGGCGGCGAAGTCACCCCCTTCGTCGACCTGATCGAAGAAGCCGACGGCATCGCCTTCGGCACCCCCACCATCAACGGCGACGCCGTGAAGCCGATCTGGGATCTCTTGTCCTCGCTCGCCGTGGTCAAGGTGAGCGACAAGCTGGGCGCCGCCTTCGGCTCCTATGGCTGGAGCGGCGAGGGCGTGACCATGGTGGAAGACCGCCTGCGCGGGCTGAAGCTGCGCGTGCCGGTCAAGGGCCTGCGGGTCAAGCTCATCCCCACCGAAGACGAACTGGAAAGCTGCCGCGAACTGGGGCGCGAGCTGGCCCGACACCTCACCGGACGCAACACCCGCCGCGTCATCGACATGTCAGAACTACTCAAGGACACCCCTCATCATGCCCAAGGCTAACGTCACATTCGAAGACATCGGCATCACCGTCACCGTCCCCGCCGGCACCCGGCTGATCGAGGTGTCGGAAAAGGTCGGCGCCGGCATCACCTACAGCTGCCGTGAAGGCGAATGCGGCACCTGCATCATGAAGATCGTCTCCGGCATGGAAAACCTGGCGCAGCGCTCGGTGCTGGAAGACAAGGTGCTGCAGGAAAACATGGCAGGCCGCAACAACCGGCTTGCCTGCCAGGCGCAGGTGCTGGGCGGCGAGGTCGTCGTCCGTCCCGGCTGATCAATTTTTTCAACCCACAGGAGTCCATCATGCCCGTCGTTACTTTTTCCAGCCCGCTGCACAAGGATAAAACCGTCTACGCCGTTGCCGGCAGCCACACCAAGAGCCTGCTCGCGCTGGCGAAGGAGAACCACATTCCCCTCGACTTCAGCTGCGGCGACGGCGAATGCGGCACCTGCCTCATCAAGGTCACCAACGTCACCCGCAAGGGACCCATGGGCGGCCCGCTCACCGACCGCGAAATCACCGTGCTGAAGGACCTGGGCAAGATCACCAAGGACCAGATCGAGGCGATGAAAGTGGATGACACCGTCCACACCTCGTGGCGTTTGGCCTGCCAGATGGTCCTGCGCGACGAGGACATCGTGGTGGAATATCCCTCGCGCTGACCATGCTGGCCACGCTTATGGATGCGCCCATGCGCACCTCGCCGGAAACCATGCGATCGGTCTACGATGCGCTCATGGCGCATGCCGCCGGCCTGCCCAATGATGCGTTGTTTGCACGCATGATCGTCAGCCAGGCCGCCGGCCTGGGTTCGATGCCACCGGGACTTGGCCTGTTCGGCCCTGACTATGTGGCTTTGCTGGACCGGCATTTTCCGCAAGCCGTGCTGCCTGCGCCCACTGATCGGCCAGCCTTCGACGGCAGCGATATGCCCGAACGCGACGACCTGCTTGCCCTGCTGCTCGACCATGTTGCCGGGCACGATGATTCGGAGCGCAGGATGGCAGAGATTGTCGTCGTCGCGTGCATGGGCGGCGACCATCTGTGGCAGGACCTGGGACTGTGGAATCGCGCCGATCTGTCGCAGCTGATGAACGAGAATTTCCCTGCGCTGGCCGCGAAGAACGACCGCGACATGAAGTGGAAGAAATTTCTCTACCGGCAGATCTGCGAGCGCGAAGGCATCCATGTCTGTCCGGCGCCGGCCTGTCAGGTATGTGTGGATTACGCCAAGTGCTTCGGCCCGGAGTGAAGGGGCTGGCGGTGAAGTCTTTGGCCGCGTTGCTGGCGACCCCCTCCCCCTTGTCCCACGGGATACCGTCCCTGCGGGACATAAGGGGGGAGGGCCGGGGATTACCAGCGACTTGCCCGCCTGCGGGCTTAGTCGAATGGTTAGAAGTTTCACCAGAGGGTGAGCAGTTGCACGATTTTTCGCAACTGCCTGGTTTTCCCCCAGCCCTCTCCTGCAAAGGGCAATGGAATCAGCGCGGGCCTTGTCAGTAGGCTTGGCGCGACTTTCTCCCAAATGGAATCCCGTGCAATCGCCGCCTATCTCGGACTCGCCATCGGCGACGCCCTCGGCGCCACAGTGGAGTTCATGACCCCGCGCGAGATCGCGGCGCACTACACCGTGCACGACACACTGTGCGGCGGCGGATGGTTGCGGCTCAGACCCGGCCAGGTCACCGACGACACGACCATGGCCCTGGCGCTGGGTGGCGCCATCCTGCAATCCGGACAGGTGGACGCATTGGCCGCCGCCCACGCCTTCGACAACTGGATGCGCGCCCGGCCGGTGGACATCGGCAATACCGTGCGCCGCGGCCTGCTGCATTTTCGCGTGACCGGCATTCCGGAAACCACCCCCAGCGAACACGACGCGGGCAACGGTGCCGCCATGCGTGTGCTGCCGGCCGCGCTGGCGACCCTGGGGCAAACCGAAGCACAGGTGCGCGCAGCGTGCCGCGCTCAGGCCCACGTCACCCACAACAACGCGCTGTCCGATGCTGCCACCGAATGCCTGGCCCTGATGGTGCAGGACGCACTGCAGGGCGCGGACCGGGAACGCTTGCTTCAGCAGCGTGTTCTCCCCCTGGTCGCACAACACCCCGAGTTCGAGTTTCGCAACACGACGCCGCGCAGCAATCCAAGCGGCTATGTGGTCGAAACACTGCATGCGGTATTCCAGGCTTTCTTCGGTACCGCAGGTTTCAGGGAATGCCTCATCGACGTGGTCAATCGCGGCGGCGATGCCGACACCACCGGCGCCATCGCCGGCATGCTGGCCGGCGCACTGTATGGACAGGCGGCGTTGCCGGAAGCCTGGCTGACCGCGCTCGAACCGAATATACGGCAGGCCTGTATTGCGCAGGCTCAGGCGCTGGTGGCTATTAGTGCCTGTAACTGTTTGAGCGATTAGTCGAAGCTTTGGAGCGCGAGTGGGCTGGGTTTGAGGATGTCGGTCCGCAATGGGCGTGTATGCCTGCGCTGCCCAACTACTCATAAGGCTTGTAGGCCAAAACAACCCGCCACTCTCGACCGTGGAGCCTGACCGTCTGCCATGCCATGTTCTTGATCACTTTTTCTTTGGATCCAGCCGCAGCAAAGATGTAGCGACCT
>JBPPMF010000322.1:0-3431 GCA_051305915.1 Thiobacillus sp. | reverse complement strand
CGCGCGGCGTAGGCCCGCTCCAGCACCAGCCGAATGGCCAGATAGTCGAGCATGTCGATCGGGGTGGTCTCGCCCGCGTAGCCGGGATGGGCATGGCGCCATAGCACCATGCCCGACCAGCCGGGCAATTCCTTGGCGAGCAACCCAAGGTAGTCAGCCCAGCGCGCTGCAGGCAAACCGAGTAACTGCAATTTCTGCAGGATGCAGGCGGAGGGGTCGTCAGGCAGGCGTTCGGATATCGACTTCCAGCTCGGCAGGTCATTGAGTTCGAAGTGCGGATCGTTGCGGGCACTGGCAAGCCAGGCGGCATACAGGCCCTGCGTACGCGCCGGGTTGTGCCAAGCCGCCATGCCCTGGTCGAGATGGGCTGCCAGGTGGCGCACCAGATACGGCCGCAGTTCGTCCATCAGGTCGCGTCCGGTCAACGTCAGCAGCAGGCCGCGCAGGCTCAGGTCGCGGCCCACGCGATCCAGCAGCGCGGCCAGCTGATCGGCGGCCTCGTGCTTGAGTTGCCGCTCGCTCCATTGCTGGGTGGCTTCGTCTTCCTCGGGCAGGCGTTCGATCGATTCGGCCGCGGGGTCGTCTGCGATGCCCAGCACGGCTTGGCAAGTCGACCACAGGCTGGACAAGCCTGCAGGCAATTCCGCCAGAACGCGGGCTTGCGCGGCCTCGCCTACCCCATCCTGGAAGCGTTCGAGTGCGCCCATGTCTTCGATGTGCCAGGCAAGCGTGTTGGCGGTCAACGGCGACAGGTCGAACAGTAGGCCAGTGAGCAATACGTCGCGGCGCAGAATGCCGCCGGGCAGCAGCGCTTCCGCCCGCAATTCCGGCGTCTCGTCGAGCGCCGTATTGAGGTCGGACAGGTCGATCCGCCCCTGCCGGAAATACGCACGGAAGGTTTCAACCGGCTGGAAACCATGCGCGCCTGTTTCAGCCTCGGCTGCGGCCAGCGCCTCGCGGAACGGCAAATGCTGAAAGCCATGCAGGGTGTTGTGGTGGACAAAATCCTTGATCGGCGCCTGCGCCGGCAACACATGCTCCAGGTGATGCACCAGCTCGTGCAGCCAGGCGGTCGGATTGTCGGCCGGAGAAGAAAAATGCGCGCTCATAGGGGAAGCAACGGCGCAAAGGGTTGGACCAGACGGTTCACCGAGGCAGCAATCAGCCCGAGCAGCGGGGCCGGGTAGAGACCGAGGGCCAGGCTGCCGCCAGTCAACGCTGCGGCAGCGGTGAGTTCACTGCGGGTCAGGTCCGGCAGATTCTGCATCCGCGCCGAGACCGGTCCGGTGAACAGCCGTCCCACCGTGCGCACCGCGTAGGCTGCGCTGATCACCACGGTGATCGAAAGCAACACCATCCAGGCGCCCCAGCGCTCGAAGCCGCCAACCAGCACATGCAGTTCGG
The DNA here is from genome assembly GCA_051305915.1 of Thiobacillus sp. Lineage (GTDB taxonomy): Bacteria > Pseudomonadota > Gammaproteobacteria > Burkholderiales > Thiobacillaceae > Thiobacillus. Next base: position 2,027 of record JBPPMF010000322.1, on the reverse strand, counting down.
CGACGAAGCCGGCAGTGCCCGGCATGCCGACAGCGGCAAGGAAGGCCAGCACGGTGAAAAAAGCAAAGCGCGGCATGGTCTTGACCAGCGAACTGTAGTCGCCGATATCGCGGGTGTGGGTGCGCTCGTACAACAGCCCGATCAGCAGGAACAGCGCGCCCGCCACCAGCCCGTGCGCCACCATCTGCGTCACCGCGCCGGTGAGTCCGGCCGTATTCAGGGCGGCCAGCCCCAGCAGCACCACGCCCATGTGGGATACCGACGAGTAGGCGATCATGGCCTTGAGGTCGCGCTGCTTCCACGCCAGCACGCCGCCGTAGACGATGCTCACCAGCGCCAGCGCCATCAGGAAACTTTGCAGCGCCTCGGCCGCCGACGGCAGGGTCCACACCGCGCGCAGCAGGCCGTAGGAACCCATCTTCAGCAGGATGCCGGAGAGCAGGATTGACACCGGGCTTGGCGCTTCGACGTGCGCCAGCGGCAACCAGCCGTGCAGCGGGAAGATCGGCATCTTTACGCCGAAGCCGATCAGCAGACCGACGAACAACCCGACCTGGGCGCTTTGCGGTAGTGCCTTTGCGCCATCGCGGATGGCGTCCATGTCGAAGCTGTGCAATGGCGATGCGTCGTACAGCATCAACAGCGCGATCAGCATGAATACCGAGCCGCCCATCGTGTAGAGCACGAAGTTGAGCGCCGCGCGGCTGCGGTTCTTGCCGCCCCAGCGGTCGATCAGGAAGAACAGCGGCAGCAGCGTCAGCTCCCAGAACACGTAAAACAACGACCAGTCGCGTGCGGTGAACACCCCCAGCATCGCCGCCTCCAGCAGCAGCAGCAGCAGGTAATAACCCTTGGGTTTGTCCTGGATGCTGCCGGACGCCAGCACGGCGACCAGCGCGAGCAGCGCCGCCAGCCATACCAGCGGCAGCGAAATGCCATCCACCCCGAGGGTAAAGGCGCTGCCCAGGCGCGGGTTCCAGACGTGGGTTTCAACGAACTGCGCGCCAGCGATCGCGGGATCGAAAGCGCTAGCCAGCCACATGGCCCAGCCGAGCGTCAGCACGCTCACCGCCAGTGCTACGCGACGGATCAGCAAGCCGGACGCGCCCGGCAGCAAGGCAATCAGCAGTGCCCCGCCAACCGGTATGAGCAGGAGGGTTTTAAGCACGGTTTAGGCAGTAGCAGGCTTGATTGCGCAGAAAAGATCGTCCACTGCGTTTTCGCCCAACTGCTCGTAAATCCAGGTGATCGCAAGGTTTTCCGTGGCGAAAATCTTGTCCTGCCCGATCGCCTCGAACAGGCCGGTGGCGCGCATCACGTCCAGCACCTGTTTCTTGAGGCCGCTGAATACCAGGGTGATCCCCGCACTATGGAGGCGTTCGACCAGATGATGAATGACCTCTTCGCCCGATGCGTCGAGTTCGTTGATGGCGTCGCCCACCACCAGGACGTATTTGGCTTCGGGGTTCTTGGAGACGGCTTCCAGCATCGCATCCTCGAAGTAGGGAACGTTGGCGAAGTAGAGCGAGCCGTCGAAGCGGATCGCCACCACGTGCTTGCTGGTGGGCAGATCCGGGTTCACCTTGATGTCGCGCAGGGTGCCGTCCTTGTAACGGCCGAGCACGGCGACGCGCGGCGACATGGTGCGGTACAGGTACAGGCCCAGCGCCAGGCCGGCGCCGACCATGATGCCGTTGTCCAGATGCGGTGCGAAAGCCAGTGTGGCGAAAAAAGTCACCACGGCGGCGATGCCGTCATGCTTGCTGGCCTGCCAGGCGTGCTTTACTGCCCTCAGGTTTACCAGGCCGATCACGGCCATGATGATAATGGCGGCCAGCACCGCCTGCGGCAGGTGGTACAGCAGCGGCGTGAGGAACAACAGTGCGACCAGTACGATCAGCGCGGTGATGACTGAGGCCATGCCGCTCTTGGCGCCCGAGTTCATGTTGACGGCCGTGCGCGAGAACGAGCCCGAAACCGGAAACGCCTGGGAAAAGCTGCCGACGATGTTGGACAGGCCCTGGCCG
>JBPPMF010000315.1:0-2926 GCA_051305915.1 Thiobacillus sp. | reverse complement strand
GTCATGCCGGAATCAAGCGCCCAGCGGATGCGGCCATCGGCCAGCAGATGCTGGACGAGCCTGCGGCCATCCGGGTCGATGCCCATGCGCTGCTTGATCAGGCGACAGGTGGTGGCGGCGGAAAATCCGGTGTAATCCATCTTGTTGGGCGCCATCCATTCGCTGCCGGGAGGCAGGCCGATCAGGTCGGGACGGTGACACTGCATGCACAAATAGCGGCTGCGATGCGAACCATATGCCCGGCCATTGTGCGCGCGCGTGTTGAACTGATGGCATGACAGACAGCGCTCGTGGTGGAACTTGTCTTGCAGGCGGGTCGCAAAGGTGACGGGTTCGGCCGCGGCCGGGAAGACCCAGGCCAGGGTGGCCACCAGGATTGTTGTCCAGACTCGCATGGCCTCAGCCCTCCAGCGCCCGCAAGGCCGGCACGGCCAGCCCGAATTCGTCCGCATGCTGGAGCGCACGGGCTAGCCGTCCGGGCGCCGAGCGGCCGGTGCAGCCGTGATCGGGGTCGCCGTCGAAGGCTTCGAGCATGCCGGCGATAAGTTTTTCGCGCTCGTGTCTAACGCCGGTGAGCGCACCCTGAACATCCATCACCTCGTTCGCCACCTGACGCGCAAAGGGCTCGTGCTGCGCCCATAATTGCGAGACGGTGCCGCCGGTTTTGAGGCCGGCAATGTTGGTGGTGAGGATGTAGACGTTCTTGCGCACCAGCTCGAACAGCAGTTCGTCGCCCAGCGCCACTTCCCGGCACGGCAGGTCGATAGCGGTGAGCGCGTTACACAACAATGCGGCGCCGGGGCCGGCTACGGGAGACGCGATCAGCGGCTTGGCGTCAGTGCCCTTTTTCTTTTCAAACCACACCGAAATCACCGTGGGGTCGGCGTAGCGGTATTTCTCCCAGTCGCTCGGCAGCAGCTCGTTCTGGATCAGCGCGACGTGCGGTCGCCAGGCGCCGGGCATGGCGGCGAGCACCGCATGGAGATCGTTCTCGGCAACCGCCACCAGCACCAGCGCGGGATCGGGATGCGCGTGCGCGACGGTGAACATATCGTCGCCACGGTTGACCGGGACGACGGTGTGGCCAGTGCGTAGCAGAGCGCCGGCGAACACGCGGCCGAGCTGGCCGAGACCGATGATGATGACTTTGCTCATGCTGGCTCCAGGGGAAAGTCTATCCGTGAAGGATAAAAAGTTTTACTCCAGGCCCTTCGAATGCAAATACTCGTCGTAGTTGCCCATGTAGAACTCGACGCCCTCGGGGGTGACTTCGAGAATGCGCGTGGCCAGACTCGACACGAACTGACGGTCGTGCGAGACGAAGATCAGCGTGCCCTTGAACAGGTCGAGCGCGAGGTTGAGCGACTCGATCGATTCCATGTCCATGTGGTTGGTCGGCTCGTCCATCACCAGCACGTTATGCCGGCCGAGCATCAGCTTGCCGTAGAGCATGCGGCCCTTTTCGCCGCCGGACAGCACGCGCACCGATTTCTTGACGTCGTCGCCGGAGAACAATAGCCGCCCGAGAATGCCGCGCAGTGCCTGCTCGTCGTCGCCCGGCTGGGTCCACTGGTGCATCCAGTCGGTGAGATTGAGATCGCTATCGAAATCGCTGATGTGGTCCTGCGAGAAGTAGCCGACGTTGGCGTTTTCGCTCCAGCGCACTTCGCCGAATTGCGGCGTCAGCTCGCTCATCAGGAGCTTCATCAGCGTCGATTTGCCGACGCCGTTGCCGCCGATGACGGCCATTTTTTCGCCGGCCTCGAGCGAAAAGCCGAGGTTGGTGAACAGAGGCGTGCCGTCGTAGCCGAACTTGAGATTCTCGACTTCGAGCGCGCGGCGGTGCAGCGCCTTCTCCGGCTCGAAACGGATGTAGGGGTTCTGCCGCGAGCTGGGCTTGAAATCCTCGATCTTGATCTTGTCGATCATCTTCATGCGGCTGGTGGCCTGGCGCGCCTTCGACTTGTTGGCCGAGAAGCGGCGCACGAATTCCTGCAGTTCAGCGACCTTGTCCTTGGCCTTGGCGTTGGCACTGGCCTGGCGTTCCTTGACCTGCGTCGAGGCCAGCATGTAGTCGTCGTAGTTGCCCGGGTAGACCTTGATGGTGCCGAAATCGAGGTCGGCCATGTGGGTACAGACCTGGTTCAAAAAATGGCGGTCGTGCGAGATGACGATGATGGTCGCCTTGCTCTCGTTCAGTATTTCTTCCAGCCAGCGGATGGTGTTGATGTCGAGGTTGTTGGTCGGCTCGTCGAGCAGCAGGATGTCGGGGTTGGAGAACAGCGCCTGCGTCAGCAGCACGCGCAGCTTGAAGCCGGGCGCGATCTGGCTCATCGGGCCGTTGTGCTGTTCGGTGGGGATGCCGACGCCGAGTAGCAGCTGGCCGGCGCGGGCCTCGGCGTCGTAGCCGCCCATTTCGCCGAACTTGGCTTCCAGTTCGGCGGCGTGCAGGTAGTCTTCCTCGCTCGCCTCCGGGTTCATGTAGATGGCATCCTTTTCCTGCATCACGCGCCACATGTCGGCGTGGCCCTGCAGCACGACGTCGAGCACGCGCTGGTCCTCGTAGCCGAACTGGTCCTGGCGCAGCCAGGACATGCGCTCGCCGGGATCAAGCGAGACGTTGCCGGCGCTCGGCTCCAGTTCGCCGGCGAGGATTTTCATGAAGGTGGATTTGCCGCAGCCGTTGGCGCCGATCAGGCCATAGCGGTTGCCGTCGCCGAACTTGACGTTGACGTTCTCGAACAGCGGCTTGGAGGCAAATTGCAGGGTGATGCTGGAAGCGGTAAGCACGGCGGGATTCCTGAGTGGCGGGAAAAACGCGACATTTTAACATTTTGTCTCCCCGCTCATGGGAGACCGTTATGTACGATTAGTGTCGTGAATCAGAAATATCGAAACATAAAACGGCGTCTTTTTCCGCATGGCG
>JBPPMF010000255.1:0-12889 GCA_051305915.1 Thiobacillus sp. | reverse complement strand
TTGCCATAGAGCCAGCTATGTCGCCTCCTCGTGCCTCTTGTGCCCAGGCCGGCAGGCCGTCGGGTATGCCCTGCGAAAAAATCCATCCGTTTTATCCTGTCCCGCTATTTATGATTCACGACACTAGCAGCAAATGGCCGAATTTGCTTTGTCTCACTTGGCCAAAATTGGTTCCATCCTTGTAGATTGAAGCGGTTCGGTGCGCCTACAAACCTGCCAGTGTTTTGATGTGCGCAGCCACGCTGCGTCCCAGCGCGCTGAGGTCGTAGCCGCCTTCCAGCACCGAGATAATGCGGCCTTTGGCGTGGCGGGCCGCCACCTCCATGACCTGTTCGGTGATCCAGACATAATCCGCTTCGACCAGGCCGAACTGCGCCATGTCGTCTTCGCGATGGGCGTCGAATCCGGCGGAGAAAAAAACCATCTGCGGGCGGAAGGCTTCCAGGCGCGGCAGAATCTGTGCGCTGAAGGCTTCGCGGTACGCCGTGCCGGTGGTGCCGGCCGGCAGCGGCACGTTGACGATGTGCTCGCTTAAGGTGTCGGCGCCGCAGGCGGGATAGAAGGGATGCTGGAAGGTGGAGCACAGCATTAAACGCGGCTCGTCCCTGAAGATGTCCTCGGTGCCGTTGCCGTGGTGGACGTCAAAGTCGACGATGGCGACCCGCTCCAGGCCGTACGCTTCCAGGGCATGCGCGGCCGCGACGGCGACGTTGTTGAAAATGCAGAAGCCCATCGCCTGGTTGCGGGTGGCGTGGTGGCCGGGCGGGCGACAGGCGACAAACGCGTTGGTGATTTCACCGCGCATGACCATGTCCACCGCCATGACTGCGCCACCCGCCGCATGATAGGCGGCTTGCAGACTGTGCGGGTTCATGCTGGTGTCAGGGTCGAGCGCATGGAAACCTTCGCTGGGCGAGGCGGCTTCGACGAAATCGATATAGGCGGCGTCATGCACCCGCAGCAGCTGGCTGCGCTCCACCGGCGGGGCCTCGCGATGGGCCAGGAAATCGAACAAGTGGGCGGCGTGCAGGCGGTCATCAATGGCGCGCAAACGCTCGGGACTCTCCGGATGCCAGTCGCCCATGTGGTGCTTGAGGTAAGACGGATGGGTGATGTAGGCGGTATGCATGGCGTGGAGAAGCAAGAAAATAAGCAAACTATACGCCCGGCGTGATGGCGCGGTAACCGGGGATGGCCTAGCATAAGTCGTTATCAAGTCGATCGAATTGTCGCTAGCCGGCCTTCAAAAACCATGTCCCAACACTATCTGCACCCCCTGTTCAACGCCCGCTCGGTGGCGGTCTTCGGCGCCAGCGAACGCGAGGATTCGGTTGCCGGCATCCTGTTTCGCAACCTGCGGAATGCCGGCTACAAGGGCGAGGTTTACCCGGTCAACCCCAAGCACGAGACCATTTTCGGTGAGCGCTGCTATGCCTCGGCCGGCGAGTTGCCGGCGATCCCGGAACTGGCCCTGATCGCCACGCCGGCGCCAACGGTGGCACCGATCATGGAGGCATGCGGGCAGCGCGGCATCCGCCATGCCATCGTGCTGTCGGCCGGCTTTCGCGAGGTGGGCGAGCAGGGCGCGGCGCTGGAAGCGGGCGTGAAGGTAGTGGGCAAAAAACACGGCATCCGCTTCATCGGCCCCAACTGCCTGGGTGTCCAGCGGCCTTCCATCGGCTTGAATGCCACCTTCAGCCAGGGCGCGACCCTGTCCGGCGATCTCGCGCTGGTGTCGCAATCCGGCGCCATCTGCACTGCCATGCTGGATTGGGCGGAAGCCAACGGCATCGGCTTTTCCAGCGTGATCTCCACCGGCGCTTCGGCCGACCTGGATTTCGGCGAAATCCTCGACTACCTTGCGTTTGACAACCAGACCAAGGGCATCCTGCTGTATATCGAGGGCATCCGTGATGCGCGCAGGTTCATGAGCGCATTGCGGGCGACCTCCCGCTTCAAACCCATCGTCATGGTCAAGGTGGGACGTCACGCGACGGGCGCCAAGGCGGTGCAGTCGCACACCGGCGCGCTGGTCGGGTCGGACGCGGTGTTCGACGCGCTGGTGCGCCGCGCCGGGGTGGTGCGCGTCAACACCATCCTGCAGCTGTTCGCCTCGGCACGCGCGCTGTCCACCCATATCAAGCCGACCGGCAACCGCCTGGCCATCGTTACCAACGGCGGCGGCCCCGGCGTGATGGCCACCGACCTTGCCGTGGACCTGGGGGTGCGCATGGCTGAGCTGTCGCCGGCGACGATTGAGACGCTCAACGGTGTGTTGCCGTCCAACTGGTCGCAGGCCAATCCACTCGACATCATCGGCGACGCGACCGCAGATCGGTATCGCGCCGCAGTGGCTGCCTGCCTCGCCGACGACAACGTCGACGGCGTGCTGGCGATGCTGACGCCGCAGGCAATGACGCGGCCGACCGAAGCGGCGCAGGCCGTGATTGAGGTGGCGAAGGCGTCGAGCAAGCCGGTGCTGACCTGCTGGATGGGCGAGGCGCAGGTGCACGAGGGCCGCCGCCTGTTCAAGCAGGCCGGGATTCCCTACTTCACCACGCCGGAACCGGCGGTCGAAGTGTTTTCCTTCCTCTCTGCTTTTTACGAGAACCAGCGCCTGCTGATGCAGACGCCGGGGCCGTTGTCGCACCAGGCCGAGCCGGATGTCGAAGGTGCGCGCCTGATTATCGAGAATGCGCTGGCGCACGGCCGCCACCTGCTGAACGAGGTGGAATCGAAGGCACTGCTGGCGGCTTTCCATATCCCGATCGCGCAGACCCTGATCGCGCGCGATCCGATGGAAGCCATGCTGATGGCGCAGCAGATGGGCTTTCCGGTGGCGATGAAAATCAACTCGCCGGACATCACCCACAAGTCCGACGTCAACGGCGTGCGCCTCGGATTATCCAGCGGCCAGGCGGTGCGCTCGGCTTTCGGCGAGATGCTGGTCGACGTCAAGCGTCTGCGTCCCGACGCCACCCTCGAAGGCATCGTCATCGAACCCATGGCGGCGCGCCCGCATGCGCGCGAAGTGCTGCTGGGCATGACCTCCGACCCCGTGCTGGGGCCGGTGATCGTGTTCGGCGCCGGCGGCGTCGATGTCGAAGCTTTCCGCGATCGCGCGGTCACTTTGCCGCCGCTCAATCGCTATCTGGCGCGCGATTTGATCCAGCGTACCCGCGTCGCCACCTTGCTGGGTCCGTTCCGCAATCGCCCGCCGGTCGACATGGATGCGTTGGAAAACGTACTGCTGCGCCTGTCGGAAATGGTCTGTGAACTGCCCTGGCTGGCGGAAATGGACATCAACCCCCTCCTGGTGGACGAGCACGGCGCGCTGGCACTGGATGCCCGCATCATCATCGCGCCACGCGTGCCGATGGCAGATCGCTACGGCCACATGGCGATCCATCCCTATCCGGCGCATCTACTGACGCACTGGCAATTGCCGAGCGGCCATGATGTGTTGATCCGCCCGATCCGGCCAGAAGATGCTGAATTGACCCAGGGCTTTGTGCGCAGCCTGTCCGCGGAATCCAAATATTTCCGCTTCATGGATACGGTGAGCGAACTGTCTCCCGTTGCACTGGCGCGCCTCACCCAGATCGATTACACGCGCGAAATGGCGCTGCTGGCACTGACCGAAGTCGATGGCAAGGATGTGGAACTCGGGGTGGCGCGCTATGCCATCAATCCGGATGGCGAATCCTGCGAATTCGCCCTGGTGGTCAACGACCAGTGGCAGAAGCAGGGCATCGGCCACAAACTCATGGCAGTGCTGATGGACGTGGCGCGCGGCAAGGGCCTCAAGGTGATGGAGGGCGAAGTGCTGAAAACCAACCGCCCCATGCTGAAGCTGGTGGAAGCCCTCGGATTCCACATTGAGCCGCATCCGGAAGATGAAACCGTGCGCAAGATTTCACGCGCGTTGTAGCGCGATCGGGGCTGCATGGGCGCGCGCGACCCTGCTTGCGCTTGGGTCGCCGCTCAGAGTTTGCCGAGTTTTTGATCCAGGCAGCGCAGATAAGCCGCCGAATCGAACGCCGTCTGATAGCGCTGCACCTGCCAGATCATCTCTGCAAGGCAGTCCATGACGTCGTGCTGGGCGTCCATCTCATTGCCATAGTGCTTGAGCAGTTGCTGATAGCGCTCGCGGATGCCTGGCGGCTGGTCGACCGACAGTTGCTCGGTGATCGCCAGGTGCATGGAAAGATGCAAAAAAGGATTGGTTTCGCCCGCCTCCGGCAGGTAATCGCGTTCCATGTGGCGATCCGGCTGATCGAGCAGGGCGTGGTATTCGGGGTGCGCCAGCACGGCATCGAGCGCCGGCTGCTCAGCGCCAGCCAGCGGTTCCCCGGCACGGTATTTCGCCCACACGCCGAAGAAGAACTGGCGAACCTGATCGCGGCTGGGATTAAACATTAATCGGTTTGCGCTTGGCGTTTACGCCCGCCCGCTTGTTGGACAGCGGCGGGACGGATGGCAGGATCTTGCCCTTGTACTCGCACAAATCCGCAATGATGCACTCGCCGCATTTCGGTTTTCTCGCCTGGCACACATAGCGCCCGTGCAGGATCAGCCAGTGATGCGCGTCGATGCGGAATTCATCCGGGATGGTTTTCAGCAGTTTCTTTTCCACCTCCAGCACCGTCTTGCCCGGCGCCAGACCGATGCGGTTGGAGACGCGGAAGATATGGGTGTCGACCGCCATCGTCGGCTGGCCAAACGCGGTATTGAGGATTACGTTCGCGGTCTTGCGGCCCACGCCGGGCAGCGCCTCGAGCGCGGCGCGGTCGGCCGGCACCTGGCTGTCGTGCAGCTCGACCAGCATCGTGCAGGCGGCGATGAGGTGGCGCGCCTTGCTCTTGTAGAGTCCGATCGTCTTGATGAAGTCGGCCAGCCCGGCTTCGCCCAGCGCGACAAGCGCCTCCGGCGTGTTGGCCACCGGAAATAGTCTGCGCGTCGCCAGATTCACGCCCTTGTCGGTCGATTGCGCCGACAGCACCACCGCGACCAGTAGCTCGAACGGTGTGCTGTATTCGAGTTCGGTGGTGGGGTGGGGATTGGCCGCACGCAGCCGGCTGAAGATTTCGTGGCGCTTGGCCGGGTTCATCCTAAATACTCCATTCCGGAGATGGTCCGCCTCGGCCCGCAATCGCAGCGCTGAGGCGGTGGTTTTGTAGATACCGTCTCTCATGTCAACCCTGGCTGCCAATTGGCTTGGTAAAAGGTCTGATGCTTAACCACCCCGAAACACAGATGGACGAGCTTGCGCATCGCCGCGCCCAGCGCGGCCATCTTGGTTTTTCCCTTTGCACACAGCCGGGTGTAGAGCGCCTTGACGTGCGGGTTGTACTGGGCCGCCACAATGGCCGCCATGTAAAGCACGGCACGGGTTTTGGCATCACCGTTCTTCGCCAGCCGCGGCCGTTTCAGGACGCTACTTCCGGATTGATGCTCGACCGGAACCAGCCCGAGAAACGCCGCCACCTGATCGGCACTCCTGAACTTCCGACTGTGCAACACCGCCAGCATCCGGTTGGCGGTCTTCTCGCCCACTGCCGGAATCGACAGCAGACGCTCGCGGTCGGCCTTCAATCCGGGATGGCGGTTGATGTGATCGTCGATCGCCTGCTGCAGCCGGGCGATTTCCTGCTTCAGCGCGGCCAGGTGAGTGTCCAGCGACTCCCGGACCAGGAGGGGCGCCTGGGCAACCAGCGCCTTCTCGCGCCGGTTCAGTTCACGGCGCGCATCGGTTTCCAGCGCTTCCAGCCGGGTAATCAGCGCCTTCAACTCGCGGATTTCAGGTGGTGGCGCTTCCCAGAGGTCCGGCTGGATCAACGCCCCATAACGGGCCAGAGCAACGCTGTCCGTTCCATCGGTCTTGGTGCGCATCGCCAGGCCGCGGGCAAAGTCTCTGGCCTGGGCGGGATTGACCACCGACACCCGCATTCCGGCGTCGGTCAGCCACAGCGCCGCCTGCTCGTGATACACCCCGGTGGCTTCCATCACGCCATGGACGTCGCCCAAAGCAACGCCTTGCTTGTCGAACCACGCCGACAGGGCTTCGAATCCCTTCAGGTCGTTGCTGACCGCCTTGGTTTTACGTTTGTCCGTCACTGGATCGAGCAGGGTGCAATCCAGCTTGGCCTTGGAAATATCGATACCCAGATAAATCATGGCAAATCCTCCTTGCTAATGATGATGCCATTCACGCCCACTCGCCTTGTCCATACAGGGTCACTGAATGTCAGGCCCTTGGCTACCGTCCAGTGTGGTGTCCGGCGGAAGGTGAGGCGGAGGGCTTTATCTACACACCAAGGTTCGCCCTTCAGGAGGGTCACAAGCTCACTCCGCCTCGTGTGGTGGAAGCTAACCACCACGGTAAACAAGATACAAGGAGGGTCGTCCACGGCCCGATGCCGTGGAGATTGCATTGGCACGAAAATCGCGGCGTGGACGCCGCTCCCACGGGAGGGGGCCTGCGCGGGGATGACGCGGTTCTGCAGGCCGAATGAATCATCCCGGTTCATTGTCACAGGATCACTGTTCGGCCAGGCGCTTTTTCAGCGCCTGCTTTTCAGCCTGGCGTTTGGCACTGGCCGTCTTCTCGTGCTCGCCGGCCTGGCGCTGCAGCGCCAGTGCGACATAAGGATTGCGCGGTTTGGGTACGCGCTTTTTCAGCGGCGGTTTCATGCCGGCATCGGTACCGCGGCATGGACGCGCCGCTCGGCACGGGCTTTCTGCCAGTTGTGCGCGGCGATCAGCAGGCCCAGCGCGATGAAGGCGCCGGGCGGCAGGATGGCGAGCAGGAAGCCCTGGTAATTGGGCAGCACGTGCAGCACGAACTGTTTGGCGTCTTCGCCGAATACCAGGTCGATGCCGGATAGCAGCGTGCCCTGGCCGGCGAGCTCACGCATGCCGCCCAGCACCACCAGCACCAGGGTCAGGCCGAGTCCCATCGCGACCGCATCGACCACGCTATGCAACGGACGATTCTTCGAGGCGAAGGCATCGGCGCGCGCCAGCACGATGCAGTTGGTGGTGATGAGCGGAATGAAAATCCCCAGCACCAGATACAGTGGATGCACGAACGCATTCATCAGCAGATCGATCACCGTGACCAGCGCGGCGATGACCAGCACGAACACCGGGATGCGGATCTCGTGCGGGACGAAGTTGCGCACGCCGGATACCGCGCCGCTCGATGCAGCCATCACCAGCATGGTGGCCAGCCCGAGCGACAGCGCATTGACCACGGTGGTGCTGATGGCGAGTAGCGGGCACAGGCCGAGCAATTGCACCAGGCCGGCATTCTGTTTCGCCAGTCCGTTGTTAAAAAGCGTGCGGAATTCCTGCAGGGTCATCATTTCGGCGTCTCCTTGATGGGCGCGGTGGCAGGCTGGGCCGTGGGCTTGTCGATGGGCACAAGCCCTGGCACGGCAGCTGGCACAACCAGCGGGGCGATAATTGCCGCACGCTGTTGTGCAAAATACTCAAGCGCCCCCTTGACGGCCTTGACCACCGCGCGCGGGGTGATCGTGGCGCCGGTGCGGGCGTCGAATTGCCCGTTGTCCTTGGCAACTTTCCAGTATTTGGGCAACGGGCGGGTAAGCGACTTGCCGACAAACTGCTCGATCCACGGGCTTTTGCTGCGTTCAATATAGTCGCCCAGTCCGGGCGTTTCACGGTGCGCGGTGACGCGTGCGCCGGTGACGGCACCGCTCGCGTCGATGCCGATAATCAGGTGAATGTCGCCACTGTAGCCGTCCGGGGCGATCGCTTCCAGCACCACGGCAGTCACGGCACCGCCGCGGCGGGCGACCCACATCGCAGACGGCTGGCGGGTTCCCAGCAGCGGGTTTGGCGGCACACTTTTCTGGCCGGCCAGCAGATCGTTGTCGTACAGCGAGGCGGGCAGAACCTGGTTGATCAGCGCCTGCATTTTGGCTTGCTGGCTGCGCTCGATCATGGGCCGCGTCTGGGTAAACGTGAAGACCAGCAGCGCGGTGGCGACGAGCGCGAATATCAGCAGGATTAACCCGGTGCGCAGGGCATTGCGGCCGGCGGTTTGGGTCAGCGGATTCACGCCGACGGCTCCTTGCCGCGGCCTTTGGCCTCGCCATAAACGCGCGGCTGGGTGTGCTGGTCGATCAGCGGCACGGAAAGATTCATCAGCAGGATGGCGAATGCCACCCCGTCCGGATAACCGCCCCAGGTGCGGATGATGATGGTGAGCAGGCCGGCGCCGAAGCCGAATATCAGCTTGCCGCGCGGCGTGGTCGCGCCCGACACCGGGTCGGTGGCGATGAAGAACGCGCCCAGCATCACCGCCGGCGAAAACAGGTGGAACCACGGCGCACCGAAGCGCCCGGCGTCGAAGAAATGCAGAAAGCCGGCGGCCAGCCAGATGCCGGCGAGAAACGCCAGCGGCACCTGCCAGCTGATGATGCGCAGCGCCCACAGCAGCAACCCGCCGAGCAGAAACGCGCCCGCCAGCCACTCGAAGCCGATGCCGCCATAGTGGCCGAAGATCGGCTGCATCATGATCTCGTCCACCGTGTGCTGCTGCAGCAGGCCGGTTCGCAGCGCATCCAGCGGGGTCGCCATGGTCACCGCGTCGAGCATGGTCTTCGGTATGTCGCCGCCAAAAATGATTGTTGCGCTTTGCGCCAACGAGAGCGGGGTTTCCGTGAGCGACAGCGGTCCGCCCCACTGCGTCATCTGCACCGGGAACGACACGATCAGCACCGCGTAGCCGACCATCGCCGGGTTGAAGATGTTCTGCCCCAGCCCGCCATACAGATGCTTGGCGACCACGATGGCGAACAGCGTGCCGGTGACGATCAGCCACCACGGTGCCAGTGCGGGCAGCGAAAGCGCCAACAGCCAAGCGGTGACGATGGCGGACAAATCGGCGAGGAAAGGTTGGGCCGGATAGCCGCGGGCTTTCAGCATGGCCGCTTCGGCCGCGAGCGCGGTCACGGTGGCAAGCGACAGGGTGACGAGGATGCCCGGGCCGAACAGCCAGACATAGACCGTAATGCCGGGCAGCAGCGCGGCCAACACCCAGGCCATCACCTGAGTAACGCTGCTACGGTCGAGAATGAAAGGTGCGGGCATTAATTTTTATCTTCAGGTTCCAGCGGCTGGTGCGCCAGCTCGCGGATTTTAGCCCGGCGCGCCTCGATTTCATCGATCTCACGTTGGGTGTTGGGCGCCAGGTCGTCGACGTTCTTCGGCGCGACTTCGGCTTTCTTTGCCTGCGCGCGCGCCAGGGCGGCGGCGATCAGTGCCTTCTTGGCGTCGGCATCGCTGGGGGCTGCGCCCTCAACTGCCGGAGCTGCTGCAAGTTCGGCGCGCTTCGCTTGCGCCTTGGCAGCCAGTTTCTCGGCTTTTTCCTTCTTCTCGCGTTCCAGTCGGAACTGGCGGAATTCGTGGCGTTCGCGGGCCAGGTCAGCGGCGCGCTTGTCTTTTTCGCGCGCCCAGATTTCGCTCTTGGCGTAGCGATAAAAATCGACCAGCGGGATATGGCTGGGGCAGACGTAGCTGCAGCAACCGCATTCGATGCAGTCGAACAGGTGGTATTCCTGGGCACGGCCAAAGTCGTCCGCCTTGGCAAAGCGGAACAGCTCCTGCGGCTGCAGCTCGGCCGGGCAGACATCGGCGCAGCGGGTACAGCGAATGCACGGCAACGCTTTCGGCAGCGGCGGAAACAGTTCGTGTGACTTCACCAGAATGCAGTTGGTGGCCTTGACCACCGGCACCTCCAGATACCCCACAAGGGGACTCCGATCCGCTACGGGCTGAAGCCCGTGCGGAATCGTATGCGGCAGCGGCATGCCCATCATCGGACCGCCCATCAGCACGCCGGTGGTGCCGTCGCGCTCGCCCGCCAGCATGATCAGCGTGTGGATTGGCGTGCCGATCAGCGCTACCGTGTTTTGCGGACGCAGCACGTGACCGGTGATCGTGACCAGCCGCGAAATCAGCGGCTCGCCGTGGAATACCGCGCGCGCCAGCGCGTAGGTGGTGCCGACGTTGAACACCTGGATGCCGATGTCGGTGGACAGCTTGCCGGACGGTACCTGCTTGCCGGTCAGCATCTCGATCATCTGCTTGGCGCCGCCCGCGGGATAGATCGCCGGCACCGCCACCACATCCACTGCAAAGTCCAGCTTGTCCGCGGCGGCCTGCATCGCGGCAATGGCTTCGGGCTTGTTGTCTTCGATACCGACCAGGATTTCGGTGCTGCCTAGCAGATGCCGCATCACCGCCACACCCTGCAGGATTTCGTCGGCGTGGAGGCGCATCAGCACATCGTCGCAGGTGATCCACGGCTCGCATTCGCCGCCGTTGATGATCAGCGTGGGGCAGGTTTGCGCCGCACCGGGGTCGAGCTTGACCGCGCTGGGGAACACCGCGCCGCCAAGACCGGCGATACCCATATCGCGCAGCTGCATGCGCAGGTCGGCCGGGTCCATCGAGCGGTAATCCAGCGGTGCGTGGGCGATCCACTCGTCGCGGCCGTCCGTCTCGATCGTGATGCATTCATCCGGCAAACCCGAGATGTGCGGCACCACCGCCGGGCCGATCGACCTGACGATGCCCGAACTGGACGCATGGACAGCGGCCGAAATATAGCCGTCCGCCTCGCCGATCAGCTGGCCTTTCAGCACATGGTCGCCCACATTGACCACCGGCTTGGCCGGGTTGCCGATGTGCTGGCGCAGCGGAATCACCAGTTTTTTGGGCAGTGGCGCGGCGCGAAGCGGACGCGCATTCGATTCCGCCTTGTGGGACGGCGGACGTATCCCACCCTTGAATTTAAACAGTTCGCGGCTCATGCGCGTTCCTCAGGGGCGACCTGTTTCATCATCACCACCGGATGCTTCCATTTCCAGTGCGGCAGATCTTCCGGGATCGGCACCATCGAGATGCAGTCGACCGGGCACGGCGCGACACACAACTCGCAGCCGGTGCATTCGGCGGCGATGATGGTGTGCATCTGCTTGGCGGCGCCGGAAATGGCGTCGACCGGACAAGCCTGGATGCACAGGGTGCAGCCGATGCAGATCGGCTCGTCGATAAAGGCCACCGATTTCGGCTTCGGCGTGCCGTGGGTTTCATCGAGCGGCTTCGGTTCCACGCCTAGCAGTTCGGCGAGTTTCTTCACCCCTTCCTCGCCGCCCGGCGGGCACTGGTTGATATCGGCCTCGCCCCTGGCGATCGCCTCGGCATAGGGTCGGCAGCCGGGAAAGCCGCACTGCCCGCATTGCGTCTGCGGCAGGATCGCGTCGATCCTTTCCGCCAGCGGATTGCCTTCCACCTTGAAACGGATCGCCGACCAGCCGAGCACCAGGCCGATCACCACGGCCAGCGCGACCATCACCCAGATGGCGGTGAACATTATTTAACCAGGCCCGAAAAACCCATGAAGGCCAGCGACATCAGTCCCGCCGTGATCATCGCGATGCTGGTGCCCTTGAACGGCGCAGGCACGTCGCAGGTATCGAGGCGTTCACGAATGCCGGCAAACAGAATCAGCACCAGGCTGAAGCCGATCGCCCCGCCCGCACCGAAAAACAGCGATTCGACAAAGCCGTGCTGCGCCTGCACGTTCAGCAGCGGAATCCCCAGCACCGCGCAGTTGGTCGTGATCAGCGGCAGATAAATGCCCAGCACCTGATACAGCACCGGACTGGTTTTGTGGATGAACATCTCGGTGAACTGCACAATCCCGGCAATCACCACAATGAACGACAGCGTGCGCAGGTAGAACAGCTCCGTGCCCAGCAGATATTCGTTGATGAGGTAACTCGCGCCCGACGCCAGCGTCAGCACGAAAGTCGTCGCCAGCCCCATGCTGATCGAAGTTTCCAGGCGCTTCGATACCCCCATGAAAGGGCACAGGCCAAGAATCTTGGCCATCACGATGTTGTTCACGAACACCGTGGAAATAAGGATGAGGATGTAGGTTTCCAAAATGGGCTGATCCGGCGCAATGCCGCATTATCCGTCGCGAAGGGCGGGGGATTCAAGCTATTGTGGACAGGGGTATTGTTTCGTTTTTGAGTTGATCTTCTCAACACTCGTGTAGATGGAACGCTGGTCCGGATCTGCATCGGGCAAAATGCGCGTGCGACCATTCCAACAATAGATCAATATTGGAGCAGCCATGACAGCGTTGTTGAAAAGATCGAAGACCAGGCCTTGCAGCTTTCCCCGCGCGCGCGGTGAGTGGTCCGCCGCTTGATCCGGTATAACGTGACATTCTCGGTTCATCCCCACCGAGGAATATTCTCCGGCCAGCCAGCGCATCATCCCACCCCCGTCAAAGGCAGGTAGGTTTCCTCCTTGATCATGGATTGCGCGAACGCGAACACAGCGCGTAGGTCTTCGGCGCTGAGGTGCGGATATTCATCGAGAATCTGTGTTTCCGGCCAGCCGGCGGCCTTCAAACCAAGCAGAAATTCCACTGTGAGTCGTGTGCCATTCACTCGTGGCCGCCCCCCGTAAATGGTCGGGTCCGACTCGATACGCGATTTCCAGTCCATGTCGTTCTCATCACGAAGCTTCGTAAAGAAATTTACTCCCGTCGGCGCACCAACAGCAAACTACAGCCGAAGTCTTTGGCGACCGTGAGGCCGGGCGATGCGTGGCGAATCCGGCCATCCGGCGCGGCGAGTTGATGTTTCAATCCGCGCCGGGCCGTGAGGCCGGGCGATGCCGACGGAAACGAATTGGCTCGCCCCTGCTTTGCTGTTTCAATCCGCGCCCGGCCGTGAGGCCGGGCGATGCTTCGCCGCCGATGGCACGCCGCAGCCGCATCTGGTGTTTCAATCCGCGCCCGGCCGTGAGGCCGGGCGATGCGCCTCGCTTGTTATGGCAT
>JBPPMF010000208.1:0-12024 GCA_051305915.1 Thiobacillus sp. | reverse complement strand
GCAACTGACCGGTGACCTCGCTCGACAACACCACTTTCCAGCGCGGCTGGCCAGTGGCCAGATCGAGCGCCAGCAATTCACCCTTGCCGCCGCCCGCCAACACCAGCCCCAGCCCCGCGCCCGCGCCCGCGGTCAGCTTCACATCCGTGTCGGTTTTCCATAGCGTATTGCCGCTTGAAACGGCAATACGCGCCACCCGGCTGCCGCCCGCGGCAAACACGTCGTCACCCTCGGCCAGCGGCTGAAACAAATAACCGGCGGTATCGCCGGTGTCGCTCTTCCAGGCTTCGGTCAACGTAACCGTCGATTTGAATTCAACCAGATCGGCAGGCTTGGCTTTGGTCGGGCTGGGACTGAACCAGCCGCCCACTGTGCTGCAACCGGATAAAGCAACCGCCAGTGCAGCGACCCACAAATATGTCTTCACTTGACCTCCCCTCCCAACGCATCGAGCTTCAGCTCGACGATATTGCGATAGGGATTATCTTCCGCCATCTTGCCGAAGGCCGTCTGGTACGCGGCACGCGCTTCGGTCGGCTTACCCTGCGCCAGCTGCACGTCGCCCTTCAGATCATGGAAGCGGAAAGCGAATGCATCGCTATGCGTGCTGGACAGCGTTTTCAGCGCAGCATCGTATGCTTTCTGGTCGAGCTGCACCGAGGCCAGCCGCAGGCGTGCCAGATCCCTGACGGCAGGCTCCTTGCTGTTGGCCACTGCCCACTCCAGTTGATTTTGTGCGCTTTTCAGGTCCTTGGCGCCGACATTCAGTTTGGCCAGCAGCAGTGCGGCGCGCGGCGCATAAGCCGTTCCCTTGTACTGGTCGATCAACATCGCCCCTGCTTCGCGTGCGGCCTTGGCGTCGTTGGCCGTCAGCGACTGGGTGAACTGTTCGTACACGGCGGCGGCCTCCAGACTTTGCGTCGCCACACGATTCTGCCAGTAGCGCCAGCCTGCCGTAGCGGCAATGACCACCGCCAGGCCAAACATCAGCAGGCTGCCCCAGCGTTTCCACCAGGCTTTCAGTTCGTCCAGCCGTTCCTGCTCGTCGAGATCGTAAGTTGCCATTCTGTTCTATGCCTTTTTGAGATATTCAATTGCCAGCGTCACCTCGACGCGGGTCTGTTCGGCCGTGCCGCGCAGAGGTTTCAACGTCACCTGCTGCGCGGCCGCCTCATCGTCGCCGATGATGACCGCATAACGTGCGCGGCTGGCATCGGCTTTTTTCATTTGCGATTTGAAACTGCCACCGCCGCAATGCAGCACCGCGGCGAGTCCGGCACCACGCAGCGCCGTCGCCACCTGCCAGGCGAAGGCCTCTGCCGCGTCGCCGGCGTGAACGATATACGCATCCGGCACCGCTGTCGCCAGCGGCGTGCCCGCCGCCTCCATCAACGACAGCAGCCGCTCAATGCCCATGGCGAAACCAGCGGCCGGCGCCGGCTTGCCGCCCAGCTGCTCGATCAGCCCATCGTAGCGCCCGCCCGCGCACACCGTGCCCTGCGCCCCAAGCTGGTCGGTCACCCACTCGAACACGGTGCGATTGTAATAGTCGAGCCCGCGCACCAGGCGCGGGTTGATCTCGAACGCAATGCCATTGGCGCGCAGCAGTGCCTGCAGCGTATCGAAATGCGCCAGCGCCACCTCGTCGAGCTCGTCCATCAGCCTGGGCGCCGCATCGTTCAATGCCTGCATTGCCGGGTTCTTGCTGTCGAGGATGCGCAGGGGATTGCTGTGCAGCCGCCGCTTCGAGTCCTCGTCGAGCACCTCCTGATGCGCCTCGAAATAGGCGATCAATTTTGCACGATGCCGATGCCGCGATTCGATGTCGCCCAGCGTGTTGATCTGCAGCGCCGGCGCGATGCCGAGTTCACGCCACAGGTCGGCACACATGATGATCAGTTCGGCATCGACGTCCGGCCCGGCAAAGCCGAGCGCCTCGACGCCGACCTGATGGAACTGCCGGTAACGGCCCTTCTGGGGACGTTCGTGGCGGAACATCGGACCCGTGTACCACAGGCGCTTGCCGCCGTCGTACAAGAGGTTGTGCTGGATCACTGCGCGCACCGACGACGCTGTGCCCTCCGGACGCAGCGCCAGCGATTCGCCATTCAACTCGTCGACGAAGGTGTACATCTCCTTTTCGACGATGTCGGTCACCTCGCCGATGGCACGCTTGAACAGGCCAGTGTGCTCGAGAATCGGCGTCCGCATCTCGCGGTAGCCGTAGCGCCATAGCCAGTCGCGCACGATCACCTCGAAGCCCTGCCAGGTTTCAGTGACATCGGGCAGTAGGTCGTTCATGCCGCGTACGGATTGAATGTTGTTGCTCATAAATTAATCAACTGAGTTGCGTGTCACGCAGCCGCGTAGTGGCTGCGCACATAGTCCTCGACGATCGCCTGGAAGTCGGCGGCGATGCGGTCGCCCTTCAGCGTCACGGTTTTTTCGCCATCGACGTATACCGGGGCGACCGGCACTTCGCCGGTGCCGGGCAGCGAGATGCCGATGTTGGCGTGCTTGGATTCGCCGGGGCCGTTGACCACGCAGCCCATCACCGCCACCTGCATCGACTCGACGCCGGGATACTGGCTGCGCCAGACCGGCATCTGGGTGCGCAGGTAGGTTTCGATGTCCTGCGCCAGTTCCTGGAACACGGTCGAGGTGGTGCGACCGCAACCGGGACAGGCGGTGACCTGCGGGGTGAAGGCGCGCAGCCCCAGCGCCTGCAGGATTTCCTGGCCGACGCGGACTTCCTGGGCGCGATCGCCGCCCGGCTCGGGGGTCAGCGAAATACGGATGGTGTCGCCAATGCCTTCCTGCAGCAGCACCGCCAGCGCAGCGGTCGAGGCGACGATGCCCTTCGAGCCCATGCCGGCCTCGGTCAGCCCCAGGTGCAGCGGATAGTCGCACTGCGATGCGAGATCGCGGTAGACAGAGATGAGGTCCTGCACCCGGCTCATCTTGCACGACAGGATGATCCTGTCGCCGCCGAGGCCGAGTTCCTCGGCCTTCTTTGCCGACTCCAGCGCGGAGGCCACCATTGCGCGGCGCATTACCACCTCGGCGTCTTCCGGCTGCGCCAGACGCGCGTTGTCGTCCATCATACGCACTGCCAGCGCCTGGTCGAGACTGCCCCAGTTGACGCCGATGCGCACCGGCTTGTCGTAGCGACAGGCCACTTCGATCAGGGTGGCGAACTGCTCGTCACGCTTGTTGCCGCGTCCGATGTTGCCGGGGTTGATGCGCAGCTTGGCCAGCGCCTCGGCGCACTCCGGCACCTGGGTCAAGAGCTTGTGGCCGTTGAAATGGAAATCGCCGATCAGCGGCACGCGGCAGCCCAGCACGTCTAGGCGCTCGCGGATACGCGGCACCGCGGCGGCGGCTTCCAGCGTGTTAACAGTGAGGCGCACCAGTTCAGAACCGGCCTCAGCAAGCGCCTGCACCTGGCGCACGGTACCGTTGATATCGACGGTATCGGTATTGGTCATCGACTGCACCACCACGGGGGCATCGCCACCAACCAGCACATGGCCGACCCGCACCTGGCGGGTTGGACGACGGATAATTTGGGACATCATTCTTCCAGAGTGGCCGTTCTTCGGGCGCAACTATTCTTCAAGGGTAAACCGGGCAACCGTCACTTCGATGAAAGGTTTCAAATCGATGGGGCGGCCGTTATAGGTCAGACGTGCATGTGCCGCATTGCCAATGACGATATCGAAGGGCGGCTGACCGCCGACGTCCACGCTGCTCCCCGCGGTGTTAAGTTGACGATGCAGCATACGACCACTGGCATCCTTGATTTCAGTCCAGGCGTCGCCGCCAAACTCGATATGCAATACGCTGCCTGCAACCGCCGGTGTGGGAACTGCCACCCCCACCGCCTCGGCGGCCGGCTCGACAACCTCTGCCGCAGCCGTGGGTGCCGGATCGGGGGTTGCCTGGATGGCCACCGCAGGCGCTTCCACGAGCGAGGCAACAGGCGCAGAGAGGCTTGTTTCAACACTTGTTTCAACAGATGGAGAATTAACCGACGCCTCTTCGCCCCCGCTGTTAAGCCATACATAAAGCGCCACCGGCACCGCCACCAGCACCAGCAACCCCAGCAGCACCATAATCATCCAGGGCGAGATCAGCGAGGAAGGCACTTCGGCAGGCTCCGGTTGGCTGACCGCGGCCGGCTCGGCCGGAGCGCCCTCCATCCGCACCAGCAGCGTTTCCGGCGCGAGTCCCAGCAGGCGCGCGTAATTGCGCACAAACCCACGTGCGAAGACGGACTGACCGAGACTCTCAAAGTCATCCACCTCTATCGCCACGACCTGCCGCTGCATCAGACGCAAGCGCGCAGCGGCATCTTCGAGCGTGATGCCCTGCGCCTCGCGTGCTTCACGCAAGATCTGCCCAACCGATGCCGGACTGGTCTCGCTCATTCGTAATGCCCCGTCAGCAATAGTTTGGCTTCATTCGAATCGGGAAAGCGCTTGCGCAGCTGCAGACCATAGGCCGCTTCCTGGGCACGATCACCCAACCGGCGCTCCAGCCGCACGCCCAACCATAGACTTTCCGCAGTCGGCGGCGCCAGTTCGGCATGGCGCCCAAGCAGGCGCTGCGTTTCCATGATGCGCCCCTGACGGAAATGCAGGCCCGCCAGTTTCAACACGGTATTGGCGTTGTCGGGTTGCAACTTGAGCGACTTCTGCAGATTGGCTTCAGCCAGCGCAAGATCGCCTTTTCTTTCGGCGCACAGGCCGGCATTGGCCATGGCCTGCTCGGGATAGGCGTACAACGGATTGCGCAGGGCGGTAGCAAATTGCTCCAGTCCTTCGTCGTAGCGCTCCCGGGAGCAGAGGAACCAGCCATAGTTGTTGCGGGCATGGGAATCACTGCGATCCAGTTCGATGGCGCGGCGGAAATTCTCCTCGGCCAGCTTGTCTTCGGCCAGTTCCATGTAGATCAGGCCGTAGATGTTGTAGGCGGGGCCAAAGCGATTGTCGGCGGTGATGGCCTTGCGCAGCTCGTCCAAAGCGACCTTGTACTGGGCACGGGCAAAATAGGCATTGGCCAGATCGGTAAAGGCACGCGCGCGCTGACGGCTATCGCTATCAACCTGCGTGTTGGCAACGCCACCCTCGCCGACAGGCTGACCCGCGCAGCCGACCAGCAAGGCCGCCGCCAACAGTATCCATTTCTTCATGCCGCCTCCTTGTGCATCCGCTTCATCACGCGACCGCTCTTGTCGGCCACCTTGCCCGCCAACTGGCCGCAGGCCGCGTCGATGTCGTCGCCGCGCGTCTTGCGCGTGGTCACCACATAGCCCGCATCCTGCAGGATCTGACGGAACACCCGCATCGATTCGGTCCGCGGCTTTTCATAACCAGAATCCGGGAACGGATTGAACGGGATGAGATTGAATTTGCACGGCACCTCGCGCGTCAGCTCGATCAGCTGGCGCGCGTGCTCGGGCGCATCGTTCACCCCGGCCAGCATCACGTATTCAAAGGTAATGAAATCGCGCGGCGCATGCACCAGATAACGCTGACACGCCGCCATCAGTTCGCGCAACGGATACTTCTTGTTGACCGGCACGATCTGGTCGCGCAGCGCATCGTTGGGCGCGTGCAGGCTCACGGCCAGCGCCACCGGACAGCGTTCAGCCAGGCGGTCCATCGCGGGCACCAGCCCCGAGGTCGACACCGTCACCCGCCGCCGCGACAGGCCGTAGGCATGATCGTCGAGCATGATGCCGAGCGCAGTCACCACATTCTCGAAGTTGGCCAGCGGCTCGCCCATGCCCATCATCACCACATTGGTCACCGGCCGATCGGAGATTTCGCCTGCGCCGTGATCAGGAGTGATGCGATTCGGCTCGGTTTTCAGACTGTGATGCGCCACCCACAGCTGACCGACGATTTCGGCCACTGTCAGATTGCGATTGAAGCCCTGCCGCCCAGTGGAACAGAAAGTGCACTCCAGCGCGCAGCCCACCTGCGATGACACGCACAGGGTGCCGCGGTCTTCTTCCGGGATGAATACGGTTTCGATGCCGTTGGCCACCCCTACGTCAAACAGCCATTTACGGGTGCCGTCGGTCGAGGTGTGTGCGTAATTGATCGCAGGCGCCTGCACCACCGCTTGCTGCTGCAACTTCTCGCGCAGCGTTTTGGCAATGTCGGTCATCTGCGCGAAATCGGCCACGCCGGACTGGTGAATCCAGTGGAACACCTGGCGGGCGCGAAACGGCTTTTCGCCGAGTTCGCCGAACCAGGCGGTCAGTCCTTCAAGGTCGAAATCGAGCAGATTCTGCGGCATGCGGACGGGCTTAACGGCCGGCGTAGACTTCGCAGGCGGGAAAGAAGTAAGCGATTTCGATCGCGGCGGTTTCCGGTGCGTCGGAGCCGTGTACGGCGTTGGCGTCGATGCTCTCGGCGAAGTCGGCGCGAATCGTGCCGGGTTCGGCTTTCTTCGGATCGGTTGCGCCCATCAGTGCGCGGTTCTTCGCGATCGCGTCTTCGCCTTCCAGCACCTGCAACACCACCGGGCCCGAGATCATGAACTCAACCAGGTCCTTGAAGAAGGGGCGTTCACGGTGTACACCGTAAAAACCTTCAGCTTCCTGACGCGACAGATGTTTCATCCGGGAGGCCACCACTTTGAGGCCATTGCTCTCGAAGCGGCTAACGATCTTGCCAACCACGTTTTTGGCGACGGCATCGGGTTTGATGATGGAAAAAGTGCGCTGGACAGCCATGTAAATACTCCAGGAATAAAATGAAAAAACGTTCAAAAAACCATGAAAATCAGCCCGCTAGGATAACACGCCCCACCCCGGGCTGTCTCGCCCAGCCTGCTGACCCGCCGTATCCACGGCCTGTCGCCGCAACGCCAGGAAAGCGCTGTATTAGGGTTCGACGCGCGGCACCAACCCGGGTTCACCGGGTGCTGCCAGCAAATCAGCATCGAAACCGATCCCTGCCGCCCACGCCAGTTGGCCGTCGCACCACAGCAATGGCAGGCGATCGCGCTGCCAGGGTGGAATCGCATGTTCCTGCAACAGATTTTTCAGGCTGCGATGGGGACCGCCCGCATGCACGCGCAGGCGTTCGCCGCCCTGCCGCACCCCCAGCGTGACGTCGCGCGCCGTCAGCACGTCGCGTTTCAGTCCGGCCCCCGTCACCGCATCCAGATGAACATGGGCGCCGGCGGCCGGCAGCCACATCGACGCTTCGCCCTGCCAGCGGATGGGCGCGGCCGAAGGGGACGCCATCGGTACCAGATAAGCCCCACCGCGAAAGCGCCAGCTCTCCATCTGCCCCAGCCTGACGCACACGCGGGCATCGTCTTTCGCCGCCAGCAACTGGTGCAGGGCTTCGTTCAACTGACGTGCGTTGGGCATCGGCTGACGGTGACGCTCGATGAAATGACGCAACAGATTACGTGCGCGCGCCAGCGACAGACGCGCCAGCACACCGCAGTCAAGACGATCGCCCGCAATGGCCACCGCCGCATCCATTCGCGCCAGATCGTCCAGCAGTTCGGCGGCATCGGCCTGCAAGGCAGCCGCGCGCGCGAGCGTGACGCTACTGCCGGGGAAATGCGCAGCCAACAGCGGGATCACTTCTTGGCGCAACGCGTTGCGGCGGTAGCGCGTATCGCGGTTGCTCTCGTCATCCACCCACTGCAGACCCTGCGCCTGCGCATCACCCAGTAGTTCGGCACGCGGCACACTCAGCAATGGCCGCAGATGCGCCGCCCGCCAATCCGGCCGCTTCTGCAGTTCGGCCATCGCCGCCAGCCCTTTCGGCCCGGCACCTCGAAGCAACTGCAATAAAAGCGTTTCGGCCTGATCGTCCTGCTGATGCGCGGTAAGCAGAAAATCCGCGTCCAGATCGGCAAAAATGCGTTGGCGCTCGCGCCGCGCGGCCGCCTCGATGCCCGCCGTATCGTCGCGTGCGATGTCCACAGGATGAATGTTTAATTCAACTGCGTGCGATGCGCACAACCGCGCGCAGAAATTCGCCCAGTCGTCGGCATGGGGTGACAGGCCGTGGTGCACATGCACGGCCTGAAGCGTAAAGGGATATTGATCGCGCAGCGCCAGCAGGGCGTGCAGCAGGACCACCGAATCGAGCCCGCCCGAGAGTCCCAGCACCAGCCGCGCGTGGGGCGGAACGTGGCGGACCAGACTGTCCGCCACCACTGCGGCGACCGCCTTATTTGGCAGGGGTTTCCTTGAAACTGCCATATGCCCGCAAGCGCTGGTAACGCGCGGCCAGCAGGGCATCGAGCGACGGCTTGCGCAACTCGGAAAGCGTATCGGTGAGCGCGCGGCGCATCGACTGAAACATGGTGTCCCAGTCACGCTGCGCACCGCCCAGCGGCTCTTCGACGATGCGGTCGACCAGCCCGTTGGCCTTCAGACGATCGGCGGTGATGCCCAGGGTTTCGGCGGCGACCGAAGCCTTGTCGGCGCTCTTCCACAGAATCGAAGCGCAGCCTTCGGGCGAGATCACGGAATAGGTCGAATATTGCAGGACCAGCGTGCGGTCGCCGACACCGATTGCCAGCGCGCCACCCGAGCCGCCTTCGCCGACGATGGAGCAAATGATCGGCGTCTGCAGTTCGGCCATCACGTACAGATTGCGCGCGATCGCCTCGGACTGCCCGCGTTCCTCGGCACCGATGCCCGGGTAGGCACCCGGAGTATCGATAAAAGTAAAAATCGGTAGACGAAATTTTTCCGCCAGGCGCATCAGCCGCAAGGCTTTGCGATAGCCCTCGGGGCGCGGCATGCCGAAATTGCGGATAATCTTTTCCTTGGTGTCGCGGCCTTTCTGGTGGCCGATCACCATTACCGGTTCGCCGTTGAAGCGTGCCATGCCGCCGACGATCGCCTGATCGTCGGCATAGGCACGGTCGCCGTGCAGCTCAGAAAAATCGGTAAACAAGCCCTGCACATAATCGAGCGTATAAGGCCGCTGCGGGTGGCGTGCCACCTGCGACACCTGCCAGGCATTGAGCTTGGCGTAGACGTCCTTGGTCAGCGTCTGGCTCTTTTTCTGCAGACGACGAATCTCCTCCGAAATATCGAGGGCGGAGTCGTCCTGCACAAAGCGGAGTTCTTCGATCTTGGCTTCAAGTTCGGCGATCGGCTGCTCAAAGTCGAGGAAGGTGGTTTTCATCGGTGGTCTTGCTCAGGCTGTCACAGAAACGGATTAGCCGAGGATTTTATCATTCGCCAGTCAGGGCTGGTTAGTGATGGTGATGGCCGTGGGCGCCGTGCGCATGGCGGTGCTCGACTTCTTCCGGCGAGGCGGCGCGCACTTCGGTGACCACACACTGGAAATGTACCGCCTGCCCCGCATAGGGATGATTGCCGTCGACCACCACCTTGTCTTCGGCAATGTCGGTCACGGTGTAAAGCAATTCCTCGCTGCCGTCGACCGGCGAGCCGACGAACTGCATGCCGAGTTCGATGTCATCGGGAAAAGCATTGCGCTCTTCCAGTCGTACCAGTTCATCGTCGTATTCGCCGAAGGCATCTGTGGGTTGCAGCTTGAGGTCGATCTTGTCGCCCACAGCCTTGCCTTCCAGCGTCTGTTCCACCAGCGGGAAAATATTGTCGTAGCCGCCGTGCAGATAGCTGACCGGTTCGTCGCTTTCTTCCAGCTCCCGGCCCTCCATGTCACGAACGATGTAGGTAATGGTGACGACGGTGTCCTTGCCGATATTCAATTGGGTTCCCCTTTGCTCATTAAAGCGACTAGTTGCAGCACTTCCGCCGCGTGACCGCGACTGGAAACGCCATACAGGGCGTGACGGATGACGCCCTGTTTATCGATGATGAAAGTGGAGCGCACCACGCCTTGGCGCATGACGCCGTCCACTTCCCTGTCCTGCAGCACGCCATAGGCCGCACAGGTTGCTTGATCCTTGTCGGCCAGCAGACGCACGCTGATGCCGTGCTTGTCGCGGAATTCGCCATGCTTGATGCAGTCGTCGCGCGACACGCCGAGCACCGTGGCACCCAGCTTGGCAAAGTCATTTTCCAGTTCGGAAAATTCGATCGCCTCGGTGGTGCAGCCCGGCGTGTCGTCGCGCACGTAGAAGTACAGCACGAGGTTTTGCCCCCGAAACTGGGACAACTCGACGATATTCATGTCAGCGTCCGGGTTGGAAAAACCCGGTGCATGATCTCCTGCTTTCAACATAAGGTTCCACCGCGTATTTTTCGGCAGCATTCTAACAGGGGGGACCCCATCACATCGCTATAATTATTCTTATGACGATGACCCTGCTTGGCGGCTTGAGCCCCACTTCCTTCCTGCGCGATGTCTGGCACAAGCGCCCACTTCTGATCCGCAACGCTGTGCCGGACTTTCCCGGTCTGCTATCGCCCGGCGAAATGCAGCAACTGGCCTGCCGCGACGATGTGGAATCGCGACTGGTCCAGGGCAGCGGCAAACGCTGGCAACTCGATCACGGCCCGTTCAGCAAAAGCGATTTCAAACGCCTGCCGAAAACCGAATGGTCGCTGCTGGTGCAATCGCTCAATCATTTCCTGCCCGAAGCCGATGCGCTGCTGGCGCAATTCAACTTCATCCCGCACGCCCGGCTCGACGATTTGATGGTGAGCTACGCCGTCCCTGGCGGCAGCGTGGGACCACATTTCGATTCATATGACGTGTTCCTGCTGCAAGGCCAGGGACACCGCCGCTGGCAGATCAGCACGCAAACCGATCTGGCGATCCTGGACGACGCGCCACTCAGAATCCTGCGTCATTTCGAAGCGGAAGACGAATGGGTGCTCGGCCCCGGCGACATGCTGTATCTGCCGCCGCATGTCGCGCATTACGGCGTCGCCGAAGACATTTGCACGACGTATTCGATCGGTTTTCGCGCCCCCACCACCGAGGAATTGGCGCACGGCTTTTTGATGCACCTGCAGGACACGCTCAAACCGGAAGGCCGCTATGCCGACCCCGATCTGCGGCTGCAAAGCCACCCCGGGCAAATTAGCGGGGCGATGCTTGCGCAGATCGAAGGGATGATCGCCCGCATCAAATGGAGTAAGCGCGACATCGCCGAGTTTGCCGGATGCTACCTGTCCGAGCCCAAGCCGAACGTGTTTTTCGATGCGCCGGACGATCCTCTCAGTCGTGCCGCTTTCTTTAAACAGGCGAACAAGCACGGCGTCGCGCTCAATCCCAAGTCGCGCCTGCTGTTCGCGGACGGCCGTTTTTTCATCAACGGCGAAGCCTTTACCCCCGCTGCGGACGAAATCCATGCTTTGCAGCAGCTCGCCGACCGGCGCCGTCTCGCCACGCCACTCCCGGCGACGCTGCGCGAGCGTTTTCATGATTGGCATGAAGCAGGTTGGCTGGAGATCGACGCAGCATGAGCACTTTTGAAACTCCCACCGAATACCGCGCCGCGTTCGACGCGCTCCTGTCCGGCACGCACCGCCAGTTGCGTGTATATGATCACGATCTGAGCCTGCTGGAGCTCGATCACGCGCCGCGCCATGCAAGCCTGCGCGCGTTGTGCGTTGCCGGCGGCGGGCGCCGCATCGAACTGCTGCTCGATGACATCAGCCGTGTGGCGCGCAGCCATCCGCGCCTGATGCAATTGGTGCGCGACTTCAGCCATGTTCTCGAAATCCGCCAGGCCGATTCCGATGCGCCGCGTCCCGAACAGGCGTTTGCCCTGGCTGACCGCCACGGCGTGCTGCTGCGCGCCGACAAGGCAGCCGTGCTTGGCACGCTCCACCTGGACGATGCGCGCGACGCCGTATTGCTGAATCAAAGTTTCGAGAGCATGTGGCAGCGTTCGCCGGCCAGCGTGACAGCCACGGCGCTGGGTTTGTAAGCGTTCCCTAACAACCGCAATCCGACAGGCTGCTAGTGTCGTGAATCATAAATAGCGGGACAGGATAAAACGGATGGATTTTTTCGCAGGGCATACCCGACGGCCTGCCGGCCTGGGCACAAGAGGCACGAGGAGGCGACATAGCTGGCTCTATGGCAA
>JBPPMF010000184.1:0-11198 GCA_051305915.1 Thiobacillus sp. | reverse complement strand
CTAACCAATCTTGGCGGCAGCGTTTCCATGCTGACAGCCCGGTATAATTCAGAGCAC
Source organism: Thiobacillus sp. (assembly GCA_051305915.1). Lineage (GTDB taxonomy): Bacteria > Pseudomonadota > Gammaproteobacteria > Burkholderiales > Thiobacillaceae > Thiobacillus. The sequence goes on along the minus strand of JBPPMF010000184.1, from coordinate 11,141 downwards.
TTTTGCTTGTTAAGTTCCCATGGCGCGTCCCGCATCCCGATCCTCGACACCTCTGCCGCCCCGTATGCTGCGCCTGCTGCGCGAAGCGCGAGCCATCCTGGTGGGATTCGCTGCGCTGTTTCTGGCGGTCATTTTGCTTACGTTCAACGAGTCAGACCCGGGTTTCAGCGACACGGGTGCCAGCGACACGCTGCACAACATGGGCGGGCGAACCGGCGCATGGCTGTCGGATGTGTTGATGCTGTTGTTTGGTCAGTCGGCGTGGTGGTGGGTCGTGCTGGCCCTGGCGTATGTCATCCACACCTTTCGTCATCTGGACGAAGTGCCGTTGGCGGGAGGCCGGCTACGCTGGGTGCGTCTGGGCGGTTTCGGCTTGTTGCTGCTGGGCAGTACCGGCGTTGAATGGTTGCGTACCTGGCATTGGCCTGAGGCGTTGCAGGCAGAACAGGCCAGCGTGTTTGGCGGGTTGATTGGCGGTGTTGCCGGAAGCCTGCTTGGCTTTCCCGGCGGTTCGCTTTTGCTGCTGGTGCTGATGGCGGTGGGGTTCAGCCTGTTCACCGGTATGTCGTGGCTCAGCATGGCCGAGCGTACCGGCGAGTGGGTGGAACGCGGCTACTGGAAAGCGATCCAGACCTGGCAGACCTATCGCGACCGCAAACTGGGCGAGGTGGCGCAGCAAAAACGCGAAGCCAAAGTGTCCGTGGTCAAGAAGAAGATCGATGAGGCGCCGCCGATCCGCATCGAACCGGTGGTGAAGGAGGTGCCGCAATCCGAACGTGCCGTCACCGAAAAGCAGGCGCCGCTGTTTTCAGAGATGCCCGATTCCCCCTTGCCGCCGCTGCATCTGCTGGACCCCGCTGCCGAAGCAGTGGAAACCGCCAGCCCCGAGGCGCTGGAATACACTTCGCTGATGATCGAGCGCAAGCTCGCCGAATTCGGCGTCGAGGTCAAAGTGGTGTCAGCTTCGCCCGGCCCGGTCATCACGCGCTACGAGATCGAGCCGGCGGTGGGCGTGAAGGGCAGCCAGATCGTCAATCTGGCGAAGGATCTGGCGCGCACGCTGTCGGTGATCAGCATCCGCGTGGTCGAGGCGATTCCCGGCAAGCACACCATGGGGCTGGAAATCCCCAATCCCAAGCGGCAGATCGTGCGCTTGAGCGAGATTCTCGGCTCCAAGGCGTATCACGACAGCGCCAGCCCGCTGACCATCACGCTGGGCAAGGACATCGCCGGCAACCCGGTGGTGGCGGACCTGGGCAAGATGCCGCATCTGCTGGTGGCCGGCACCACCGGCTCGGGCAAGTCGGTCGGCGTCAACGCGATGATTCTGTCGCTGATCTACAAGTCCGACCCATCTGCCGTACGCATGATCATGGTCGACCCCAAAATGCTCGAACTGTCGATCTACGAGGGCATCCCGCATCTGCTGGCACCGGTGGTCACTGACATGAAACAGGCTGCCAGTGCGCTCAACTGGTGCGTGGCCGAGATGGAGCGGCGCTATAAACTGCTGTCGGCGGTCGGCGTGCGCAACCTCGCCGGCTACAACCAGAAGGTGCGCGACGCCAAGAAAGCCGGTACGCCGCTGACCCATCCGTTCAGCCTGACGCCGGACAACCCCGAACCGCTGGATACCATGCCGATGATCGTGGTGATGATCGACGAACTGGCCGACCTGATGATGGTGGTCGGCAAGAAGGTCGAGGAACTCATCGCGCGGCTGGCCCAAAAAGCCAGGGCGGCGGGCATCCACCTGATTCTGGCAACGCAGCGGCCGTCGGTCGATGTCATCACCGGCTTGATCAAGGCCAATATTCCGACGCGCATCGCCTTCCAGGTCTCCAGCAAGATCGACTCGCGCACCATCCTCGACCAGATGGGTGCCGAAGCCTTGCTGGGACAGGGCGACATGCTTTACCTGCCGCCCGGCACCGGCCTGCCGCAGCGGGTGCACGGCGCCTTCGTGTCGGACAACGAAGTCCATCGTGTGGTCGATTATCTGAAATCGCTGGGCGAACCCGAATACATCGAAGGCGTGCTCGAATCGCTGGAAGAGGCGGGCGAGGGCGGCGGCGAATACGGCGAGGCGGCGGAAGCCGACCCGCTGTACGATCAGGCCGTGGCCTATGTGCTGAAGTCACGCCGCGCGTCGATCTCGTCGGTGCAGCGCCAGCTGCGCATTGGCTACAACCGCGCCGCGCGCATGATCGAGGACATGGAGCGCGCAGGCCTGGTGTCGTCGATGCAGTCGAACGGCAACCGTGAAGTCTTGGCGCCTGGAGGCGACGCATGAATTTTTACGCACTGATTCCCGCTGCCGGCTCGGGTTCACGCATGGGCGGGAGTATTGAAAAGCAGTATCTGTCGCTCAATTCGGTTCCGATGATTGCGCACGCGATGATGGTGCTGGCGCGCGAGCCACGCATCACCAAGCTGTTTGTCGTGCTTTCGCCCACCGACAAACGCTGGAACAACTACGAATGGCAAGGCTGGGAAGAGCGCATCGAAGTGCTGCGCTGCGGCGGCGCCACTCGCGCCGAAACCGTGTTGAACGGCCTCGACGCCATTTCCAAAATCTGCGACCCGGACGATTGGGTGCTGGTACACGATGCCGCGCGCCCCTGTTTACCCGACGAATTGCTGGGCAAGTTGCTGGATGAAGTGACCGATGACCCGGTCGGCGGTCTGCTCGCCGTACCGGTGGCGGATACCCTCAAGCGCGCCGCGGCCAATCGTGAATCCGGCGCCCGCGCCGAAGCGACCGTGCCGCGTGCCGGCCTGTGGCAGGCACAAACCCCGCAAATGTTCCGCCACGGCAAGCTCGTCGAAGCCCTGCGTGCAGCTGGCAACGACATGACTGACGAGGCATCTGCTATCGAACAGTTGGGCCTGCAGCCGCGCCTGGTCGAGTCCGACAGCCGCAACCTCAAGGTCACCTATCCGCAGGACCTGGAGCTGGCGGGCCTGATTCTGGGGAAGCTGAATGAATGACATCCGCATCGGCCACGGCTTCGATGTGCACGCCTTCGCCGAGAACCGCAAACTCATCATCGGCGGCGTCGATATTCCCTACGAACTGGGGCTGGCCGGCCATTCCGACGCCGACGTGCTGCTGCACGCGATCTGCGACGCGCTGCTGGGCGCGGCCGGGCTGGGCGACATCGGCCGCCATTTTCCGGACACCGACTCTGCATTTTCCGGCATCGACAGCCGCATCCTGCTGCGTCGTGTTGCCGAACAATTGAAGGCGCGCGGCTGGCGCGTCGGCAACGTCGACGCCACGATCATCGCGCAGGCGCCGAAAATGGCACCGCACATTACGCGGATGATGGCGCATATCGCCGACGACCTTGGCGTTGCCATCGACCGCGTCAACGTCAAGGCCACCACCACCGAAAAACTCGGCTTTACCGGGCGCGGCGAGGGCATCGCCGCCGAAGCGGTGTGCCTGGTCGAGCGTGGCTGAACCGAGCCTGACCCCGCCCGATCCAGCCGAGTCCGCCCCGGCCGCGCCTGATACGCTGCGGCTCTTCTTCGCTTTGTGGCCGGACGACGCCACCCGCGACGCGCTCAACCGCACCGGCAAATGGCTGCACCAGCACTGGGGCGGCCGGCGCATGCGCGCGGACACCCTGCATATCACCCTGGCTTTTCTCGGCAGCACGCCGGCCGCGCAACTGGACGCCCTGATTGCCTGTGCCGAAGCTGTGCAGGCCGACGCATTCGAACTGATCCTCGATCAGGCCGGCTACTGGCGGCACAACCGCATCGGCTGGCTGGGGGCGAGCGAGACCCCGCTGCCGCACGCCGCACTGGTCGTTGCACTGAATGCCGCCTTGGTCGATGCGGGATATGCCGTTGATGCGCGCCCGCATGTGCCGCACGTCACCCTGTTGCGCAATTCCGCTGGCGGCGAGGTGCCGGAATGCACGCCGGTACGTTGGCCGGTCAGCGATTTCGTGCTGGTGGCTTCGCGTACCGAGGCCGATGGCGCACATTACGAAGTGATCCGCCGCTGGCCGCTCAACTTGAATCAAAGTTAAAAAAAGCGTTTCGACTCGACAGCGGCACGACGTTTCGGTTATGATGCGCCCCGCATTAGGCGCGTAGCTCAGCTGGTTAGAGCACCACCTTGACATGGTGGGGGTCGATGGTTCGAGTCCATTCGCGCCTACCAATATTTAAGAGGGCCGGGATGGCCTGTGGAGGTTGAGAAATGTCACCGCGAACTAGCATGGATGTCACTGGTTAAGTCCCGGCGCATCGCAGTTCAGAGTCATTTCTGCATCTTCTTGTAGTATCCAAAAGCGCGGCCGGCCCGCGCTTTTTTCATGTCTGGAGTTTGAAAATGGTCAATGTCACGCTACCCGATGGCTCCGTCCGGCAATTCGATGCCCCGGTCACGGTCGCGCAGGTCGCATCCAGCATCGGCACAGGCTTGGCCAAGGCGGCGCTTGCCGGCCGGGTCAACGGCGAACTGGTGGATACCAGCCACTTGATTGACGCCGATGCGCAACTGTCCATCGTCACCGACAAGGATGCCGACGGCCTCGACATGATTCGCCATTCCACCGCGCACCTGTTGGCGTACGCGGTGAAGTCGCTGTTTCCCGACGCGCAGGTGACGATCGGTCCGGTGATCGAGGACGGCTTCTTTTACGATTTCTCGTACAAGCGCCCGTTCACGCCGGACGATCTGGTCGCGATCGAGAAAAAAATGACCGAACTGGCCAAACAGGACATTGCGGTCGAGCGCAGCGTGATGCCGCGCGATGAGGCGGTGACGTTCTTCAAGAATATGGGCGAGGCCTATAAGGCCGAGATCATCGCGTCGATTCCGAGCAACGAGGACATTTCGTTGTACCGCGAGGGCGATTTCATCGACCTCTGCCGCGGCCCGCACGTGCCGTCGACCGGCAAACTCAAGCACTTCAAGCTGATGAAGCTGGCCGGCGCCTACTGGCGTGGCGACAGCAAGAACGAGATGCTGCAGCGCGTGTACGGCACGGCATGGGCAAAGAAGGAAGATCTCGAAGCCTACCTGCACCGGCTGGAAGAGGCCGAAAAGCGCGACCACCGCAAACTCGCCAAACAGCTCGACCTGCTGCATATGCAGGACGAAGCGCCGGGCATGGTGTTCTGGCATCCCAAGGGCTGGATCGTGTGGCAGCAGATCGAGCAGTACATGCGGCAGAAGTTTGTCGAATACGGCTACCAGGAAGTGCGCACCCCGGCGGTGATGGACCGCAGCATGTGGGAGAAATCCGGCCACTGGGAAAACTACCGCGACAACATGTTCACCACGTCGTCGGAAAATCGTGACTATGCGGTGAAGCCGATGAACTGCCCGGGTCACGTGCAGATTTTCAACAGCGGTCTGCATTCCTACCGCGACCTGCCGCTGCGCCTGGCCGAGTTTGGCTCGTGCCACCGCAACGAGCCGTCGGGCGCGCTGCACGGCATCATGCGGGTGCGCGGCTTCACCCAGGACGATGCACACATTTTCTGTACCGAAGAGCAGATCGAGCAGGAAGTCGCTGATTTTATTGTCATGCTGCAGAAGGTCTATGCCGATTTCGGCTTCAGCGACGTGCTGGTCAAGTTGTCGACCCGGCCCGACAAGCGCGTCGGCTCGGACGAGAGTTGGGATACGGCGGAAACCGCCTTGGCGGCGGCATTGGATAAAAACGGCCTGGCCTATGATTTGCAGCCGGGCGAGGGCGCGTTCTATGGCCCCAAGATCGAGTTCACGCTGAAGGACACCCTTGGTCGCCTGTGGCAGTGCGGCACCATCCAGCTCGACTTCAACCTGCCGGTGCGCCTGGGGGCCGAGTTCGTCGACGAGGACAACAGCCGCAAGCCCCCGGTGATGCTGCATCGCGCGATTCTCGGTTCGATGGAGCGCTTCATCGGTATTCTGATCGAACACCATGCCGGCAACTTCCCGCTGTGGCTGGCGCCGGTGCAGGTGATGGTGATGAATATCAGCGAGCGTCAGGCCGACTATGCGCAAAAAGTCACCCAGGCGCTACGCCAGGCTGGCATCCGCGCGGTGTCGGACTTGAGTAATAACAAGATTACTTATAAAATCCGCGAACATAGCTTGCAGAAGCTGCCTTATCAGGTGGTCGTTGGAGACAAGGAAATGGAGACCGAAGTGGTCGCCGTCCGTGCCCGTGGCAACCAGGATCTGGGGCAGCTTGGTTTGGATGACTTGATTGCGCGCCTGAAAGCGGAAACGCTGGCGCGCCAGTAATAGCGGTCAAACAAGGCGTAGGGTCTCCCGAAGTTGGGAATTGGCCCCGCGCCTCTTTATTGTTTGGCTTTTTTGCCTTGACGCAAAGCGTCAGGTTTTTATTTGGAGTACAACTCATCGCGACAGAAAAGAAGCAGACACGCATCAATGGTGAAATTACGACCCCTGAGGTGCGTTTGGTCGGTGTGGAAGGCGAACAGCTTGGCATCGTAAAGATTTACGATGCGTTGCGTCAGGCAGAAGAAGCTGACCTGGATCTGGTGGAAATTGCGCCGACGGCACAGCCGCCCGTGTGCAAGATCATGGACTACGGCAAGTTCAAGTACCAGGAAAGCAAGAAGCAGCACGAAGCCAAGCTGAAGCAGAAGCAGGTTCAGATCAAGGAAATCAAGTTCCGTCCGGGTACTGACGAAGGCGATTACCAGATCAAGCTGCGCAACCTGATCAAGTTTCTTGAAGAAGGCGACAAGACCAAGATCACGCTGCGTTTCCGGGGCCGCGAAATGGCCCACCAGGAAATCGGCATGAACCAGCTGCGGCGGGTCGCGGCAGACCTGGCCGAGCTGGCGGTGGTTGAGCAGTTTCCCAAGATGGAAGGCCGTCAGCTGGTGATGATGCTGGCGCCGAAGAAGAAGATTTAAGATTGGTTTGTACTGCATTCGATTGAATGCAGGCGAATAAGAGACCGGCGTTTCTCTGCCCCTGACTGGTTCAGCCAGCGGGCTAAAAACGCCACAATACGTGCAGTCGGGTTGGTGAAGCATTCCACGTCGTGGGATCACCTGGCCGCATGAGATAAAAGGAAACATCATGCCTAAGATGAAAACCAAGAGCGGCGCCGCCAAGCGGTTCCGTGCACTGGGCGGCGGCGGATTCAAGCGCTCGCACGCGTTCATGCGTCACATTCTCACCAAGAAAAGTACCAAGCGTAAGCGCCAGTTGCGCGGTATGGAAACTGTTAATGCCAGCGACCATAAGTCGGTCGCACGCATGATGCCCTACGCATAAAGGAGAGAAAGCATGCCACGCGTCAAACGGGGTGTAACCGCCCGAGCCAGTCACAAAAGAATTATCGATGCCGCCAAAGGCTATCGCGGTCGTCGCAAGAACGTATTCCGCGTAGCCAATGAAGCGGTGATGAAAGCCGGTCAGTATCAGTATCGCGACCGTCGTCAACGCAAGCGCCAGTTCCGCAGGCTGTGGATTGCCCGTATCAACGCCGCCGCGCGTCAGTACGGTCTGACCTACAGCGTGTTCATGAACGGTTTGTCGCGCGCCGAGATCGGGATCGACCGCAAGGTGCTGTCCGATATCGCGATTTTCGACAAGGACGCTTTTGCCAAGATCGTCGATCAGGTCAAGGCCAAGCTGGCGGCGTAAGCCGTCAAACCGTCACAAAAAAAGGCCGCAAGGCCTTTTTTTGTTTGTTATTTTTTGAACGAGTCTATCCGCGAAGGGCGCGAAGATTGAGTGCTTGTTTCTTCGTGCACTTCGCGTCCTTCGCGGATAAATTCCTGATATAAAAACCGCCATGCGCAATCCAAACGAGATCGTTGCCGAAGCCCTTGCCGCGATTCAGGCCAGCCCGGACTTACCGGCACTGGAACAGGTCAAGGCGGGCTATCTGGGCAAAAGTGGTCAGTTGACCGAACTGCTGAAAAGCCTGGGCGCGATGCCGGCTGACGAGCGCAAGACCGCCGGCGCCCGTATCAACGAAGCGAAGCAGGCAGTGGAGACGGCGCTAAAAAGCCGTCGCGACGCCCTACTGCAAGCCGAGCTGGACCGCCAACTGGCAGCCGAAACGCTGGACGTGAGCTTGCCGGGACGAGGGTTGGCGCATGGCGGCCTACATCCCGTTTCACGCACCTTGTCGCGCATTCAGGCGCTGTTCCGCTCGATTGGCTTCGAGGTGGCGACCGGGCCCGAGATCGAGACCGATTTCTACAACTTCACCGCCCTGAATATTCCGGAAGACCATCCGGCGCGGGCGATGCACGACACCTTCTACCTGCAAAGCGGTGAGTTGCTGCGCACCCACACTTCGCCGGTGCAGGTGCGCCACATGCAGACCCACCAGCCGCCGCTGCGCATCATCGCGCCGGGGCGGGTGTACCGCTGCGATTCCGACGTGACGCATACGCCGATGTTCCATCAGGTCGAGGGCCTGTGGGTTGACGAGTCGGTGTCGTTTGCAGACCTCAAGGGCGTGCTGGCCGATTTCATGCGCAATTTCTTCGAGCGCGACGATCTGCCAGTGCGTTTCCGGCCGTCGTTTTTTCCGTTCACCGAGCCGTCTGCCGAAATGGATATCGGCTGCGTGATGTGTGGTGGCGAAGGTTGCCGCGTATGTTCGCACACAGGCTGGCTGGAAGTGCTGGGGTGCGGCATGGTGCATCCCAATGTGTTCAAGCACGTCGAAATCGATACCGAACGATTTATTGGTTTTGCGTTTGGCCTGGGTGTCGAGCGTCTCGCCATGCTGCGCTACGGGGTCGACGATTTGCGGCTGTTCTTTGAGAATGATCTTCGCTTTCTCAAGCAATTCAACTAATTAGAGCGAATACATCATGCAATTTCCAGAATCCTGGTTGCGCAGCCTCGTCAATCCTGCGCTCGATACGCATCAATTGGGCCATGCCCTGACCATGGCCGGGCTGGAGGTGGAAGCCTTGACCCCGGCCGCGCCGCCGTTCAACCACGTGGTGGTGGCAGAAATCCTGTCGGCGGAAAAGCATCCCGATGCCGACCGCCTGCGCGTGTGCCAGGTCGACGTCGGCGAAGCGGCGCCGGTCACCATCGTGTGCGGTGCGCCTAACGCAGCGGCCGGACTCAAGGTGCCGTGCGCCCGTCCGGGCGCGAAGCTGCCCGGGATCGAGATCAAGGTTGCCAAAGTGCGCGGCGTTGAGTCTTTCGGCATGTTGTGCTCGACCAAGGAACTGGGCCTGGAAGGCGCGGCGGAGGGGCTGATGGTGTTGCCCGACGACGCCCCAGTGGGCGAGGATTTCCGTGGCTGGCTCAATCTGGACGACACCCTCATCACGCTGAAACTGACGCCCAACCGCGCGGACTGTCTGTCGATGCAGGGGCTGGCGCGTGAAATTGGTGCGATCACCGGCGCCGAGGTGCGGCTGCCGCAGATCACCGAGGTCGCCCGCCAGATCCAGGATGCGGTGTCGGTTCAATTGACGGCCAGTGAAGCCTGCCCACGCTACCTGGCGCGCATGGTGCGCGGCATCGACGCGCAGGCCGCGACCCCGCGCTGGATGGCGGAGCGGCTGGAACGCAGTGGCATCCGCCCCTTGCTGGCGCCGGTCGACATCACCAATTATGTGTTGCTCGAACTCGGCCAGCCGATGCATGCCTTTGCCGTGTCGCGCCTGCATGGCGACATCGAAGTGCGGTTGGCACGCGCGGGTGAAAAACTCGAACTGCTGAACGGCCAGACTGCCGAACTGGCGCCCGACATGCTGGTAATCGCCGACGCCAGCGGGCCGGTGGCGCTGGCTGGCATCATGGGTGGGCAGCCGACCAGCGTCGAGCGCGTTACCGTCGACGTCATGCTGGAGGCCGCGTTCTTCGCGCCGGCGGCGATTGCCGGCCGCGCGCGGCGGCTGGGGCTGTCCACCGACTCGTCGCACCGTTTCGAACGCGGCGTCGATTTCGGCGCCACCCGCCAGGCGATGGAGCGGGCTACCCAATTGCTGATCGATATCTGCGGCGGCCAGGCCGGGCCGATCACCGAGGCGGCGGCCGAATTGCCGCAGCGCGAGCCGATCACCCTGCGGCTGGCGCGCCTGAAGCGCGTGGCAGGAATCGAAATCAATGCGGATCAGGTGGCGAACGGTCTTGTCGCGCTCGGCGCGCGCGTTGAGCGCCAGGACGACTGCCTCATCGTCACCCCGCCCAGTTTCCGCTTTGATCTCGCGATCGAGGAAGACCTGATCGAGGAGGCGGTGCGCCTGTACGGCTACGACAACATTCCCGCCCGCCCGCCGGCCGCGCCTTCGCGCATGCTACCGCAGGACGAAACGCTGCTGGCCGACGATACCCTGCGCCAGATGCTGGTTGACCTGGATTACCAGGAAGTCATTACCTACAGCTTTATCGATCCGGCCTGGGAGAAAGTGCTCGATCCCGCCGCCAGCCCGCTGCCGCTTGCCAATCCGCTCGCCAGCCAGCTATCGGCGATGCGCACCACCCTGTGGGTCGGCCTGATCGAGACGCTGCGGCACAACCTCAACCGCCAGCAGGAGCGGGTGCGCATATTCGAACTGGGTCGGGTGTATGCATCGCTGGCCGAACAGCCGATGAAGCTGGGCGGCCTGATTTATGGCGACGTGTTGCCCGAGCAATGGGGCGCACCGTCGCGCCGCGTTGATTTCTTCGATCTCAAGGGGGATCTCGAACGGCTGTTTGGTCATGCGCTCGATGCCCGGCGTAGTGAACATCCTGCGCTGCATCCGGGGCAGTGTGCCGAACTGTGGGTCAATGGCCGGGCCATCGGCTGGATCGGTACCCTGCATCCGCGTCTGGTGCAGGCACTCGACCTGCCGAGCGCGCCCGTGCTGTTCGAACTCGACAGCGAAGTGCTCGCCCAGCGTGGCTTGCCGCGCCATGCGAGCCTGTCGCGCTTCCCGCAGGTGCGGCGCGATCTGGCCTTCGTGCTCGACGTGCAGACCCCGGTGGGCGAGTTGCTGGCCGTGCTGCGCGAAGCTGCCTCTAACCAGGTACGGTCGATTGAGGTGTTCGACGATTACCGTGGAAAAGGCATGACCGAAAACCAAAAAAGCCTTGCTATCCGGGTAGTTATGCAAGATACTCAACGCACATTGACGGATCAGGAAGTCGAGGATGCGGTGCAAAAACTGGTCGATGCTGCGCTTCG
>JBPPMF010000176.1:0-2107 GCA_051305915.1 Thiobacillus sp. | reverse complement strand
GACAATTACCAATTCCACCCCATCCTGCGCGAGTTCCTGCTGTTGCGCCTGGAACGCGACTATCCGGCTGACGAACTAAAGGCGTTGAAAATCAGGGGGGCCCGCTTGCTGGCGGCGCAGGGCGAAGTCGAGTCGGCCGCCGACCTCCTGAGACAAGCTAAGGCATGGGATGAATTGGGTCGCCTGATCTGCGCCCATGCAGCGGACTGGATGGGATCGAGCCGTATGGGCCCGCTGCGGCAATGGCTGGAGGCGTTGCCTGAGAGAGTGCGTTCTGCGGATCCCTGGTTGTTGCTTTGGCACGGCTCAGTGCTGCGTTTGTTTAATCCGCCAGCGGCACGGCAGCCACTGACACAGGCCTATCAACAGTTCATGTCGCTGGAGGATGCCGCCGGTGCCTACCTGGCTTGGGCCGCCATCGTCGATTCGTTTTCCGCGCCCTGGCATACCTTCGCTGGAATCGATCCCTGGCTCACCGAGCTGGAACGATTGCTGCAACGCTTTCCGCAATTCCCGAGCCCCGATATCGAGGCCCGCGTGCTGAGCACGGGGATGACACTCCTTATAGCAACCCCCTTCACGCCCCAGCTCCGACACTGGAGGGCCAGTGCCGAAGCCCTGCTCCTCGATCCGCCCTCGCCGCAATGCGTTGGCCCCTTGGCATGGATGTTGGTGATGAGCACCTCCTGGCGTGGGGACGGTATCGAACAGGCCCGGACCCTGCTCTCCCGCGTGAGTTTTCCAGCCGCACAGGCCCAGGCCTTCCCGTTGTCATACATGCTCTATGCCAGTGTGCGGGCGCAAATCGAGGGCGTCGCTCTCAACGCACTGGTCGCGTACGAGTGGGTGGCAAGGGGACTGGATATGGCTGCTCAATCTGGCATCCATCTGGTGGATGCCATGGTGCAGGCCAGCGCGTGTTTTTCGGCCACCATCGCGGGCGACCTGGCCGTGGCCCAATCGTCTTTGATCAAGATGGAGCAATTGCTCGACCCCGCCTGGACGCTGCATGTCCAGCAGACCCAATACCTGCGTGCCGGCATCCTGCTCATGTCGGGGGACACCCCCGCTGCGGTAAAGTCACTGGAAGACTTTGAGGAAAGTGTTGCGGCTACTGGCGCCACTACCCTGATGATGTTTATGGATCAGCTACAAGCCCAGGCCTTGGCGCTCAATGGGCAGGCGGAGGCGGCCCGCGATCACTTGACCCGGCCGAGGGAATTCGCACAACGCTTTCCCAGCCCCATGACGGAATTTCAGGCGGATCTGGTGGAGGCCTATTCCTGGTTTACCCAAGACCAGGAGGAGCAGGGGCTAGCCGCACTGCGCCGGGCGCTGGCAACCGGCAGACATTTGAACGCCATGGTCATTACCCCGTTCTGGCTGCCGCAGATGCTGGCGCCGTTGTGTGCGCGCGCGCTGGAGGCGGACATCGAGGTGGAGTACGTGCGCCGCCTTATCCGCAGACGCGGCCTGCTGCCCGACTCGCCCGCCAGTGAGAACTGGCCCTGGCCCATTCGCGTCTACACCCTGGGCCGCTTCGCGGTGCTCAAGGACGATGCCCCGATCAGCGTTTCCGGCAAGACGCAGAAGAAACCGCTCGAATTGCTCAAGGCGCTCATCGCTTTGGGCGGTCGCAGCGTGGCGGCGAGCACCCTGGCCGAGGCCTTGTGGGAGGTCAGTGCCGAAGGCACCGCCCGGCACGCACTGGATATGGCGGTTTCCCGATTGCGCAAGCTGCTGGGCGACGACAGAGCTATCCAGATCCAGGAAGGCAAGCTTTCGCTCAACGACAAACTGGTCTGGGTAGATGCCTGGGCATTCGAGCGCCTGGCCGGCGACTTTGAAAAACACCCGGGGGATGCGGGGCTAAATCTGTCGCAACAGGCCGTAGAGCGCTACACGGGCGTCTTTCTCGCCGGCGACGAGGACGCGGCCTGGCTACTGGGGCGCAGGGACAGGCTGCGCAGCCATTATCTGCGCCTGGTTAGCGCGCATGGTTCCGCCCTGGAACGGCTCGGTCAAAGGAATCAGGCCATCGACGGCTATCGCCGCGCCCTCGAACTGGAGCCGCTGGCCGAGGCACTCTATCAGAGTCTGATGCGCT
>JBPPMF010000157.1:0-6752 GCA_051305915.1 Thiobacillus sp. | reverse complement strand
CCTACATATGACACAAGCAATCGCTGTGCCATGCAAATTTATCGCGTCAACACACTGATTCAACTACGCTTATTTGAACGGCACCGAAAACCGCCGCCACATTGCGCACCACCACAGTGCCAAACCCCACCTCACGCACCAAACCTTACGCAGCCGCCCGGCCGAATCCGTTGATCGCCGTGATCGCGCGTGCCTGATTGAGGTCCTCGGTATAGCCGGCCGCATACAAACACACCGCCAGCTGGTTGCGGATCGGCAGCGGCAGCGGCAGCTGCTCGCGTATCACCCGGTCGATCCATGCCCCGGTTGCCCGCGCATCGACCTCGGGCTGATTCGCCAGCACCGACGCGGTCGATTGCGCCTCGTACACCACCTGGCCCTGGCCGTCCTGCACCAGCACCATTTCCGGCCGCTGCAATGGGTCGGCAAATGCTTCGCCCTCGCAGCCCTGCAGCAGCAGGGCTTGCCCACCCAAGGCCTCCAGCACGTCGCGCGTCGATGCCATCTCGGCGCTCGACATGACGGGCGTCACCCGCACCGAATGCTCGCCCAGCACATCGGCCAGCATCGCCAGCCGCGTGACCCAGCCGTCGACGCCCAGCCGCGCGCGCAAAGCCAGCAGGGACGCCAGGCCCGGACTTAGCAAGGCCACCGGCGCAAAAGCGATGCCCTCATCCTGCAGCTGGGAATTGACCTGGGCTGCCGTGCTGCACGGCATCACCCCGAGTTCGCGCAGCACATAGGCTGCCGCCGTACCGCCGCCGCCTTCAAGCACGCCGTGGATCAGCACCGGAATGCCAAAGCTTTTCAGCAACAGCGCCAACAGGGGGGTGAAATGCGGATGCTCGCGCACACCGTGATAGGTCGGCAGCACCACCGTACGAAATGGCCCGGATGGCGCGACAAAACCCGGCAGCCGCTCGGCCAGCGCCGCATGCAGGCCGAGCCAGGCATCCAGCCCGGGATCATGCTGATTGAACTCAACCAGAAAGGCCGCCGTTTCGAGTTCTGGCACCCCGCCATCGAGCAGCGCCGCCCCGAGTGCACGCGCCTCGACATAACTCAGGCCTTCGCCGGCTTCGATCTGGCGGATAAGGGTTGCGTAGCTCATGAAAGGGTGGCGTCCATTGAAGTGATATAGCTCATGCCGCCGCCCGGTTGCTGGCGATCAGCCGCTTCAGTTCCGGCACGCACGAGCCGCATTCGCTGCCGCACTTCAGCGTGGCCTGCATCGCAGCCAGATCGGCGCCTGCCGCAATCGCCGCGACGATGTCGGGCTCGGCCACGTTCAGGCAGTTGCACACGATGCGCCCACGCCCCGCGCCGCCCGCCGGCGGCCGCGCCACCGGCGCCAGCATCCAGGCACGCAAGGATGCGGCGTCAACCCCTTCGACGATGACGTCGCGCAGCCACTCGAAGGCTGCGGTTTCGCCCGTCAGCCGCGCGGCGCTCACCTTGCCGCCGTCGACCCGCACGCGCTTGGAAATGCCGCGCGGGCTGTCCTGGTAGTGCATCACCGCAAGCGGGTCGTCCAGCCCCAGCGCGGCGTCGAGCGCGGCCAGCATGGATTCCGGCAGCGGCTGCGTATGTGCCAGCCGCAGCGTCAGCACGTCCCGGTCGCGTCCGGCCAGCCCGGCAGCGCCGTAATCGCAGGCGCGCAGCAACGGCTGCACGGCTTCGAGCAGTTTCGCGCCGTCGCCCACCGCCAGCGCGGCCATGCGCCAGGGCAGATCGGCCTTCGCCACCTGCACCGCGGCATGCTTGAGTTCGGGCTGTTTCGACACCGCATCGAAGGCCGGCAGGGTGAGCGCATTGACGCCGAACCCACCCATGAAGCGCGCGCCCCAGTGCATCGGCAGGAAACACTGGCCGGGGCGGACGCTGTCGCTGACCTCGGCCGCCACCACCACCTCGCCGCGCCGGCTTTTTACCCGCACCAGATCGCCCGCCTGCAGCCGCCGCAACTGGAGGTCGCGCGCATTCATCGCCAGCGCCGGCGTGTCGGCATGGGCAAACAGCCGTGCCACGCGGCCGGTGCGGCTCATGCCATGCCACTGGTCGCGCAGGCGTCCGGTGTTGAGATGCAGCGGAAAACGCGCGTCGATGGCTTCGGCCACCGGGCGATAGGGCGCGGCGTGAAAGTGCGCGCGGCCGCTGGCGGTCGGATAGACGCCGTCCGCATACAAGCGGGCTTGCCCCGACGCCGCGCCTGCGGGAAACGGCCATTGCTGCGGCTCGGCATCGAGCAGCGCATAGCTCAGGCCGGTGATGTCGAGATCGCGCCCGCGCGTGGTCTCGCGGTGTTCGTCGAATACGGTTTCGGCGCTGGCGTAGGGGAACAGCCGCGCCGCTTTCTCGGGATCGAGACGGCGGGCGAAATCGCACACGATGGCCCAGTCGGCACGCGCCTCGCCCGGCGGCGGCACGGCGGCCCGCACGCGCGAAATGCAGCGCTCGGAATTGGTCATGGTGCCGTCGGTTTCGCCCCAGGTAGACGCCGGCAGCAGCACATCGGCGAACGGCGCGGTTTCGGTGTCGGTGAAGGCTTCCTGCAGCACCACGCATTCGGCGGTTTGCAAGGCTTCGTGCACCCGCGCCTGATCCGGCAGCGACTGCGCGGGGTTGGTGCAGGCGATCCAGATCGCCTTGATTTCGCCGCGCCGCACCGCTTCGAATAGCTCCACCGCAGTCTTGCCCGGCGTCGCCGGCACCGCGTCCACCCCCCACAAGCGCGCGACTTCGGCGCGATGTACGGGGTTGTCCATATCGCGGTGCGCCGACAGCAGATTCGCCAACCCACCCACCTCGCGTCCGCCCATCGCGTTGGGCTGGCCGGTGAGCGACAACGGCGCGGCGCCGGGCTTGCCGATCTGCCCGCTGGCGAGATGCAGGTTGATCAGCGCGGCGTTCTTGTCGACGCCGCAGCTCGACTGATTGAGACCCTGGCAATACAGCGACAAGGTCGGCCCGGCAGCAAACCAGCGCGCTGCCTGCACGATGTCGGCCGCCGCCACGCCGCAGATCGACGCGACCTTCTCCGGCGTGTAGTCGCGCACCAGCTCGCGCAGCGCTTCCCAGCCTTCGGTATGCGCGGCAATGCCGTCGCGGTCGATCAACTCCTCCCACATCATCACGTTCAGCATGGCGTGATACAGCGCCACGTCGGTGCCGGGCAGGATGGCCAGATGCAGGTCGGCCTCGTCGGCGGTGTCGGTGCGGCGCGGGTCGACCACGATCAGCTTGAGCTCGGGGTTGGCCTTGCGCGCCGCCTCGATGCGGCGGAACAGGATCGGGTGCGCATACGCCGTGTTCGAACCGGCGATGAAAATCGTGCCGGCGTGGTCGATGTCGTCATAGCAGCCGGGCGGCGAATCGGCGCCCAGCGTTGCCTTGTAGCCCGCCACCGCCGACGACATGCACAGGCGCGAATTGGTGTCGACGTTGTTGGTGCCGATCAGCCCCTTGGCCAGTTTGTTGAAGACGTAGTACGCCTCGGTGGTGAGCTGGCCGGAAATGTAGAAGGCCACTGCATCGGGGCCGTGTTCACGGATGACGGAATTGAATTTTTCGGCGACATGATCGAGCGCCGCATCCCAGCTCACCTGCTGACGCGGCAATGCACGGTCGGCACGTAGTTCGGGAACCAGCGCGCGCCCTGACGCCTGCGCCGACAGCGCCAGCGCCGCACCCTTGGTGCACAGCTTGCCGCGGTTGGCCGGATGCGCGGGATCGCCGCGCACGCCGGTGATCTTGCCGGCGTCGGCCTCGATCAACACCCCGCAACCGGTGCCGCAGTAACAACAGATAGATGGGACAGCAGACATGTGAAACTCCTTGGCACAAGCCAAGCACGGCTTATGCCAAATCACATTAGTGATGTTTATTCAATCACTTAACCAACCCGACCGACACCTTCAAAAAGCCACTTGCCCTCCTAACGCACACCGCAGGCGTGAGGTGCTGCATATTGGTGCGCCATCATCTAGAGTTAACATGAAGTTTTTTTCCGGAGGTTTTATGCGCACACACACCGCACTCGCCCTACTCCTGCCCGTTGCCCTGATGGGCTGCGCCTCGCAACAAACGCTGGACGCCCAAACGAGCGCTGCCAGCAACCAGTTCGACGCCATGAAGCTGGCGCACGAGCGCCTCGCCAGCGCACAGCAAGGCCTGGAATCCCGTCTTGCCAAGCTGGAATCGGAACAGGCGCTGATTGCCAGCCGCCTGGATCGCGACGATGCCGCGAGCACCGCATTGGCCAGCGACGTCGGTGCGTTGCGCGCCGAGACCGCTGCCACGCAGTCCGCGCTTGGCACACTGACCGCCAAGGTCGGCAGCCAACTGGATCGGGATGCGGCCGCCAACACCCATTTGATCCGCGAAGTGGAAGCACTGCGTGCGGAAACCGCCCAGGCTCGCGAAACCGCCAGCGACGCCGTGAAAATCGCGCGCGACAGCCGGCTGGTCAGCGGCAAGGTCGTCGACTCGCTGTTGCTGAGCGACAGCATGGTGCTCTATGGCTATGAGCAACCCGAACTGACCGCGCAGGGCCGTGCCGCCCTCGACAAGCTGATCGCCGACGTGCGCCCCAAGCTGCCGCATGTGTTCGTTGAAATCATCGGCTACACGGACAACCTGAGCCTCGACAGCCAGAACCGGCGTATCGCGCTGGAGCGGGCCGAGTCGGTGCGCCGCTATCTGCATGAAACCGGCGGCATCCCGCTCGACCGCATGTCGACCATTTCCTACGGCGACGCGAAACCCGTAGCAACGACCTCCGCGTTCGAAGCGCGTAGCCAGAACCGCCGGGTACTGGTGCAAGTGCTGAAATGAAATAAGACAGCGACTGGCGCGTGCCGGGTTGGTAAACCAGGTTGGGGTTGGCGGGATCCTAGGACCTTGGGCCGAATGCCGCGTCCAGGGCCTGACGCAGTTCGTCGGTAGTTTGTGGCTGTCGCAGTGACTGGATACGTTGACCATCGGCGCTGAACAGCAACACGGTGCCGTCCCCGGCCCGATGCCGACTGGCAAACGCCTGCCCGTCCGGCATGCCGAGGTGCGCCACCAGAAAATCGACCTCGCCGGCATAGTCGGCGCGGATGGCGTTCATCAATTCCATCACCTCCATGCCGCTGGCGAAATTCATGTCATAGGCCAGCACCAGCGCAGGCTGGCCTGCACCGACCCGCGACAGATCGGTGGGGTACGCGCCGCGCGGCAACTGGCTCCAGATCAGGCTGCCGACGGCACCGATAATCAGCAGGGTGACCAGTAGCCTGGACCAGCGTGGCCAGCGCGCTGGCGGTGTTTTGACTTTGCTATCGTTCATGGATTGTCTCCGACGGTTTGTTTCATGGGTCCTTGCAGATTCTGTCGACCCCCTCACTGCAATGGCCAGCCAAGGCTGTTGCAGAGGACACAGAATAAATTAAAGCGTTCTACCCGAGCGCTAAAACGAGGCCGATTTTTCCAGAGACTCGAAATCGGTGATGATTCTCGACATTTTACCCGGCACCCCCGATGAGGGACTTGAGACATTACGCGGCCCTCGCCCACTGGGCGATCCCTATTGCCATCGCGACGATCGCCACCCTGCTCCAGGCCACCGGCGGGTCCGAAACCTGGCGCCTGGAGCGCGCACTCGCCCTGGCCGAACCCTGGCGCCTCGCCAGCGGGCAACTGGTGCATCTAGGCTGGACACATATGCTGATGAACCTGACCGGGCTCGGCATCGTTTGGGCACTTTTTGGCCGGGACCTGCAAGCCTGGCAATGGATGGGGGCGATCCTGGCCTGCGTCGCGGGCGTGAGCCTGGGCCTGCTGTGCTTATCGCCCGACCTCGACTGGTATGCCGGCTTTTCGGGCATTCTCCACGGCCTGCTGGCCGCCGCCTTGCTGGTCCGAATGTCCCGTCAGCCGAGCGCCCTCACCGTCCTGGTTTTGATCGGGCTCGCTGCGAAGCTCATCTGGGAACAGTTCGCTGGTGGCGAGGCGGACACCGCACGCCTGATCGGCGGCACGGTGGTCGTCGCTGCCCATTTCTACGGTGCGCTGGCGGGCGCTGTCTGGGGCGGCGTCCTCATCCTCATCCGCCGCAGGGCGGCGTAACCGATCAGCCCCGCGAGCAGCCAGCCATCGGGGGCACCGCCTCCGCCCGAGGATGACTGCGCGGGCGGAGGTTCAACGACGCCCTCCAGGGAATCCAGCGCCAGGCGGGCGTTGAGGATGCCGGCACCGCAGCTGCCTGGCGCGCAATTTGAACTGGACGGAAAAGCGGTGACGCTCGCGGCCCCGGTCAAGGCTGCGACCACTTGTTCCCGGGTAAGTGCAGGGTTGTGGCTGAGCAGGAGCGATGCCACCCCGGCCACGTGGGCGGTGGCCATGCTGGTGCCGATCCGTAGACCAATCCTGCTGTCCTCAAGCGGAACAGTCAGCCCCCCGTCGAGGGTGGAAAGGATGGCGTCATTGCTCGTCGCGCCGCCCGGAGCGCTGATGGCCACGGCGCTTCCGTAGTTGCTGTAGCTGGCCCGCTGCCCGCTGCGGGTGCTGGCGGCGACGGCAAGCACTCCATTGCACACCGCCGGCGCCGAGGGCGTGACCGACAAATCCTGGCCCTCGTTGCCTGCGGCGACGATGACCACCGCTCCCCGCGCATTGACGGCATTGATCGCGTTCTGCCAGGTGACACCGCACGATCCCGGCGCCCCCAAGCTCAGGTTGAGAATTCGAGCCGGATAGGGGTTGTCCGTGAC
>JBPPMF010000129.1:0-13776 GCA_051305915.1 Thiobacillus sp. | reverse complement strand
GCCGATGTAGAGGGGGTCTGACGGTCAGACCCCGGGCCAGGCCCCGGCCCAAGAGACCGCCAAGCTGACGCTGCGACTTCCCCAAGCCCACGCCGACGCGCTGATGTTGAACGCGGGCGCTCTCGGCCTGTCCTACGGCGAGTACGTGGCGCGGCTCGTGGACGGCAGCCGCCTGCCCCAGCCCCTCGCCGAGCGCCAGGCCGATCGCGCGGCACTGCTCGCGTCCAACGACCGGATGGCCACGCTGTCCACCGATCTCGTGGCGCTCGTCACCTTGCTTCGCCAATCGAAGGTGGAGCAGGCAAGGCCCTACCGGGATCGCCTCGAAACGGCCGACGCCGAGATCCGCCGCCACCTAGATCGGGCCTCGGCGCTGATCGACCGCCTGTGAGGGAGAGCTGCCATGCCCAACACCATCGACGGCCTGCTCGTGCAATGGGGCGACCGGCTGTTCTACCCGTCGAACTGCATGAAGGCGTCGCGCACGCCGGTGCTGACGGAGGCAGCCGTTCGGCAGCGCGCCCAGGTCTTGAGGCAGCGCATCCGCGCGACGGTTCAGCGCCGCGCGCCTCAAGTGATGGTCAAGGTTACTGGCGGCGGGCGTGGCATGGGTGCCATCGCAGCCCACTTGCGCTACATCGCGAAGTCGGGTCGACTTCCGATCGAGGACGACCGTGGTGCCGTGCGCGAGGGCAGGGAGGCCTTGCGCGCGATTGCCGATCAATGGCGGTTCGGCGGCACGCGCATCCCGGAGGTCAGCGACCGGCGCGAGGCCTTCAACATCATGCTGTCCATGCCGGCCGGCACCGATGCCCGTGTGCTGCGGCAGGCCGCGCGGGAGTTTGCGAAGGCCGAGCTGGCGAACCACCGCTATGTGATGGTCCTGCACACGCACCAGGCCAATCCGCATGTGCACATCAGCGTGCGCGCGGAGGGGCGTGACGGGTCGCGCCTGAATCCTCGCAAGGAAGATTTGCGCCGGTGGCGTGAAGTCTTTGCTGAACGGCTGCGCGGTTGGGGCATCGAGGCCGAGGCGTCGTCGCAGGCGGTTCGGGGCTCGCGGCATCGCGATGAAAGGGTGTGGTCGCGAAAGAAGCTGACAGGCAGGGGCATGGCGGCCGGCGACAAGCAGAAACCACCGCACATGTCGCCGAGCCACCGACGCGCCGGCGAGGCCTGGGCTCGGATCGCCCAAGCGCTGGCGGCTTCGCCGGAACCCTCGGACCGCGACCTCAGCAGCGCAATCGTGCGCTACGTTAGCGAGATGCCGGTGGTGCGCGCCGTCATGGCACGGTCGACTGCGCAGAGGGAGTTTCCGGGTATGACGCGTTCACCAGGCACCAGGGTGACGCCGACGCGGACGGGACCGGAAATGGAACGGTAGGTCTGTCGGACGAGCGGGTGTCCTCGCCGCCGGACGGGCTCGGGGGCTGGCCGCTCAAGAGCCGCCAGCCCTGCCGCTGAGTGTCGGCGCGCAGCGCGCCGCGTCAAGGGTGCGCTGGCGCCGGGCTGCGCCCGCCCGTGACCCGGCCCGCCGCGCGAAGGCTGACGGTCTCGTGGACGCTGCATATGCGCAGAGATACTCCAGACGCTTGATTTCGCGTACGCACTGATCGGGGCAGTGCAGTCTTGCCTGGTAAGAACAACTGCCGTACCTTCCCAGCAAGGAGACGACCATGGCCAGCCAAGACACTCCCGACACCACCCGCGGCGCCCGGCTCGAAGCCCGCGTGCCCGCGGCGC
The DNA here is from genome assembly GCA_051305915.1 of Thiobacillus sp. GTDB lineage: Bacteria > Pseudomonadota > Gammaproteobacteria > Burkholderiales > Thiobacillaceae > Thiobacillus. Next base: position 12,033 of record JBPPMF010000129.1, on the reverse strand, counting down.
AGAAGAGCCTGCTCCAGCACTCGGCGGTGCTGTCTGGCCGCACGCTGAGCGAGTTCGTCGTCACCAGCGCACAGGACGCAGCCCGCCGGGTGATCGCCGAGCACGAGTCGATCCGGCTGTCGCGTGAAGAGCAGCTGGCCTTCGTGCAAGCCTTGCTGCAACCGCCTGAGCCGAACGCGCGCCTGAAGCGCGCGGCCAAGGCCTATCTTCGTCGCGGTGACCAACGCACCGGCGCTTAGCCAGTTCGCGCGGTCAGTGATGGTCTGCGGCGCGCGTGGCGCTCCACTGTTCGAGGTCGGACCAGCGCCAGGCGATCGCGCGCGGTCCCAGGTGCACCGGACGCGGGAAGGCGCCGTTGGCGACCAGCCGGTAGATGGTCGAGCGGCCGAGGCCGGTAGCCTGAATCACCGCAGGCAAGCGCGCGAACAGGCGAGCCGGTTCGCCAGCGCTTCGGGTTGTGGATGCGAGGCGGTTCATGCGAGTCGTCGAGCCGGCGTTTGCGCAAGCGTAGATGCGATCACGCCGCAGTCGAGCGATGAGTTTTCGATCAATGTCATCGGCGGTCGGCCCGATCCAATGTAGATGCGGGCGCTCGCAAGTTCCGCGCGGGAATCGACCGCAGTTCTTGCATGTGGGCCCATGTTCGCCACGCTTTCGTATGCAAAACAGATCACATTGACTCTGAATTCGCATATGCTTCGGCATGGCTGCCCTGGACACCTTCATCGACGACCGCCTTGCGGCAGGCCGGGGCTGGTTCAGTCGCGATGAAGCGGTCGCGTCTGGCATCGCCCTGAGTACCCTGTCACCGGCACTGACGCGTGCCGTCGCCAAGGGCAAGCTGGCCAGTCCAAGGCACGGCTTCTACCTCATCGTGAGGCCTGAACACAGGGCGGCAGGTGCCGCCGACCCGGCCGAGTGGATCGACCCGCTGATGAAGCATCAGGGCCTGGGCTACAGGGTGTCGCTGCTACGCGCTGCAGCCCACCACGGGTCGTCACATCAGGCGGCCATGATCTTCCAGGTGGTGGCGCCCCGCCAGCTGCGCGATCTGACGCTCGGCGCGCATCGCCTGCAGTTCATCTACCAAGAGCCGGCGACCTTTTCCGCGTGCAACGAAGCCTCGCTCGTCGGGACCATCAAGACGCCAGCAGGCTTCGCCGTCGTGGCAGGCGTCGAGCTGACCTTGCTCGACTGCGTGCGCTACATGCATCGGGCGGGTGGCCTTGGCAGCGTGGCACAGATCGCCAAAGACCTTGGCGCGCAAGCTGATGCACGCCGGCTGGCAAGGGCCGCAGCGCACTACGAAGGCGCTGCGGTACGCCGCCTGGGCTACCTGCTCGAACAGGCGGGCCACACCAAGCAGGCTCGGGCGTTGCGCGTCTACGCTGAAACCGCTAAGCACTTCGCGCCCCTTGACCCCGGCGTCAAGCCGATCGTGGCCGCACTAGCGGAGGTTCCGGAGCGCGATGCCACCTGGAAACTGCTGATCAATGAAGTCGTCGAGGTGGACGCTTGATCCCCCAGGCCTACATCCAAGCCTGGCGGGAGCACGCCCCGTGGCCGAATTCGGCGCAGGTTGAACAGGACCTGATCATCTGCCGCGCGCTCTGCGACTTGTTCAATGCGCCAGCACTCGCCGGAAAGATCGCCTTCCGCGGCGGCACGGCCATCCACAAGCTGCTGTTTAAGCAGCCGCTGCGGTATTCAGAAGACATCGACCTGGTGCAGACCCAGGCAGAGCCCATCGGCGCCACGGTGGATGCCATCCGCGACGCGCTCGCATGGCTGGGCAAGTGCAACCGCGAGCAAGCCGGGCATTCGATGCACCTCGTCTTCCGCTTCGCCCCCGAGTCGGCGCCGCAGACCGCATTGAAGTTGAAGGTCGAGATCAACACCCGCGAGCACGAGGTGCTGTTCGGCTACCGGCGATACCCCTTCGAGGTCGCCAGCGACTGGTACTCGGCGCGCACCGAGATCGTTTCTTTCGAGCCCGAAGAACTCTTCGGCACCAAACTGCGCGCCCTGCTGCAAAGGCGCAAGAACCGTGACCTCTTCGACCTGCATCACGGCCTCACGCAGCTCGGCCTCGACCGAGACAAGGTCGTGACATGCCTGAACCACTACCTGGCGCTGGAAGACCATCCGATCAGCCGAGCGGAAGCTGAAGAGCGAATGCTCAAGAAGCTCACCCGCAGCCTCACGGAAGACATCGAGCCGCTGCTGCCGGTGGGGGTGCGCTTTGACGAAACCGTGGCGATCGATGCGTTCAACGACGTGTGGTCAACCCTCATTGCGCGGCTTCGCGGAGATGCGTGGAGGCTCACCGCCGATGTGGTCGCACAGCTGCGCACCAAGTACCCAAGGCTCTTGACGTAAGTCGAGCGACAGCAGCAGGACACCCTGAGCGCGAGACAACGCCATGACCGAAGCTGACACTTGCCGCGAATTCGTGACACCCAGGCTGGTCGAGGCCGGTTGGGGTGCGGCCGAATCCGTCATTGGCGAGCAACACAGCTTCACCAACGGCCGGATCATCGTGGCGGGCGGCAAGGTGCGCCGAGGCAAGCAACGCCGCGCTGACTACCTGCTGTACTACCGGCGCGACTTTCCTCTGGCCGTCGTCGAAGCGAAGGAACTCGGCTTGCCTGCCACGTTGGAACGTGTGTTCGCTGCATCCTCAGCCACGTCGACCTGAACCGCCCCACCCAGCACGCGCCTCATGCCAACGAAGAAGGCCGCCCCCTCCTGGATCAGCGTCAAGGCGAGGCTCGCTGACCTTGACCACACCAGCCTGCTCGGCTTGGTCCAAGACCTCTATGCCGCCAGCAAGGACAACCAGGCGTTTCTCCACGCACGCTTGCACCTGGGCGAAGACGTGCTCGAGCCCTACAAGGCCGCCATAGACCGCTGGCTGCGGCCTGATGTGTTCAAGAACCAGGACACCTCGGTGGTCAAAGCCAAGAAGGCCATCACGGACTACAAGAAGGCATCGGGCACGGCGGACGGGCTGGCGGAGTTGATGGTCTTCTATTGCGAGCGGGCCTCGGGATTCAGCTGCGATGTCGGCCTCGACGACGAAGCCTACTTGTCCGCGCTGGTACGAATGTTCGAGCAGGCGTTGAAGGCAGTCGCCACCTTGCCGGAGACGCAGCGCCCGGCACTTTGGACGCGCCTGCATATGGTTCGAGACCGCAGCCACGACATTGGCTACGGCGTGGGTGAAGACATGGATGCGTTGCTCACCGAGCATGGGGCCGATGACTGAACGCGAGGCCTTCGCCGCGCTGCAGGCAGAGAACGTGCGGCTGGCCGTGCTGCTGGAGTCGCATGGCATCGCGTGGCGCGCAACGCCGGCAGCGGCGTCACAACCCGCGCTGACCGCATCCGTGCCGGAGCCGGCGCCAGCGCCTCCAGGGCACAGCCTGTCCACAGCCGAGAAGGTGGCATTGTTTCGACGGCTGTTCCGGGGCCGCACCGATGTCTATCCGGTTCGCTGGGAGGGCAAGACCTCGGGCAAGTCGGGCTACGCGCCGGCTTGCGCCAACGAGTGGCGGGCCGGTGTCTGCGAGAAGCCGCGCATCAAATGCGGCGACTGCAGCCACCGGCTGCTGGTTCCGCTGTCGGATTCGGTGATCTACGACCACCTGGCCGGCAAGCAAACGGTCGGCGTCTATCCGCTGCTAGAGGACGACACCTGCCACTTCTTGGCAGTCGATTTCGACGAGGCGGATTGGCAGCAGGACGCCCAGGCGTTCATCCAGTCCTGCAACGAGCTTTGCGTGCCGGCGGCGCTGGAAATTTCGCGCTCGGGCCAGGGCGCTCATGCCTGGGTGTTTTTGGTTGGCCGCGTGTCGGCTCGCGATGCCCGGCGCCTGGGCACCGCCATCATCAGCCACACCTGCGCGCGCACCCGGCAGCTCAGGCTGGCGTCCTACGACCGCTTGTTTCCCAACCAGGACACGATGCCCAAAGGAGGGTTCGGCAACCTGATCGCGCTGCCTCTGCAGAAGCATCCACGCGAGAGCGGTTGCAGCGTGTTTGTGGACGCCGCGCTGCGGCCGCACGGCGACCAGTGGGCCTATCTCGCCGCGATCCAGCCCATGGCCCCGCATGACATCGAGCCGACCATCCTTCGCGCCACCGGCGGCGTTCACCCGCTGGACGTGACGTTCATCGACGACGAGGATCTGGCCACGCCTTGGAAGCGCCAGTCCAGCACGTCCACCAAGCTCGCTGGCACCATGCCCCAGGCTTTTACCGTGACGCTCGCCAACCTGATCTACTTCGAGAAGAGCGTGCTGCCCCAGGCGCTGGCCAATCGGCTGATCCGCCTGGCGGCCTTCCAGAACCCAGAGTTCTACAAAGCCCAGGCCATGCGCATGTCGGCGTGGGACAAACCCCGCATCATCGGCAACGCCGAGAACTACCCGCAGCACATCGCGTTGCCGCGCGGTTGCTTGGACGCAGCACTTGCCTTGCTGAAAGACAACGGCATCCGATGCGACCTGCAGGACGAGAGGTTCGCCGGCCAGCCCATCCAAGCCGACTTCGTCGGCGCTCTGCGGCCTGACCAGGAGCAGGCCGTGGCGGCCATGCTGGAACACGATGCCGGCGTGCTGTGCGCGCCGACCGCGTTCGGAAAGACGGTGACGGCGGCGGCGATCATCGCCAGGCGCGGCGTGAACACCTTGGTGCTGGTCCACCGCACCGAGTTGTTGAAGCAATGGCAGGAACGCCTGCAGGCCTTCCTTGGCGTTGGCAAAGGCGTGGTCGGCACCATTGGCGGCGGCAAGGCCAAGCCGACCGGCATGATCGACATCGCCGTGATGCAGTCGCTGTCGCGCCAGGGCGATGTCAACGCGCTGGTCGAGAACTACGGGCAGATCGTGGTGGACGAATGCCACCACGTGGGTGCCGCATCGTTCGACGCCATCCTCAAGCGGACCAAGGCCAAGTTCGTTCTAGGCTTGACCGCCACGCCGATCCGCCGCGATGGCCAGCAGCCCATCATCTTCATGCAGTGCGGGCCGATCCGCCACACCGCAGCCAGGCCGGTCGGTGCACCGCACGACCTGGAGGTCGTGCCGCGATCACGGTTTGTCCGCATCGACCTGCCGACCACGGCGGGCATTCAAGACGTGTTCCGGCACCTTGCCAACGACCTGGCCCGCACCGAAGCCATCGCCGCGGAAGCAGCAGCGGCGTTCGAGCAGGGCCGCAAAGTGCTGGTCCTGACCGAGCGCACCGAACACCTCGAGGCTATCCGCCAGGCCCTGATCGCACAGGCACCGGCGCCGTTCGTGTTGCACGGGCGAATGTCGAAGAAGCAGCGTGCCGCGCTCCTCACCGAGTTGGAGACGCTACCACCCGCGGCGCCGCGCATCCTGATGGCCACCGGAAAACTGGTCGGTGAAGGATTCGACCACCCGCCGCTGGACACCTTGGTGCTGGCCATGCCGGTTTCCTGGAAGGGCACCTTGCAGCAGTACGCAGGCCGCCTGCACCGGGAACACGCCAGCAAAGCCGATGTGCGGATCATCGACTTCGTCGACACCGGCCACCCGGCGCTGCTGCGGATGTGGGAAAAGCGCCAGCGTGGCTATCGCGCGATGGGCTATCGAGTGGGCCCTGATGCGAGCGATGGACAGGCCTCGATGGAGAACTTTGAAATGCCCGGTCTCGTACCATCTGAGCAAGTCTTTGCTGGACAAGAGGCGGCTGCGGGCGCGGCCAACGGTTTGGGGCCATGAACAGGGCCATCTGCCAAGGGCGTGTCAACGCACATCGAGTGTTCATGCGGCTTGGCGGCCGATTGGGAAGTGATGATCGAACATGTGAGGCCGTCTCGCCGCGCCTCTTGATGCTCCGTAAGCCCCTGATTTTGGTGAAGAAATCAGGGGCTTTGTCTATGCGGGACGTCTCACGGCAGAACACGGCATCCCGCCCATCCGGCGGGCAAATTGACGGTGTACTCGTCTATAGTCGTGGCGCGGCGTAACTGTCCATCGTGTTGCAACTGCACGGCGGCGTTCGTGGTCATGGCGGGCTCTCCGCGGACCGGTCCTGACCCAGCACGATGCGCGCGCCGCGCTGGTAGGTCCAGTAGGCCAGCGCCCAGTTAAGCAGCACGCTGACGCGGTTGCGAAAGCCGATCAGGAAGAACACGTGCGCGGCCAGCCAGAACCACCAGGCCAGCAGGCCCGAGAACTGGAAGCCGCGCAGGTCCACCACCGCCGCCATGCGGCCGATGGTGGCCAGGTTGCCGTAGTCCGCGTACACAAAGGGCTGGAGGCTGCCGCCAGCCAGACGTGCGCGCAGGTTACGGGCCACTTGCGTGCCCATCTGCTTGGCCGCCGGGGCCACGCCGGGCACGGGGCGGCCGTCGGGCCGCGATAAGGCGGCCAGGTCGCCAGCGACAAACACCTCCGGGTGGCCGGGCAGCGTGAGGTCGGGGTTGACCTCCACACGGCCCGCACGGTCCAGCGGCGCGCCCAGCATCGCTCCCAGCGGGGAGGCGGCCACACCCGCTGCCCACAGCACCGTTCGACAGGGTACGAAGCTGTCTCCCAGACGGTAGCCCTGGTCCGTGATGCCGGTCACAGGCGTGCCGCAGCAGACCTCCACACCCATTGACTCGAGGTGGGTCTTTGTGCGCTGTTGCAAGGCCGGCGGGAAGCTGGCCAGCAGCGCCGCGCCGGCTTCAATCAGCCGCACCGAAGCCTGCCGCGGGTCGAACCGGCGGAACTCCTGGCGCAACGTGTGGCGCGCAATTTCGGCCAGCGTGCCGGCCAGTTCCACGCCCGTGGGCCCGCCGCCCACGATCGCAAAGTGCAGCCAGACCCGGCGTTCTTCATCGCTGGTAGCGGCTTCGGCCTGCTCGAAAGCCACAAGCAGGCGGCGGCGAATGGCCAGCGCATCGTCCAGCGTCTTCAGGCCCGGCGCGTGCGCGGCCCATTCGTCGTGACCAAAGTAGGCGTGGGTGGCGCCGCTGGCCACCAGCAGGTGGTCATAGTGCAGGGTCTGCGGTGCCACCGGGCCACCCAGCCGCACCGTTTTCCCATCGACGTCGATGCCAGTCACTTCAGCCATCAGCACCTGCACATTGCGCTGGCGGCGCAGGATGTGCCGCAGCGGTGCGGCGATGTCCGGCGCGGAGAGGCCCGCCGTGGCCACCTGGTACAGCAGCGGCTGGAACAGGTGGTGGTTGGCCTTGTCCACCAGCGTGATGCGAACCGGCGCCGAAGCAAGCGCGCGTGTGCACCACAGTCCGGCAAAGCCGCCGCCGATGATCACCACATGCAGTGCTGCGCGGCTCATCGCAGTTCAACCCTTGGCAGGCTGTTGAATTTCGCGCGCAAGAACCGGTAGCGCAGCGCGGTGTCGATGCGGTTCTTCGAGAACGGGCGGCATGACGCCGAGGGGTCCTTCGAATGTTCAGCGAGTGATGCGGGCGATCACGGCACCCAGCGCGAGCGCGGCAGCGACAAAAACCAGCGGGTTGCCACGTACCGTCGTGCGTACGCCTTCGGCCCATTGGTCCCCGATGTCGCGCCGCTGTACGCTCTTGGCATGCAGCGCGCCTTCGGCGGCCGACACGCTCTCGCCCAATTGTTGCACCGCGGGCTCCGCAATGTCTGCAAGGCGATCGATGGTTTCGCTCATGATGACTCCGGTTAGATTCAGGCCACCTGGGCCAGCAGTTCATCTTTGCGGGCGGCCATGCGTGCACCCAGCTCGACGATGTCCAGCGAAGAAGACTTGACCTTCGGGAACATCTCGTTCTGCTCCTCCTTGACATGGTGCTCCACATACTCCGACAGCACCTTGACCTTGGCGTCGTAAGTCTCGCCGTCGGGCTCGACGCCCTCGATTTGTGCGATCAGGTCCTTCACGCTCGCGTGTTCGACAGTGGCCTCGGGCACCAGCAACTTGTCCTTCAACGCGACCTTCACGGCAGGGTAGAAGATCTCTTCCTCGATCTTTGCGTGCACCGTGAGTGCCACGCAGATCTCGGCAACTAGTTCCTTTTTGTTGGTATTCGAACGGGCCTTCTCATACTCGTCAAACATCTTGCTCACGGCAGCGTGGTCGGCCTTGAGCAGGGCGATGGCGTCCTTCGGCGCGGCCGTGGCTTTGTCGGAGGCGGCAGTCTTGGAGGCGGTCATGGGGCGTCCTTGGATAGGTTGGGGATCGGCAGGTGCAGTCAAGGCGAGTCGAGCGTGGACAGACCGACGGCTCGTGCCTTGTGCATGGAATGAATCGTAGTGACGCAAGAACAATGATCTGTCGGCAGAACACGCAGTTCGAGGCATACGGTGACGACAAGCAGTCAGTACGCCAAGCCAGCCGAAAGACGCGCCGGTCGCGCGCCAGCGCTTGGCGACCAAGCGTGGCGCTGCGGGCCTCGGCTCAGACCTGCGGTGGATCGGTTTCGCGTGCCGGGTGTCGGTGCTTGCCGATGGCCGCGATGAACGCCGCGTGGGACGCCTCGGCTTCATCGGCTTCGGCCAGCAGCACACCGGGGTCGGCATCGCCGGAGGCTAGAAACGCCTCGGCGCCAGCACGGTCGAGCAAGGCTTTCGACGCGCCCAGGGCGAGCAGTGTCTTGCCGTGGCGAAACTGCTGGGCCACGAAGTCGACCGCCGGTGCATGGCGAAGCAGCGACTTCACGCCCACCTCGCCGTCGGGCAACAGCACGGCATCAAACAGCACGGGTGGCGAGTTTTCGAAGCTCGCCGTGGCCTCGACGGCCTCGCCGTCGGCCGTCTCTATGGCGCCCAGGCGCGGCGCGACAACCACGGGGACCGCGCCTGCGGCCTGCAACGCTGCCTGCACCGCAAGCAATGACGCACCGTCCACCCCATGCGCGGCCAGCAATGCCACCTTGCGCGTTCGAATGCCACCGTCGCCAGGCAAGGCCGTCAGCGACAGCGCGGCTGAAACGGTTACCTCGGGGTTGGACGGTGCCTCCAGCGCACGCGGTAACGCGGCGGGTACCGGCATGCCCAGGCCGTCGGCCACTTCCGCGGCCAGTTGCGGCGACACGTTGACCAGCGATGCCAGCATGCGTTCGCGGATCGCGGGCACCGTCAGTTTGCTCAACTCGAAGCGGAAACCGCCGGCAATGTGCGCCTGCTCCACCTCGGTCTGGCTGTCATAGAACAAGGTGGCTTGCGCGTAATGCTCGGCAAACTTCTCCGGCTTGCCGCGCAGCTTTTCGCCATCGATCGGCTGGGGGAATGACACGTAACCCTTGGCCCCGGCCTGAAATGGGCACCCGCCACCCAGCGAGTTCGGCTCGTAAGCCACGCGCCCGCGGTGCACGGCCTGCCGATGGATGCCGTCGCGCTGGTTGTTCGACACCGGGGCCAGCGACGCATTGATGGGCAGCTCATGAAAATTGGCGCCGCCCAGGCGTGTGATCTGCGTGTCGATGTACGAGTGGTGGCGGCCGGCCAGCAGCGGGTCATTGCTGAAGTCGATGCCGGGCACCACGTGCGCGGTGCAGAACGCCACTTGCTCAGTCTCTGCGAAGAAATTGTCGGGATTGCGGTTCAGCACCATGCGCCCAACAGGCCGCACCGGCACCAGTTCTTCCGGAATGAGTTTGGTGGCGTCGAGCACATCGAAGCTGAAAGCCTCGGCTTCTTCTTCGCTGAACAGTTGCAGGCCGAGCTCCCACTCCGGGTACTCACCCGACTCGATCGCTTCCCACAGATCGCGGCGGTGAAAGTCGGCATCGGCACCAGCGATCTTCACCGCCTCGTCCCACACCAGCGAATGGGTGCCGAGCTTGGGCTTCCAGTGAAACTTCACGAACTGCGAGGCGCCTGCGGCGGTGACGAGTCGGAAGGTGTGAACGCCGAAACCCTGCATCATGCGAAAGCTGCGCGGAATGGCGCGGTCGGACATCACCCACATCAGCGTGTGCGTGGTCTCCGGCGACAGCGAGACAAAGTCCCAGAACGTGTCGTGCGCCGACGCCGCCTGCGGCATCGCGTTGTGCGGCTCGGGCTTGACGGCGTGAATGAGGTCGGGGAACTTCATCGCGTCCTGGATGAAGAAGACGGGGATGTTGTTGCCGACCAGGTCCCAGGTGCCTTGGTCGGTGTAGAACTTGACGGCGAAGCCGCGCACGTCGCGCGCCGTGTCGACAGAGCCGCGTTCGCCGGCCACGGTGGAAAAGCGCACGAATACCGGCGTCATCTTGCCGGCCTCGGCAAACGGCGCAGCGCAGGTCAGATCGGTGAGTGCTTCATAGGCTTCGAAGTAGCCGTGCGCGGCCGAGCCGCGTGCGTGCACGATGCGTTCGGGAATGCGCTCGTGGTCGAAGTGCGTGATCTTCTCGCGCAGGATGAAGTCTTCCAGCAAAGTGGGCCCGCGCAGCCCGGCTTTCAACGAGTTCTGGTTGTCGGCAATCGCCACACCCTGGTTGGTGGTCAGCACCTGCTTCGAACCATCGACGCGGGCCTGCGCCAGCCGGCCGTCGGTGGCGTGGCTGCCAGGCGGCGCTGGGTCGCCGGTCTTCGCGGTGACGTTGGCTTCGCTCAAGGTGCTGGCCGATACCGTGGCAGAGGCAGGCTCGGCGGTCAGACCGACCGGCGGGTCCAATGCGTTGTCGCGCCCGAAGTCGAGTGACTTGTTCGCGTTGTGCGGCATCGAAGCCACCAGCGCCTGCGTGCCGTTGGCCTGTGCCATCACGGCATCGGATGCCGCCGACGACTTGCCGGCATCGGCGCCACGGCCTGTGCGACGCGCCGGCGTAGGTTGGGGCTTGCCAGAAGTCTTGGCGGGTGTGGGCGGTGACGACTTGTTCTTCATGGCTAACTTCCTGTGTGAGGGTGGTCAGGCGTTGCTGTCTTCAGGGCTGCGGCCAGCGCGTCGGGCCGGCTTGCCGCCAGGGCCGGGGACCAGACGGGCACGGCGCTTCGCGCCCAGGCCGGGGGTCGCACGCATATCGGTGTCGACCATGCCGGCGTCGATGTCGCGCCTGGCCTGTGCCATGACGGGGTCGGGCGCCCCGGCAGAGGCGTCGGTCGATTCGTCGCGTTCGTGAGGCAGCGCCAAACCAGCAGCTGACCCAGGCGCTTTCGTGCCACCGGGGTCGATGCCGCGCTCGTGCTTGGGGTCGTCCGGGATGAGGGCGGGAACCGGCCCCTCGTCGGGCTCGACGGGCAACGCGCCCGGCTCGAACGCTTCGGGCACGTCGTTATTCGGATGATGTGGCATGTGGACGTGGGTGCGAGACATGGTGAGGGCTTCCGAAAAAGATGTGCTGTCGGCGGGCGCTACGGCGAGCTGGCGCGCTTGGCCGGGCGGAGCGGTGTCGAGTGATCATTGTTCTGCCCCGGCATCGGCATCGCTGTGGATTCCTGCGCCGCGCTCAGCGTGCCGTTCGAACCCCCAAGCGTCGGATCCGCCTTGGTAGCGTTCACGGGCGGCAAAACCGACTCGGCGGACGGCACCGACGGATCGGCGCTAGATCCTGCTGTGGCACCGGATTCGGTCGCGGTTCGCGTCGGCGTTGCGATTGTCATTGCTCATGGTCATTTCCTTGTGGCGTGTGGCTCTGGATAGAGCCGAATGGGCGTCAGCGTGCGGAGCCCCGCCTGAAGAAATTAACGATGGCCAGCAGGATGGCGGCACCGACGAACGAGACAACCAGGCCCGGCAGGCTGAAGTCGCTCTGATTGATCGTGCCGACGCCGACCAGCGGCGAGATCAGCCAACCCGCCAACAGGGCGCCGACAATGCCCACGATGACGTTCAGGACCATGCCTTGCTGGTCGTTGGTCTTCATGAGCATGCTGGCAAGCCAGCCGATCACACCGCCGACAACCAGCCAGATGATGAAGTTCATGGAAAGTGCTCCCAAGTAATGCCGAAGCGCTGAGTGACGTACCCAGACTCCTGGTGACAATGGTCTGCGTCGGCATCGGTTACGTCTGTGCGGCACCGAACGCCGCCGCAACCGGCATGGCCCAGCGCGTTCTGATCGACATCGGCAATGCTGCGTGCCCAGCATGGAGG
>JBPPMF010000106.1:0-3728 GCA_051305915.1 Thiobacillus sp. | reverse complement strand
CGAGCCAGGCTTTCAGTTGCAGCAGATCGTCGATGACGAATTCGGCGGAAATTTCCGCGCGGGGCGCGCCGCTGCGCACTACCCCGCCCTCGGCACGATCACCCAACGCAAGCGCCAGTGCATCGACCAGGATGGATTTGCCCGCGCCGGTTTCGCCGGTGAGCACGGTAAGGCCCGGTGCGAAATCGAGTTCGACCGATTCGACCAGCAGGTAATTGCGGATGGATAGATGCGACAACATAAGAGTGCGCGGTTAAGGCTGGTGAAGAAACCGTAGCGTGCGCCGCCAGGGCGGGGACGGCCGGCGCGCAGCAACCGGAATGTACTTAAAGTACATGAGGATTGCGAGCACCGCCCAACCCCGAGATGGCAATCGCAGTAGGTTTATTCACCAGCCTAGAGTTTCTTGCCCCAGTGCAGCTTTTGCCGCAGGGTATCGTAGTAGCTGTAGGAGTGCGGATGCAGCAGGGTGATCGGACGATTGGCGCGGGTGATCCACACATGGTCACCACTGAGCAGATCGAAGTGATGCTGGCCATCGAAATGGACGCGCGCGTCGTCGGCATAGGTCAGGTGCAGTTCAATGCGCGAATGACTGCTGACCACGATGGGACGCGCCGAAAGCGTGTGCGGGCAAATCGGCACCAGCGCCACGGCTTCGAGCGTCGGGTGCACGATGGGGCCGCCCGCCGACAGCGCATACGCCGTGGTGCCGGTCGGCGTGGTGACCACCAGACCATCGGCGCGCTGGCTGTAGACGAACTCGCTGTTGATGGAGATTTCCAGATCGATCAGGCGGCCCGAGCCGCCCTTGCCCACCACCACATCGTTGAACGCGGTGCCCTCGAACACACGCTCGCCGCCGCGGCGGACCTGCCCGTTCAGCAGGATGCGTTCTTCCGCCACGTACTGACCGCTGAGAATTTCCGCCACCGCATCGAACATGTCGGCAACCGTGATATCGGTGAGAAACCCCAGCCGACCCTGGTTGATGCCGATCAGCGGTACGCCATGCGGCGCCAGTTCGCGCGCGATCGACAGCATGGTGCCGTCGCCGCCCAGCACCACCACCGCATCGCTTTCAGTCGCCAGGTCATGCAGGCTACGGACGGGGAAATCCGCGACCCCCAGGTGCTCGGCAGTCAGGGTGGCCAGCAGGACCGCATGTCCACGCGCCCGGAGAAACTCCCCCAGCGCTCGCACGGAAGCTTCCATGCCCTGATTATCGTATTTGCCGACAAGGCCGACGGTGTGGAAAGGGGTTTGCATGAGGGGCGATTATATAGGGGTCAGGGGCCAGGATTCAGGGGTCAGTGGGTTTTGATTCGCGGCCTTCGGCCGCTCATCCCTGAATCCTGAATCCTGGCCCCTAGCCCCTTATAATGAAACCATGCTCAACGACCGCGCCCGTATCCTGCTGAAAACCCTGGTAGAACGCTACATCACCGATGGCGAGCCGGTCGGGTCGCGCACTCTGTCGAAGCATGCCGGGCTGGATCTATCGCCGGCCAGTATCCGCAACATCATGTCCGACCTTGAAGAGATGGGCTATGTCGCCAGCCCGCACACGTCTTCCGGGCGGGTACCCACTCCACGCGGCTACCGCTTTTTTGTCGATTCGTTATTGACGGTGCGCCCGCTGGCGCAGGTCGAAGTCAGCCAACTCGAAAGCAGCCTGACGTCGTCGGATCCGCAACGGCTGATGACCGCGGCCTCCACCCTGCTGTCCGATCTCAGCCAGTTTGCCGGGCTGGTGATGACGCCGCGCCGCAGCCCGGCGTTTCGCCAGATTGAATTCCTGAGTCTGTCCGACAAGCGCATTCTGCTCATCATCGTTACCATGGAAGGCGAGGTCGAGAACCGCGTCATCCTCACCGATAAACCCTACAGCGCCTCCGCACTGACCGAGGCGGCCAACTACTTCAACCAGAATTTTGCCGGCCACCGTTTCGACCAGGTGCGCGCGAAGCTGCGCGACGAACTCGGCCGTATGCGCGACGACATCACGCAGCTGATGTCAGCCGCGGTGGACGCCGGCAGTCAGTCCACCAGCCAGGAAAATATGGTGGTGTCGGGCAGCCGCAAGCTGCTCGATGTGGAAGAACTCTCCAGCAATATGGGCAGCCTGCGCCGCCTGTTCGACGCCTTCGAGCAGAAGACCGGCCTGCTGCAACTGCTCGACCAGTCGCGCAATGCCACCGGCGTACAGATCTTCATCGGCGGCGAATCCAACCTGCTGCCGCTGGACGAATGCAGCCTGGTCACCGCGCCCTATTCCGTCGACGGCCAGGTGGTGGGCACGCTCGGCGTGGTCGGCCCCACCCGCATGGCCTACGAACGCGTGGTGCCAATTGTCGACATTACCGCCAAGCTTTTATCGAGCGCGCTTTCCCACCACTGAGCCTGTCCACCCCCATGAGCTATCTCCAAGAACCCGAATACGTTCATGGGCAGCAAGCCCGCACCGGCATCCTGTTGATCAACCTCGGCACTCCCGAGGCGCCGACGGCCAAGGCGCTGCGGCCTTACCTGAAGGAATTTCTGTCCGACCCGCGCGTGGTGGAAATTCCACGCGCCGTCTGGTGGCTGATACTCAACGGCATCATTCTCAACACCCGACCGAAAAAATCAGCCGAAAAATATGCCTCGATCTGGACCACCGACGGCTCGCCGCTCAAGGTCCACACTGAAAAGCAGGCCAAGCTGCTGAAAGGCTGGCTGGGCGAAAAAATCGCCAGCCCCGTCATGGTCGAATACGCCATGCGCTACGGCAATCCGTCGGTGGCCGACACCCTTGCGCGGATGAAGGCCGCCGGCTGCGACCGCATTCTGATCCTGCCGTCCTATCCACAATACGCCGCCTCCAGCAGCGCCACCGCGTTCGATGCCGCCTATGCCTGGCTGCTGAAAACCCGCAACCAGCCGGCGCTGCGCACGCTCAAGCACTACCACGATCACCCTGCCTACATCCACGCGCTGGCGGCCAACATCCGCGATTACTGGCAAATGCATGGGCGACCCGACGTGCTGCTGATGAGCTTTCACGGTGTGCCACGCTACACGCTGGACAAGGGCGATCCCTATCACTGCGAATGCCAGAAAACCGGGCGGCTGCTGAGCGAAGCACTCGGGCTGGAGCCGAAGCAGTTCCGCCTCACCTTCCAGTCGCGCTTCGGCCGCGCCGAATGGTTGCAGCCCTACACCGACAAGACGCTGGAAGCGCTCGGCCGCGAAGGCGTAGGGCGCGTCGACATCGTTGCACCGGGCTTCACCGCCGACTGCCTGGAAACGCTGGAAGAACTGGCGATGGAAGGGCGCGCCAGCTTTCTTGCCGCGGGCGGCAAGGCCTTCCACTACATCCCCGCGCTCAACGAACATCCGCAATGGATCGAGGCGCTGGGGCAGATCGCACTGGAAAACCTGGGCGGCTGGGTCAGCGAAAGCTGGGACCATGACGCCGTAAAAACAGCCGGTGAAGCCAGCAAAATCCGCGCCCTGCAGTGCGGCGCCAAGGCCTGAAGCGGGCCGAACGCAAAAAAATAGCGGTCAGGGCGCTCCAGACGGGGCAATATAAGAACCTGCTTGTTGACAAGCCATTTGGGGCTGCTCAATCATGGCACCCTTGATCGGGATGCTTCGAAACCCGCATCAATCAAGCCTTTCGGAACCCGGTTGGTTCCAGAATTTTTGTCTTTACTCTGGAGGAGTCTATGAACAAAAAAACCACC
>JBPPMF010000102.1:0-2319 GCA_051305915.1 Thiobacillus sp. | reverse complement strand
TTCAAAGGCGATGAATAGCCCCAGCCCCGACCCCTTACCGACGTCCTTGGTGGTGAAGAAGGGGTCGAAGATACGCGGCAGCAGGTCGGGGGAGATGCCATGGCCGTCGTCCCGCACCGCGATGTCGACCACCTCGCCGGCGTGGGCGCAGCGGCCGAATGCCAGTAGTTTGCGGCCGGCGGGCGCGCCCAGCCCTGCGGCATGCCGGCGGGCGGTGAGCGTCACATGGCCGGCTGCGTCGACCGCTTCCAGCGCATTGCGGATGAGATTGAGGAACACCTGCTGCAAACGCTGGCGGTCGCCCACCACGCTCAACTCCGCCGGAATATCGAGCGCCACCGCAACGCGGCTCGGCACCTGGCCCTTGACGAAACGCAGGGTTTCCGCGATCAGCGGCGCGAGCGGCAGTACTTCGCGGCGGATTTCGCGATCGCGCGCGAAATCCAGCAGCGAGCGCACGATGTTGCGGGCGCGCACGGTCTGGGCGTCGATTTCGCCCAGCAGCTCATCACGCAGTGCGGGATCGGCCGTCGCGCCCTCTTCCAGCAGGATCTGGCAGGAACTCGATATATTGGAGAGCGGATTGTTGAGTTCATGCGCCACGCCGGACAGCAGGGTACCGAGGGAAGCGAGCTTTTCGGCGCGCAGCAATTGCTGCTGGCGCAGCGCCAGTTCGCGCATGACCCGGTTGAAGGCCAGCGTGAGCGAGACAATTTCACGGTCGGTCGAAACCTGTTCCAGGCGGGTGAGCCGGCCGCTGGCCACGGCCGCCATGTCTGCTTCCAGGCGCTGCAATGGACGGGCGACACGCCGCGAAACCAGGAGGCCGATGCCCACCGCCAGCATCGCCAGCAATACGATGGAGACCGCCAGCACCCGGCGATGCCGGTCCAGCGAGGCTTGCAGGCTTGCGCGCTCGGCACGGGCAATCGCCTCGGCCGCGGTGACGATTTCCTTGCCCAACTGGCGGATTTCGCTTTCCAGGCTTTCAAGCTTTTCCGGCTGCGCAGTGTCGCTCGCGGCATAGGTTTCCATGAGTGATTCGTAACGCCCGAGTCCGCGGGTCAGCGCATCGGTTTGCCGCAGACCTCCGAAGCTGACGAAGGCCGGGCGGTAATCGCGCAACAGCCCCCGCGCCTGCAGGAGATAGGCCCGGTTTTCGGCCTGGTCTTCGGCCTGCTGATAGAGAAAGATGTTCTTCTCGAAGCGGCGGACTTCCAGGGTGGCGTCGAAGAATTCGGCAATGTGCGCGCCGGCGACAATCTTGTCGCCGATCAGATGCAGTTCGAAGAAGGCGAACACCGACAGGCCGACGATCAGCGTAGCCAGCGCGTAATAGCCGAAGGTGATTTTTTGGCGCAGCGAATGCATGGCGACCAGCATGCCTGCGATTGTTGCTGTTTGCAATATGCGCTTGGCAATTGCAACAGGGCGGGGCAGATGCCGCTTAACCTCGATTTAACAAAGGCCTGATGCAAGATAGACGCAGTCGAATCGCCGGAAATCACTTTTTAAGTTGCGCAATGCAACATGCCAACCCATCATCCCGGCAGCCATTTATTGCCGAGTTTCCTTTCACATTCAAGGCGTTGTGTATTTTCGCCAGGGCTGGCACGCTTGCTGCATGGTAGAGGGGCCTTAATAGGAAGCGTTCTGGAATGGCCCACCCCGGCAAACACCGAAGCGTACTGCTCGCCGTACGCGAAGGACACGTGGACCCGCGCCTGTTGACCTCGGCGCTGTCGCTGTGCGGCCGTCTTGAAGCCGACCTGGAAATTCAGGTCATCGCCGGCGGCAATGCGCCGCCGGCCGAGATGGACGGCTTCCTGGATTCGCTGCGCGAGGCGGGCTTGCCTTTCAGGCTGGAGGTGAAGCCCAGCCTGCGCCGGCGCGACCTGGTGGACTACGCCAATGCCCATGAACACATTGCGGCGGTGGTGATCGACTCGCGCGAGGGCTGGGAGGCTCTGGCGCAGGATCGCAGCAGCGACCCGTGGAAACACCTGGCCTGCCCGCTGGTGACCGCCGCCGCGCACGACAAGAAACACGCTTGACCCATACGCAATATAGCTTGACCCATACGCAATATAACTGACCGAAAAGTGCATCCATGCCCGCCTTCCTGACCAAGTTTCTGCCCTTCCTGCGCTGGTTCCCGATGAAGGGCGACGTACTCAAGGCCGACTTCATGGCCGGCCTCACGGTTGCCCTGGTGCTGATTCCGCAGTCGATGGCCTACGCGCAGCTGGCCGGACTGCCCGCGTACTACGGGCTGTATGCGGCCTTTCTGCCGGTGGCGGTGGCGGCCCTGTGGGGCAG
>JBPPMF010000027.1:0-10016 GCA_051305915.1 Thiobacillus sp. | reverse complement strand
TGGGCTTGAACGGCATCACCAGGCCGAATTCGGGCAGGCTGTAGCTGAGTTCGGGCGCAATGTGAGGCCAGAATGGGCGCACGGTGTCGGGGCCTTTGGACTGTTCCCAAATCTGCACGCGATGATGATCGGCAAACGCCCGCACCTTCGCGGCATCGTCGTCGGACCACGGTTCGAGCAGGCGGAACACCAGCACGGTGACGTGCTCGCCGACGGCCACTTCGATCTGCGGGATGCGGTCGGCGTTCGACAGTTCGTTGATCAGCCCGCGCAGCGGCAGGATCAGTGCCGAGACATCTGGGGTGAGTACTTCGCAGCTCGTCATGTCGGCGATGAAACTGGAACGCTTTTCGCGGAAGCCGACCAGCCCGCCGCCTTTTTTGTCCACCCAGCGCGCGGACAGGCGTGCTCGGGTGCGGTAGCCCCAGCTCGGGCCGTGCAGGGCGGACAGCATCACGTCGGGTTTGACCTTGCCGATGCGAGCGAGATTCTCTTCCAGCACGCGCTGCTTGGCGGCGACCTGCGCGCTGGGTTCCAGGTGCTGTATCGAGCAACCGCCGCAATGGCCAAAGTATTTGCACCGCGGGTCGGTGCGCTGCGCACTGGCTTTCAGGATGGCGACGGCGTTGGCCGAGTTGTATTTGGCGTGCTTGCGGTAGATGGCGATTTCCGCACGTTCGCCCGCCAGTGCGCCGTCGACGAAGGTGACCTTGTTGTCGATCCGCGCAACGCCGTGGCCTTCGTGGTCGAGGGAGAGGATGTCGACAACGGGGTTCATGCCCACGCCGCCAGAAATTCCTGCCAGTGAGCAGCGGGGTGGGTTTGCACGGTGCTGCGCGCGAGTTCGATCTCTGCGGCGTAGGCGGTTTCGGTCAAGGTGCCGCGCATTTTCTGAAAGCGCAGGTACACCAGCCAGGTGTTCATCACATCGGTTTCGCAGTAGTTGCGGATGGCGTCGATTTCACCTTGCTGGAACGCATCCAGCACTTTCGAGCCATCCATCCCCAGCTTGCCGGGAAAACCACATAGCTTGGCCATCTGGTCGAGCGGGGCATTGGCACGCGGCTGGAACATCGCCAGCACGTCCATCAGATCGAGGTGGCGGGTGTGATAGCGGCCCAGATAGCTGTTCCATTTGAATTCCTTGTCGTCGTCGCCCCAGTCCCAGTAGCGCGCCGCCGCGATGCCGTGGATCAGGGCGCGGTAATGCAGCACCGGCAGGTCGAAGCCGCCGCCGTTCCACGAGACGAGTTGCGGGGTGTAGCGCTCGATGCCGTCGTAAAAACGCTGGATCAGTTCGGCCTCGCTGCTGTCGGGTTCGCCCAGCGACCATACCTTGAGCTGGTCTCCGCTGCGCAGCACGCAGGAAATGGCGACGATGCGTTGCAGGTGATGCGGCATGAAGTCGCTGCCGGTTTTTTGGCGGCGGGCCAGTAGCGCCATTTCGGCGAGTTCGGCCTGCGGCAGCGACGCTTCGTCTATGCCGTTGACCGCGGCGAACCCGGCGAGGTCGGGAATTGTTTCAATGTCGAAAACCAGGGTGGGTTGCATGAGGCGGACGCGCGGACAAAAACCGCCATTTTACGCTGTCAGTGCAGGGCTGCGTCGAGCTCCGAAGCCGCGATCAGGGCATCCAGATAGGCCACGGAAATCTGATGCAGCGGAATATCCAGTTGCTGTGCATGCGCGGCCAGGGTTTCAACGTCGTTGTTTTCACAGGCATACGTCAGTTGCAGCATGGCGCCTTCGGCTGATGAAGGCACGCTCAGTGCGCGCGCGTTGGTCGTTGACAGCCCCAGTTTGCGGATGAAGGTTTCCACCGGCAGCGACAACGCATGCGGGGCAATCGACAGCAAGCCGATTTCAAAGGCAGTGGCTGCGCTTTCGGCGGGGGCGCTCAAGCGGGTGATCTTGCCCATGAACAGGGCCCGTGTGAGGGCGGTGACGGCGTAATGGCGCGTGACCTCGGTCGGTTGTTTGCCGGCGAGCGCCAGCAGCGCCGCCACCCGACTGGCACGTTGCGGCCCCATCATCACCAGCGCATGGGCGGCCGATTCGGCGGGCCGGCTCAAGCCGCCCACCTGTGAGTTGGCAATGGCAAGCAGCCGCGGTGCCATGTCCGGATTCAGGCGGAAGAACTGGATCAGGGTGTCGGCCGAGTGGCGCAGTGCGATGGCCAGCAAATCGAGTTGCATCGCCTGTTCGCGAGTGCTCTCCGCAGGCTGGGTGTCGCCGGAAAAGAAGCTGCCCTTGAACCAGGCATGCTCAGGCCAGCGAGCCTGGGTGTGAGTGTCTCGCACGCCTTCCACGATCAGGTGAGCAGCTGTTGTGGGCGGGCTGTCGTCGGCGTGACAGGCGAGGAAGCGCCAGGCGGAAGCGCTTTCCTGCACCACGGCGTTGGTGCGGCTGAGGGTGGGGCAGAAGGTCAGCCCGGCATCCTGCAGGGCCAGGGCGCGCCCCAGATGCTGTTCATCGTCGATGTCGATGCACCAGATCAGCTGGCGATGATTGAGTTGCTGTGGAACCTCGCTGAACAGCATTCCCGTGCTGATCCGAACCAGCAAAGGCATCTTGTTGGTCAGGCCGCCCTGGGTCAATGAGAAGAGCCCGGTCAGCAACATGTCTTCGTCCATTTGCCGCAGTTCGGCGGGCGCGTCGGCGAACGCGGTGCGGCCGCGCAGCACCAACTGGTGGGCAACCAGGGTGGAGGCGGCGTCGAACACCGGGTCGAACGACAAAAAGCGGGCGCGCAGAATTTCTTCGCGTATCGGCGCGCCGCTGTCGATCCCCAGCATTTGGGTCACCACCACGGGTTGTTCGGATTCGCGGGTGTTGATGCCGCCGCCGATGATGCGCGAAGAATGAGGGTCGCCGGAAGTCATGTTGTTGGTTGCCGGATGGGTCTGCTCATTCTAGCGCTGAGAACCTTTTTTGGTGTGGTTCGGTCATCATTCTGGTTACTGCAATACGTTAGGAGCCCAACATGAAGAAAAGTCTGCTGAGTGCAATGATTGCCGGGGTGATGGTCACTGGTCATGCCAGCGGGGCTGCGCCGCACGATGAGATCGTCAGCACGGCCGCGGATCGGCACGGCATGGCGGTTACGATTTATAACGATGATCTGGCTTTGGTGAAGGATGCGCGGCGGGTCGGACTGGCGCGCGATTTCAACCAGCTGGCGTGGCGCGAAGTGTCGGCGCAGATGCGCCCGGAGACGGCGCAACTGCGCAATGTGTCGAGCCCTGCCGGATTCCGGTTGCAGGAACAGAATTTCGACTTCGACCTGTTGACGCCGCAAAAACTGCTGGAGAAATATGTGGGGCGCGAGGTCAGCGTCATTCGAACCCATCCCACCACCGGGGCTGAAACCCATGAAACCGCGACCGTGCTGGCGACCAATGGTGGCGTGGTGCTGAAGTTCGCCGATCGTATCGAGACCGGCGTGCCGGGACGGCTGGCGTTTTCCGGTGTGCCCGACACCCTGCGCGACAAGCCCACTTTGGTGATTTCGCTGCTCAATCCCACCGCCGGCATCCAGAATCTGGAGTTGTCTTACCTGACGGGCGGGTTGTCGTGGCGCGCCGATTATGTGGCTGAACTGAATGCCGGCGATGACCGGCTCGATCTGAATGGCTGGGTGACGCTGACCAACCAGAGCGGCGCGGCTTATCCCAACGCCAAGCTGCAATTGGTGGCGGGCGATCTCAACCGGGTGCGCGATGCGCAAGCCATGCCGCGCGCGATGACGATGGCGATCAAGGCGGCCGATGCCGCTGAGATGCAGCAGGAATCGCTGTTCGAATACCATTTGTACACGCTGCAACGCCCCACGACGCTGGCGGAAAACCAGACCAAGCAGGTGGCGCTGATGTCGGCGACCCGGGTGCCGGTGAAGAAGGAATTTCTGCTCGAGGGCGCGAATTACTACTACTCGGGGCAGTACGGCGAACTGGGCCAGAAAATGAAAGTGGGCGTGTTCGTCGAGTTCGACAACAAGGGTGAGGGACTTGGCATTCCGCTGCCCAAGGGCGTAATCCGCCTGTACAAGAAGGACAGCCAGGGCAACGCGCAGTTTGTCGGCGAGGATCGCATCGACCATACGCCGAAGAACGAAACCGTGCGCCTGAAGCTTGGCGACGCTTTCGACGTGACCGCCGACAAGAAGCAGACTGCCTTCCAGAAGCTGGCCGGCACCAGCCGCTACAACTACGTGTTTGAATCGGCGTATGAAATCGTGCTGAAAAACGCCAAGTCGGAGGCCGTGACGGTTAGTGTGCGCGAGCCGATGCCAGGCGACTGGACGATGGTGAGTGAATCGCAGCCGCATACCAAGGCGACGTCGGGGACTGCCGAATGGCAGGTGTTGGTGCCAGCCGAAGGGAAGACGACGCTGACCTATCGCGTGCGCGTCAGGTACTGAGGCCGAGCCGCCGTTGGATGTCGGCGATAAGCTGCCTGCGCGTTGGTTTCATGGGCGAACGATGTGAGTGGGCAGAGTTCGAAGGTATCATACGCGGGCGGCGCAATCGCCAGTCGGGCAATGGCGCAGCGTTTTCTTCGACGGTTCAGGATTAGACAGCATGGTCACCGTGACACACAACAAACTTGTATACATCACCTATTCCATCCTTGACGAGCGCGGCATGGTCGTCGAGCAGCATGACATTCCGGTTGGTTATGTTCAGGGCGCCAATAGCGGTATTTTGCCGGCGATCGAGTCGGCCGTGACAGGCCGCAAGATTGGCGAGCGGGTCGAGATTACACTGGCGCCGGAAGACGGTTACGGGCTGCGGGACGAGAGCTTGGTGTTTGTCGAGGAAATCGAAAACGTGCCGCCGGAATTCCGCCGCGTCGGCGCCGAAGTCATGTTTGAAAACGCGTCGGGCGAAACCAAGGTTTTTTACGTCACCTCGATCGAGGACGGCAAGCTCACGCTGGACGGCAATCCTTCACTGGCCGGGCAAAGCGTGACCTGCCTGGTGAACGTGATTGACATTCGCGAGGCGACACCCGAGGAAATCCGCAATGGACGACCGCTCGACGTGCAAACCGGCACGGTTCATTAAGCAAGTCGCGGCCTGCTGCGCAATCAGCTGACGTAAAAAAGCCGGGACTCGCGAGTCCCGGCTTTTTTATCGCGTTACCAACCAGCTTGGCCCGGCTTACTTGGCGGGGCAGGCCTTGTCGCCAGCGATCTTGCCCGGCAAACGCAAGAATGCCTCGAACGGCCCCATTACGCCCATGGCTTCCATTTTCGGGCCGGTGAACTTGAGGCGGCCGAACATCATGGCCTTCATCGGGCCGTATTCGCCCGCGCCCATCTCGTCCCATCGATCGGTGGTGGCATGCATGGTGTAATCGACCGCATGATCCATCTTGGGGTTTTGCACTGCGCCGCCGTAGACGCACATGGCTTTGCCATCCTTGTGCACGAGTTTCAGTTCGGTCTGGGTCTCTTCGCCGCAGTCGGTCCGGTACATGTGAATGATCTTGTAGCCGCGGCCCTTGTCATTCTTGATCCAGGCATCACCCAGACCATCGGTCAGGATGGCATCCTTGTTCCAGGCGTCGCAAGCCTGTGCGGCCCACTCGGCCGACATCATGGGGGGGGCGGCGTGTGCGGTGGTTGCGGCCAGCGCAAGAACGGCCAGTGCGATTGACGTGTATTTCATGGGTACTCCTCCTTATGGATTGTTGGGTGACTACGGGGTTGCGTTCGCAGCGGAAAACCAAGAACAGGCACGGTAATTATGCCGCATGGGCTTGTCAATGCGGCAGATGATTTTTAACCAGGCCATACAGCCAGGTTCCGTGCAGGGCCCCGGCGAGCGCGGCCAAAGCGCCGATTGAACCCATACCGACCAGCGCGAAGATGGGGCCGGGGCAGAGTCCGATAACCCCCCAGCCGAGGCCAAAAATCAGGCCGCCGAAAATGTAGTTGTAGCGCCCCGGGGCTTTTTGGGGAACGACGATCGCTTCGCCATCCAGGGTGAGCAGGCGGCCAAAGCGCTTGAGCAACAGCACGCCGACAAAACCCGTGATGATGGCGCTGGCCATGATGCCGAACATGTGAAAAGACTGGAAATAGAACATTTCCATGATCCGGTACCACGACGCCGCTTCCGATTTGATCATGACAAACCCGAATGCGATCCCGGCTAGAAGATAAGGCAGAAAATGCATGGTGGCTTACCAGAACAGGGAAAACAGGTGCGGCGTGATGAAATGGGCGGCGAGCAGTCCGCCCGCAAAGATGCCCACCACGGCGAGCAGCGATTGCAGCTGCAGGGTGGCGAGGCCGGTGATGGCATGGCCCGAGGTACAACCCGCGGCATAACGTGTGCCGAAACCGACCATCACGCCGCCCACAAACATGACAATGACGCTGAGCCAGGTGAAGTCGAACAGGACTGGCGGCAGATAGCCCGCGCCGATGGGAACGCCCCAGTAGCCAAACATGGTGAGAGCGGCCTTCGAGAGCGCGATCGGCTCCGGATTGGCGAACACAATGCCGGCGAGAAAGCCGCCGAGGACCGCGCCTGCCGCGAACACCAGGCTCCAGTAGTGTTCGCGCCAGTTGTAATGAAAGAAATCAACGCTGACCGATTTGGGTTGGGTCATCGCGCACATGTGGCGCAGGTTGTTCGAGATGCCGAACGACCGGTTGCCGATCCACAGCATGAGCGGCACCATCAGGCCGATCAGCGGCCCGGATACATACCAGGGCCAAGGCGCGTGTAGCCAGCCAAGCACAATGTTCATTTAGTCTCCTCAGACTATATTGAATCTAATTTTATTGAAGCGTCGGCAATCCTGACTGTTTATGGACGAGTCGGCGACAGGCTTTCTTCGACCAGCAGAATGCGCTTCTTGAGCCAGGCTTGCTCGGCAACATTGCCCTGCGCTGTGGCCTGCGCTTCCTGCAATTTCAGGTAGGTCAGCAGGGGCTGCCGCCAGCCGCGTTCCGAAGCCGTTTCGGTAGCGAGTGCTAGTGTGCCGGTATCAGCTTCCTGCCGCATGACCAGCAGGCTGGCATCGAGCAGGCGCGCCAGTGGGTCGGTAATTCGGCTCAGTGTTTCAGGCCGTTTTGCCGGCGCGGCACGCACCAGTTCCTGGTGCTGGTGCGGCAGCAGGGCAACATCAAGGGTTTCCCAGCGCAGCGTGATGTACTGGTAGTAGGCTTGATCGGCTGCATTCGGCGCGATAGCGGTCAGTTCGGCGTAGTCGGTACAGGTGTCGTCGATCAGCATGGCGCGCCGTGTTGCGCAGCGCACCAGCCACAGGCGCGCAGTTTCGGTGACGCGGCCGGCGCCACCGGTGGCCATCACGGCCTGTTTGAAATAGCGCTCGGCCAGGCTGTTTTCACCGAGCAATGCGTGTTTCTGATACCGCTCGATCAGGTCGGCTGCATCGGTTTTCCAGTCGGGCGGTGGTGGGCCGCCACTGCCGCAGGCCGTGAGCAGCATCAGGCTGGCAAGGGCGAGCAGCGTCTTCATGGCAGTTTCACCTCAGGATCGGCGCGCTTGAACGGCCATTTCTTGTTGATCTCATTGATCAGTGCATTGGCCTTGCGCACGGCATCGTCGATTTCGGTACGCAGCTTTGCGATGTCCTGCGTACCTTCCTTGACGTCGGCAGAAATGTCCACCGCATTGCTCATCAAGACTTCCGCTTTCTTCAGACTGGACTGGGCGTCAGTCAACATTAACTGCACTTGCGCCAGCGCTTCGTTCGCATTTTCGGCCACCCCGTTGGGGGCAAACAGCCATTGATCGGCCTTGCCAGCCATGCCGTCCATCTTCAGCGCCAGACCGTCGAGCTTGGTGATCAGCGCACGGGTCTGGTCGAGCGAATCGGTGACCGCCCGCGCTTTTTCCGGGCTGCCCAGGATGCCTTCGAGCATGCCGTGTTCGCCGGTCATGCGTCCGGTCAGGGTGGTGACATTGGTCAGCGTGGTGTTGATTTCGCCATCCTGGCGGGTGAGATGTTCGACATTGGCGAGGATGGCTTTGACCCGTTCGACCAGCGCGGGAATTTCCTTGCTGATGTCGGAACTGAGCAGCAGCATCGTGGAGTGATCGGGCAGCGCGGGGGCATCGAGGTCGGGCGAATCGACGTGGATCCGGGCGCCGCCGACGATGGGTTTGTCGAGGGTGAAGGTGCTGCTCTCCCGCAGCCATTTTGCATTGCGTTCGAAGAAAGTGGCGTGAATGATGATGCCGCCTTCTTCATTGAGCCCCAACGTGGTGACGCGGCCGATTTCGATGCCGGAAAACACGACCGGCACCCCGGCCGCGACGCCATCGGCGCTGGCTGCGGCGAGTTGCAGGTGGAAGGTGTCTTCAAAAAAGCCACGCGCATGCAGCAGATACACCACGAATGCACCCGCCAGCAGCAGCGAGGCGGCGGCAAACAATCCGACCTTGAAATGTAGTTTATTCATTCCGAATCAAGTGCCTGGTTATAGAGAGCCTGGTTCCAGCTGAAGTCGTAAATTTCCCAGGTGCCTGTCATGTCTGCCCGCGCCGCCAGTTGCCCGATGAAGGCGGGATAGGGCACATCGTAAAGCATGGCGCCTGGACGGTCGATCACCAGGCGCGGGCGCTTGAGGATGAGCGCGCGCGCAAGCTTGGTGACAAAGCGCTGGGCCGGCGTCATGTCGGGGTCGCGCAGCATCGCAATCCCGGCGTGGCCCAGTTGGTCCAGCATGCCCTGCGCCTGCCGGGTCGATTCGGCTGCGTTGTAATGGCGCTGGTAGAGCGGAATCAGCGCAATGTTTTCGAGTGCCGACAGATTCGCCCGTAGCGGCAGATCGAGTGCAACGCGCGCCACGTCTTCTGGCAGCACGGCAATTGCAGCCATCAGCGCGGCGCGGTCGGCAAACGGTCTCAGATGTATTTGAGCGCTAATGACACCACCTCGATCGTCACAATGGCGAAGAACACCCGCATCATCCCGCGCAGCACGGAGACCGGAACCATAAAGAGTTTTTTCGGCGTTTCGAGTCCGGCGGTGACCGGGATCAGGGTGACTGCCAGCCCGAACAGCGCACACTTGACGATCAGTCCGGCCATGATGTTGAAATCGAAGATTTTTGCGATGGTCTGGGTGTATGGCTCGAAGCCCGCCGTGCTCAAGCCGTAGATGGCGAAGTAGCCCATCAACAGGGCGAGCAGGCCGGCCAGGCCGGCGAGGATGACGACCGAGACCACCCCACCGATCAGCCGCGGCAGAAACTCAAACTGCATGGGCGGAACCTTACAGTGCGCCAGTGCATCCAATTCGTTGTTAACCTGCATCAGCGCCACTTCGGTGTTGATCGCACTGCCGGAGCGCAAGGCGATAAAAAGTGCAGTCAGGAAGGGCAGCAGTTCGAGCACCAGCACGCGGATGGTCATTTCGCTGGCGAATGCGGTGAGGCCGAAATCGCGTGCGGTGGACAGGATGATGGTGATGATGAGCCACGAAATGACCAGTGCGTAGCCCATGAAAACGTGCAGAATCTGCACTGCGGTAAAGTAAACCTGCTTCACGACGACGTCGAAGGTGGCGCGGTTCCAGGTGGTGCGGTGCAGGAGCAGCAAGCCGGCTCTGGCAAGAAAGGCAAACATGCCGTACGCCACGGCAAACCAGCCGACGACCTTGGCACCGAGCGATTCGATGGTGGCTGCAAGAATGTTCATCGCAGCATCTTAACGCCATAAAAGGCGCTTGCGCCATTGGGTGGCAGGCCTAGAGTTTCGCAGTCAGATGGAGATGGATACGATGAAAATATTTATGATCCCGGTAGCCGCGCTGGTGCTTTACGCCGCGTCTACCCCCGCTTGGGCCGCACCGGGCACGGTATTGCGCAATGAAAAGCTCTACAGTCAGCCTGCCGCGAGCGCCAGCGTAACGGCAACCGTGGCCAAGGGGGCCAATGTCGAGATCCACGCGAAGCAGGGCGGCTGGTTGCGCGTGACGGCCGGAAGATCCACTGGCTGGATCCGGCTGCTTTCGGTCCGCGCAGGCGCCGG
>JBPPMF010000369.1:0-2242 GCA_051305915.1 Thiobacillus sp. | reverse complement strand
TTTGGTCAGGCCTTCGAACTGGATCGGGTAGGTTGCGCCGTCCGGCACCGGCAGGCCGCAGTGAAAGCAGCCCGAAAAAGACGGGGCGTCCGTGAGCCCAGGAGCGTGGCTCACGAATCGCCCCACAGGAGGACGCTATTACACGACAAGCCCGGGAGAGAGGTCGGACCGGTCGCCAGCGTCGGGCACCGCTTTATTGCAAAACCCGCAATCGCTGTCCTGAACCATCGAGTGGATGGCCCGGCTGGCAAGCCGGACGCCGATGCTTGTGGCTTCAGCGCCGATACGGGTTGAATTGACGTCGTGCTAGGGGTAAGCATTCTTCCTTACTGCAATGTCTGCGGCCTGAAATGCGTCCCGAGGAATATCCCCCGGCGCCAAGCCGTTAAACCGGCATTATAAAAGAGAGTGGGTTTGACCCCGCGCTCGCTCTTGTTACGCCGTTTCAAAGCGTTCAGCAGTATTGAAGATATGCATATCATAATATGGCGGCGCTGGCGGGTGCAACCCGAATTGAATCCGCTACCATGTCGACATGAGCCCGCGTCTCCAAAATGCTACATTCTTTCCGCCGGTCGAAACCGCGCTGCGCGAGCCGAACGGTTTGCTGGCCATGGGTGGAGATCTGTCGGTGGAGCGCCTGCTGGACGCCTATTGCCACGGCATTTTCCCCTGGTTTAACCCTGGCGATCCCATCCTGTGGTGGAGCCCCAACCCGCGCATGGTGCTGGTGCCGGGCGAGGTGCGCGTCACCCGTTCGCTCGCCAAACGCATCCGCAATGCCGGATTCGAGGTGCGCGTCGACACTGCATTCATTGAGGTGATGCGCGCCTGCGCCGCCCCGCGGGAAGGGGAATCCGGCACCTGGATTTCGCCGGCCATGGTGGCGGCTTACAGCCATTTGCATCAGGCGGGCTACGCGCATTCGGTGGAAACCTGGCACGACGGCCATCTGGTTGGCGGCTTGTACGGCGTGGCGATCGGCCGCATGTTCTACGGCGAATCGATGTTCAGCCGCGAACCCGATGCGTCCAAGGTGGCGCTGGCGCGGCTGGCCCGGCAGTTGCAGCAGTGGGGGTTCGGCCTGATCGACTGCCAGATGGAAACCGCGCACCTCGCTAGCATGGGTGCGCGCACCATGCCGCGCGAGACGTTTGTTTCGAGCTTGGCGGAATTGGTAAACTTGCCGCATGAGCCCGGCCCCTGGACGTTCACCCTTTAATGCACCCGACTGAACCGCCCTTCCAGCGCATCCAGTTTTACCTGACCGCGCCTTACGACTGCAGCTATCTGCCGGGCCGCCAGGCGCGCTCGCAGGTCGCCACGCCGACCCATCTGATCGATGCAGAGGCCTACAGCGCGCTGATTCGTGCCGGCTTCCGTCGCAGCGGCCAGTTCACCTATCGCCCGCACTGCGAAGAATGCCACGCCTGCGTGCCGGTGCGGGTCGACGTGTCCGGCTTTGTGCCCAACCGCACCCAGCGCCGCTGCCTTAAGCGAAACCAGCATCTCAGTGCACGCTTCCTGCCGCTCGATTTCAAGGAAGAGCACTACGCGCTGTACCGCAGCTATCTCGGCAGCCGCCATGCTGGCGGCGGCATGGACCGTGACGGCCCCGACCAGTACACCCAGTTTCTGCTGTCGTCCAATGTCGGCAGCGTGATGGTCGAATTCCGCGACGGCGACGCCCTGGTGATGGTTTCGGTCATCGACCAGATCGACGACGGCATTTCTGCCGTCTACACCTTCTTCGACCCCGCGCGCGAACAGGACAGCCTCGGCGTCTACGGCGTGCTGTGGCAGATCGAACTGGCGAAGCGGCTGGAATTGCCCTATCTCTATCTCGGCTACTGGATCGCAGAAAGCCGCAAGATGGCGTACAAAAAGCAATACCCGCCGCTGCAAGGGTTGGTGGACGGCAGCTGGCAGGTGCTCGACGCATGAAGCTGTGGTTTCTGACCGTTTTGCTGGTGAGCTTGCAGGGCTGCGCGCTCACCGTGAGCGACCCGCGCGCGCTCAAGCCCATCGACAGTTTCGCGCCGCTGGCGAGCGATTCGCGGGTTTGGGTCGAGCCGGGATTCGAGGCCTACGGTGCGCGCGTCGCGGCGGCGCTGCCGGATGCCATCGCCAAGGTCGAGGCCGCGCATTACCTGCCGTTCGCCCGTTCGCCGCGCGTGCACGTGTGCGGTAGCGACGCCTGCTTCAAGCGCTATGTGCTGACGCCAAAACTCTCCGCCGCCGT
>JBPPMF010000360.1:0-8929 GCA_051305915.1 Thiobacillus sp. | reverse complement strand
ACGGTAATGTGCATGTCGGCAACGGGAACATCCTGCGCCGCCAGCGGCGGCTGGCAGCAGGGTTGGCTGGTGTTCCATGACGTCAACAACAACGCGGTGCTGGATGCGGGCGAGACGGTGATTCTGGCTAGGCAGGCGCAACCGGCGGGACTGCTGCTGACGGGCAATGCGCCTGTCTCGAAATACATTTCCTATTCACCCAGTGGCGCAGCCAAGCTGATTTCCGGCGCTTTTCAGGCTGGAACGCTGACCTTGTGCAACGAGTCGGCGGTGTCGGGTACGGCAAGGCAAGTCGTTGTTAGCAGCACTGGCAGGCCGCGCACTGCCAAGGTGACTCTTGCCTCTTGCCCCTGACGCGGTAGCGGTAGGGCGCTGTTTGGAAAATGGCGCCCACAAGGCCGAGAACACTTTAGAAGGGAACGCTATCCTTTGAATCCTAATTTTCTGCGACCGAGATCAAATTCCCAGACCTTTCGGCAATCGCGTATGGATGAAGCCTTGCGTGAGTATGTGGAACAACACCGCGCGGCGTAATTTTCGTCTACGGGAATAGAAGGGGAAAGGGGACGCTACAGTCACCCTTGGTTTTCATCTAAAGGGCACTTCTGCGCCAGCCAGCGCGGTGAACAAGACTACAATCGTACCGGGTCTTTCATCTTTGTCGCGCCTGAAAATACCGGCGTTAGAGCGCCGGAAGTAATCACGGCGTTAGCTGCGCCGTGTGCTTCACTCTCAAAATCTCGACGGTGCGGGCCTCGGCCTGCACACGATAAAAAACGATGTAGTTCGGATGCGCGACAATCTCCCGCAACCAATCCGGCAAGCCCGGCCGCCCTTGGCGGCCAAGCTCTGGATGCTGTGCAAGCGGCGTTGTCTTGTCGCGTAGCTCCTGGCCGAAACTTTTGGCCCGCGTCGGGTTGTCCTTGCCGATGTGGCGAACGATTGCGCGCAAGTCCTCGCGTGCCATTGGTCGCCATTTAATGCGGTAGAGCTTGGCCGTCATGCGTGTTTTTTCTTGGGCAAGGCGGCAATGTCGGCGTCCATTTCGGCCATGACTTCATCATGCGAAAGGTTCGACCGGGGGTCGTCAACGGATGCCTGAATCTCGCCGGCCAGCCACTGGTTATAGGCTGCGGCTTCGTGCGCTTGGCGCATCGCTTGGGCGCGGCTATCCCGGTTCTGTGTGACTTCTTTTTGGTCGGGGTTCCAGTTGGTCGCGTCGAGCTGCGCAACGGCAATGCCAAGATCGCGCAACACGATCAGCGCAGAATTCGGACTACCGAAGCGGCGCGGCTCGGTGCTGCGGGCCTTCACCAAAAAAGCGTGTTGCCCGCTGCGGGTGGAAATCTCCATGAAGAACCCGCTACCTTGGCCTTTCAAGGTGACGCCAACAACGCCGCCAGCGTTGGCCGCGGCGCGTAGCTGCTCTAGTGTCATGCTTTGCATGTTTTACCCTCTATAGGTCAAGCGTGTTTTTACGTTTTTATTGTGCATAATCTATGGAAGTAGTGCAAGTGCTTTAGAGCCTGATACGTATAGCCGGCTGCTACGCACAACGGACGATTACTCTTAAGGGGACGTAAGGACGTAAGGGGACGCACGCTACCCTTTGATGGGCCAAACCGGATTCCAACCTTTTACGCTAAGCCTTTTGGCAGCGGAAATCCGACCTTCTCCTGCACGCCATCCAGATTGGCCACTGAGCCGATGCCCAACTGATCCAGCCGCTCGACCACTGCGCGCACCAGGATTTCGGGTGCCGAGGCACCTGCGGTGAGGCCGACCCGGCTTTTGCCCATCACCCATTCGGGCTGGATTTCCGACGCGTTATCCACCATGTAGGCCGGCACGTCCAGGTTCTCGGCCACTTCTCTCAGCCGGTTGGAGTTGGAACTGGTGGGCGACCCGACGACGATGACCAAGTCGCATTGCGGCGCCAGCGCCTTGACGGCGTCCTGGCGGTTTTGCGTGGCGTAGCAGATGTCGTCCTTTTTCGGCCCGGCGATGTTGGGGAAGCGTGCACGCAGGGCGTCGACCACGCGCGCAGCATCGTCGACGGACAGGGTGGTCTGGGTGACGTAGGCGAGTTTGTCGGGGTTGGCCACTTGCAGGCGGGCGACGTCTTCCGGCGTTTCGACCAGGTACATACCGCCTTCCGACTGACCCAGGGTGCCCTCGACTTCGGGGTGGCCTTTGTGACCGATCATGACGATCTCGAATCCCTTGTCGTGCATCTTGCTGACTTCGACGTGCACTTTGGTGACGAGCGGGCAGGTGGCGTCGAATACGTTCAGCCCGCGCGCTTCGGCCTCGGCACGTACAGCCTGCGAGACGCCATGGGCGCTGAAGATGACGGTGGCGCCGGTGGGCACTTCGGACAATTCTTCGACAAAAATCGCGCCCTTGGTCTTGAGGTCGTTGACGACATAGGTGTTGTGGACGACTTCGTGGCGCACGTAAATCGGCGCGCCGAATTTTTCCAGCGCGCGTTCGACGATGGCGATGGCGCGGTCGACGCCGGCACAGAAGCCGCGGGGGTTGGCGAGAAGAATGGTGGGCATGGTGGAGATAGATTAAAAAGAAACTTCTTTCTGGTGCCGCAGTGCAAGCACGGTGACGAGTTCGCTGTCATGGCGGTACAGCACGACGTAGCCGCTGTCGCCAAAGCCGATGGGCCACTCTCGGCACTCCGGCTCCAGGTCTTCGGCAGGCCGCCCGATTTCTGGGTGTCGGGCGATGATCTTGACGCCGGCGCGAATCGCTTTCACGGCCTGACTGGCTGCATCTGCATTCTTGGCAGCCAGAAAACGGTAGGCGCGCTGGACATCAAGCAGGGCAGGTGGCGCCCAAATTAGACGTGGCATTCAGGCGGTTCCACGTCATTGCCCGCCTCTAGTTGGGCAAGCCAGGCATCCGCCTCCTCCAGGCTTGCGTGCAGGCCGGTAGCCTGATATTCGCTCCATGCCCGCATGCCGTCCTGCCGGTAGGCCTCGCGCTTCTCTTCACGCTCGACGTACTGGCGGATCGCTTCCAGCATCATCCAGTGCGAACTACGGTGGCGTGCTTCGGCTAGGCGCTTGACGCGATTTCGGGTGTCTTCGTCGATTTTGATCGCTACGGGGCGAATGGATGTCGCATTCATGGCGCGCTCCAGTGGGTATGTACAAGTATTACCTTAGCATAAGTCAGTGCCCAGAACCTGGCTCGTTTCAGCTATGGCTCTGACACGGGTCCTCGCGGACAGGCGTTACAGTATGCGATCGATTTCGACTTCGAATTCGATCGACAAATCGGCGAGCGGATGGTTGAAATCGACTTTCACCGTGTCGTCACTGATTTCCAGGATGCGCCCGGCCAGGGTCTCGCCGTTTGGCATGGCGAATTCGACCAGTTGGTCGATCTCGAATTCCATATCAGGTGGCAGATCAGTTTTCGGCAGGGCCTGGATGAGATCGGCCTGGATGATGCCGAAGGCCTGCCAGGGTTCGAGCAGGAACACATGGCGCTCGCCGGGCACCAAATCGATCAGCCACTGCTCCAGCATCGGCGCCAGCGTGCCGTCGCCGAGCGTTACGGTTTCGGGATCGGTGTCGCCGAAGTTGGAGACGATGTCGTCGCCGCCGCGCGGTCGCAAGGCATAGCGGAGTTGGACGGTGTCGCCCGCGGCGACAGTGCGCGTGGTCATGCTGCGTTCTTGGGCGTGTCGTGCTTGCCGAACAGGCTGTCCCAGATCAGCAGGGCGGCGCCGATGGTGATGGCGGAATCGGCGACGTTGAATGCCGGCCAGGCAAAACCGCGGTAGTGGAAATGCAGGAAATCCACCACATAGCCCAGTACCACACGGTCGATCACGTTGCCGAGCGCGCCGCCAAGCACCAGCGCCAGCGACAAGGCCATGCGCGGTTCGTGCGCGTGGTGTTTGAGTAAGCGCACGATGATGACGGTGGCGATGACGCCGACGCCAATGAAAAACCAGCGCTGCCAGCCGCCGGCATCGGCCAGAAAGCTGAACGCCGCGCCGGTGTTGTGCACGAGCACCAGCGAGAAGAACGGCAGCACCGGGACGGCTTCCTGATAGTCGAGGGTGGAGGAGACCCACCATTTGGTGATGTGGTCGGCCACGATGATGGCGAGCGCCAGCCACAGCCATTTGCGCATTGCGGGGGCGAGCGATTTAAGCATGGGTGCGTGCCTCGCCATCACCGTGCAGATTGCTGACGCAACGTCCGCACAGGCCGGGATGGTCGGCGTGGGCGTCGACGTCGTCGCGGTAATGCCAGCAGCGTTCGCATTTTTTTGCCGTGCTGGGCTGGGCATCGATCTGGATGTCGGTGTCATTATCCAGGGTGGCAATAGCCTGGGATGTAATCAGGACAAAGCGCAAATCGTCGCCAAGTGATGCGATGGACTCGTGGTGCGCAGCGGAAAGGCGAAGCGCAACCTCAGCTTGCAATGAGGAACCAATCTCGCCAGCCGCCCGCAGGGTTTCGAGTTTCTTTTGCACTTCACCGCGAACGGCGCGAATGAGATGCCAGCGATCCAGCAGGTCGGCCTCATTGGCCTGTGATGGCAGGTCGTGCCAGGTATGCAGGAACACCGAATTGTCCGAACTGCCCGCAAGTTCAGTCCACACTTCTTCCCCGGTGAACGACAGGATTGGCGCCATCCAGCGGGTAAGGGCCTGGGTAATGTGGAACAACGCGTTCTGCGCGGCACGGCGGGCGCGGCTGTCGGCGCCGCTGGTGTACAGACGGTCCTTCAGGATGTCTAGATAGAAACCGCCGAGGTCTTCCGAGCAGAAAGATTGCAGCTTCTGCACGATGAAGTGGAACTCGTAGGCGTCGTAGTGCGCCTGCAGTTCGTTTTGCAGCTGGCGCGTCATCGCCAGCGCGTAGCGATCAATCTCCAGCCAGTCCTCGACCGGCATCGCGTGCGCCTGGGGATCGAAGTCCGACAGGTTTGCGAGCAGAAACTTCAGCGTGTTGCGGATGCGGCGATAGCCTTCCACCACGCGCTTGAGGATTTCGTCCGAGATGGTGAGTTCGCCGGAATAGTCGGTGGTCGCCACCCACAGGCGCAGGATGTCGGCGCCGTACTGATCCATCACCTTTTGCGGCGCGACGACGTTGCCCTTCGATTTGCTCATCTTGTGGCCCTTGCCGTCGACCACGAAGCCGTGGGTGAGCAGGGCCTTGTACGGTGCGCGGCCATCGGTGGCGCAGCCGGTGAGCAAGGATGACTGGAACCAGCCGCGATGCTGGTCGGAGCCTTCGAGATAGAGGTCGGCGGGATGGGCGAGTTCGGGGCGGCGCTTCAGCACGCAGGCATGGGTGACGCCGGAATCGAACCAGACGTCGAGCGTGTGGCCGGTCTTGTTGTAATGCGCGGCGTCGTCGCCCAGCAGTTCGGCCGGGTCGAGCGCGAACCAGGCCTCGATGCCGGCTTGTTCGACACGCTTTGCTACGGTTTCCAGCAACTCCGCCGTGCGCGGATGCAGCTCGCCGGTTTCTTTGTGGGTGAAGAAGGGCATCGGCACGCCCCAGTTGCGCTGGCGCGAGACGCACCAGTCGGGGCGGTTTTTAATCATTGCCTCCAGCCGTGCACGCCCCCACGAGGGGAAGAATTGAGTCGCCTCGACCGCCGACATCGCCTGCTCGCGCAACGTGCCACCCTGACCCCTGACCCCTGACCCCTGACCGCTCGCATCCATCCCGATGAACCACTGCCGCGTCGCGCGGAAGATGATCGGCGTTTTATGCCGCCAGCAATGGGGGTAGCTGTGCAGCAGCTTTTCGTGCGCCAGCAGGTTGCCGCTGGCTTCGAGCGTTTCCAGAATCAGCGGGTTCGCCTGCCAGATGCTCATGCCGCCCACCAGCGGCACGCTGGCGTAGAAGCGGCCGTCGTCGCCCACCGGATTGTCGACTTTCAAGCCATAGCGGCTGCCCACCACGTAGTCGTCGAGGCCATGGCCGGGCGCGGTGTGCACGGCGCCGGTACCGGCGTCGGCGGTGACATGATCGCCCACGATGACCGGCACCTGGCGCTCCTGAAAGGGGTGCCACAACAGGGCGCCTTCGAGTGCCTGGCCGGTGGTGTGCGCAATGACTTCGGCGCCCTCATTCAAACCATAACGCGTCAGCGCGGCTCCGCGCAGGCTGTCGGCTAGAATCAGCAGACCCTTGGCCGTGCGCACCAGCGCGTACTGAAAATCGGGGTGCAGCGCCACCGCCTGGTTGGCGGGCAGGGTCCACGGCGTGGTGGTCCAGATGACGATTTGGACCGGCTCGTCGATGGCTGCAATGTCGAAGCGGCGGGCGAGGTCGGCGTGGTCGGCCACGGCAAAGCCGACATCGATCGCGGGCGAGGTTTTGTCTTCATATTCGACTTCGGCTTCAGCCAGCGCCGAACCGCAATCGACGCACCAGTGCACCGGCTTCGCACCCTGATACAGATAGCCGGCCTGCTGGATATGCCCCAGCACGCGCAGCTGCTCGGCCTCGAACTGGAAATCCATGGTGCGATAAGGATTGCCCCAGTCGCCAAGTACGCCAAGGCGGATGAAATCAGCTTTCTGCCGTTCGATCTGTTCGGCGGCGTAGGCGCGGCACAGCTCGCGGAATTGCGCCGGGGGAATCGCCTTGCCGTGGGTCTTTTCCACCTGCAGCTCGATCGGCAGGCCGTGGCAGTCCCAGCCCGGCACGTAGGGCGCATCAAAACCCGACAGCGTTTTGGCCTTGACGATGATGTCCTTGAGGATTTTGTTGACCGCGTGGCCGATGTGGATGTCGCCGTTGGCGTAGGGCGGGCCGTCATGCAGGATGAATTTGGGCCGGCCGGCGGCGGCCTTGCGGATCGCTTCGTAGCGCTTTTTTTCCTGCCAGCTTTTGACCCAGCCGGGTTCGCGCTTGGCGAGGTCGCCGCGCATCGGGAAGGGGGTGTCGGGCAGGTTGAGCGTGCTCTTGTAGTCGGGCTTGGCGTGATCAGACATGGCGTTGCTTCAAAAAGTGTTTGGCGTTGTCGACATCGCGGCGGATCTGCGCGACGAGCGTATCGAGGTCGGGGTATTTCTCTTCATCACGCAGCTTGCGCAGAAAATCCACCCGCACGCGGCGGCCATAGATCTCGGCATTGAAATCGAATAGATGGACTTCGAGTACCGGTACGGCATCGGGGTTTTTCACCGTTGGGCGTTTGCCCAGGCTGGCCGCCCCCGGCAACGGCTCGCCATCGAGGCCGTAGACCTCGACCGCGAAAATCCCCATCAGCGGCGGCCGATTGTGCTTGAGCTGGATGTTGGCGGTGGGGAAGCCGATGTCGCGCCCCAGCTTGTCGCCATGCACCACGCGCCCGGAAATGCTGTAAGGCCGGCCGAGCAGCAGCGCGGCGTGCTCAAGCTCGCCGGCAGCGAGCGCCTGGCGTACGGCGGTGGACGAGGCGCGTTCACCGGCCACTTCGACCGTGGGCAGGAATTCGGCGTCGAAACCGAGCTTCTCGCCGGCCTGTTTGAGCAAGGCAAAATCGCCCGTGCGTTTGGCGCCATAGCGAAAGTCGTCGCCCACCAGCACGTAATGCGCCTGCAGTGTGCGGCCCAGCACCTGCTCGATGAAAGCTTCGGCGGTGAGCGCAGAAAACGCGCGGTCGAAACGGAACACATGCAAGCGGTCGATCCCCATCCGTTGCAGGCATTCGGCTTTTTCGCGCAGGCTGGAGAGGCGCGCGGGCGCCTGCTCGGGCGCGAAGAACTCGCGCGGATGCGGTTCGAAACTCAGCACGCAGCTCGGCAGGTCGCGTGCCCGCGCCACTTCCTGCAGGCGGGTGAGCATGGCCTTGTGTCCGAGATGCAGGCCGTCGAAGTTGCCGATGGTGACCGCGTGGGGCGTGCCGAGGGGGCTGAAACCGTGGGTGATGCGCATTGCCGGATGGGTGCGAAGCTAAAGCAGCGGGCGCCGAAAAGCGCCTATTCTAGCTGAATCAGTGCCTTATTCCGTGCCGCGCCGGGCGAACTGCAGTGGGCGGAAGCCCATCAAGCCGAGTGCGGCGAAATACAGCGCGATGCCGCCACCGACCAGCAGCGACAGCCGCACGATGCGGTCGAAGAAACCGGCCGCCAGCCACCACTGCGCCTCGCCCATGGCATAAAAGAGCATGGCCGCCATCAGCGTGACGGCCAACGAGAGGCGGAGGAAATAGCCGGTCCAGCCCGGTTGCGGCTGGTAAATCCCCTGCTTTTTAAGTAGATGCAGCAGCAGGCCGGCGTTGAGGCAGGCCGCCAGGCCGATGGATAGCGCCAGCCCGGCGTGGCCCAACGGAATGATGAAGGCGAGGTTCATCACCTGGGTGGCCACCAGGGTGAAGATGGCGACCTTGACCGGGGTTTTGATGTTCTGTCGCGCATAAAATCCGGGCGCCAGCACCTTGACCAGGATCAGCCCGACCAGCCCCAGGCTGTAGGCAACCAGCGCGCGCTGGGTCATCCAGACGTCGTTCGCGCCAAATGCGCCGTAGTTGAACAGGGTGGTGATCAGCGGCACCGCCAGCACCGCCAGCGCGGCGGCGGCGGGCAGGGCGAGCATCAGGGTCAGGCGCAAGCCCCAGTCGAGCAGCTTCGAATACTCGGCCGGGTTGTCGTCGGCGTAATGCTTGGCCAGGCTGGGCAGCAGGATGGTGCCGAGCGCCACCCCCAGCATGCCGGCGGGGAATTCCATCAGACGGTCGGCGTAATACAGCCACGACACGCTGCCGCTGACGAGAAAAGAGGCGAGGATGGTGTTGATCAGGAGGCTGATCTGGGCGACCGAGACGCCGAGCGTGGCGGGCGCCATCAGCTTGAGGACGCGTCTGAGGCCGGGGTCGTTGAAGTGCCGGGTCGGGCGCGGCAGCATGCGGATTTTCAGCAGGTGCGGCAGCATCCAGGCCAGTTGCAGCACGC
>JBPPMF010000355.1:0-13067 GCA_051305915.1 Thiobacillus sp. | reverse complement strand
CCGGCCTGGCAGTCGGGCCTGCTGATGATGCCGACTGCAGCGGCGGCCATGTTCATGAAGTTCATCTCTTCGCGGGTGCTGGCACGCTTCGGCTACCGGCGCATCCTGATCGTGAATACGGTGATGATCGGGGTCGTCGTCTGCCTCTTTTCGCTGGTGACCCCGGCGACCCCGATTGGGCTGATTGTGCTGCTGGGCCTGGCCATGGGCTTTTTCAATTCGCTGCAATACACGAGCATGAATTCGATGGCCTTTGCCGACATCGATGCGCCCGATTCGAGCATGGCCAGCACGATCTCCAGTTCGATGCAGCAGATGTCGATGAGCTTCGGACTGGCCTGCGGCTCGCTGGTCGCCGGCTGGTATCTGGGCGACCAGCCGCAAACCGACCGCGCGGCGGTAACGACCGCGCTGCACTACGCCTTTCTGACTATGGGCGGCTTGACGGTCCTGTCATCGCTGTCGTTCTGGTCGCTGCACCCGAGAGATGGCGAGAGCGTCAGCCGGGGGAGCGTGCGTGAGACAGTGTAAGCGCAAGAAAAACAAGTCTGGCGTAACTGCCCGCATGCACGGATCAGGCAAAGCTGTCGGACATGAGCGTGTTGAACCAGACATTCATCTGGTTGAAATTTCTGCTGTTGATGCTGGCGGCTTCGGTTGCGCTTGCATTCACGATGCTGCCGCCATTGGCCGCGATTTTCATGCCGGTGGTGGCCGGGTCATATTGATAAACGGCAGTCAGCCATGAGGCGGTGGTGGCCGTGATCGGCGAGTAGCATGCGGAGTTGGCTACCGGCTGCGGGTCGGGCTGGCCGCCTGCGAGCATCCGGGTAATGGCATCGGCGCAAATCTTGGCTTCCTGATTGGCCACATGTCCGGCCTTGGGCATGCCGCACTGCGAGGCATCTCCAATGACATGAACGCCCGGGATGGCGGTGGATTCGTAACTCAGCACGTTGACTTGCGCCCAGCGTCCGCCCACGCCGTTAGCCAGGCCGGCCGCGGCAAGCCAGCCACCGGGCGCGCTGCCGGCCGCGCGGTGGGGGGCAATCGGGTTGATCACATGGGCGGCGAGGGCCTGGGGTGCCCCGTTCTTGTCCACGTAGCTGATGGTTTTGCTGGACGCATCGATCGCGATGCTGCTGACGCCCGGATGATAGGCAAGTACACCCGCGTGAATGACGTTTAGGGCCTGGGTGAAGCTTTCCACGCCGGCCTGGATGCCGGCATTTTCATCGAGCACGATGACCCGGCTGCCGGCGCCCTTGTAGGTTTTCAGATAGTCCGCGACCAGGCAGGCACGTTCATAAGGGCCGGGCGGGCAACGGTAGGGCGCCTTGGGGATGGTCAGGACAAACGTGCCGTTGGCAGGCATGGCCACAAGCTGGGCGCGCAGCAGTTCGGTTTGCGCGCCAGCCCGCCAGGCATGCGGCGTCCTTGATTCATAGTCGGACAGGGTCAGTCCGTAGGCTTCTTCAAATTCAACACCCGGCGCCAGCACCAGCCGGTCATAAGGCAGGGTGCTTCCATCCGACAACAGGACCCGTTTTGAATTTGTATCGACGGATGTCAGGGTGGCGTGTTTGACGATGACCCCGTAATTTGCCGTCAATTCACTGTAGTCGAACCCCAGGCTGGCGATATTCCGGCTGCCGTTGAGCACCAGATTGCTCATGATGTTGGAAGTGTAGGTCGCCGCCGGCTCGACCAGCGTGACCGACAGGCCGGCGCCGCCCCAAAGTCGCAGGTATTTGGCCGCCGTGGCGCCGGCCATGCCGCCGCCCACCACCACCACTTTTCCGGTCAGCCCGGTTTCGGCCAGCCGGAAAATCACGCTCGATGAGGACGAATCCGAGTCGTCGTCGGTCCAGCCAATCCGCGGCATCAGGCCGGCAACCACGCTGGAACCGGCCAGGAGCAGCCACCGACGACGATCCCTGTTGTGTTTGTTGAATTCCATGATGTTTCTCCCGGGTGATTATCGTTTGAGGTAAGCGATGATGGCTTCGAGCTGTACGCGGCTATAGCCCTGGGCATGCGCCGCCATGATGTCGCTGCTGGCTGAGTCGGTGAGGTAGTCCAGAACCTCGGAAGCTTCGTTGCCCCGAATGTTTTCGAAGCCGCCTGCGCCGCCGGTGCCATGGCACTGGAAGCAGTTGGAGGCCAGCAATCGACCGCTTGTGTCTGCTGGCTGGCTGAGCGTGATGGGCGCGCCCGAGGTTCCCGCCGTCTGATCCGTCGCGTCGCCCTCGTCCCCTCCCCCTCCCCCGCATGCGGTGAGCAGCAGGGCTGCGGAAATGGCCACCCATTTCCGGTTTAACCCGCACAACGTGACCGACCTAAGATGACTTCGCATGAGCCCCCCTTTTGTGGATATTTTTGTCAGGCTGTCTTTATAGGGAGGAATTCTTAAGGCGCCCTTAAATGGAATCGATGGCGGGCAGTCGCGTGCCGCGGGAAGGTGGATGGACTCCGCACGGGGGCGCATGAAACGGTCGAGGGGGTGCCACGCAGCCCTATCGGAGTGGGCCGTGAAGCACCGGGGCTCGCCGAATCATGGGGAAGCAATGCGTGCGTCCGGCAGTTTGGCAAAGAAGCAAAAGGCCTGGACTTCCAGGCTTTTTGCTGATTCGTCACCCGAAACGCTACGGTGAAAAATCATTCAGAAAGCGTATTGGACGCCCAGCGTACGCCGTTCGACGCTGGGGTATAAGACGCCCGAAGAATGAACCCGGCTCGGCTCAGCGTACGGTAATTTCTACCCGGCGGTTGCGCGGCTCGTCCGTTTCGTCGGGCGTCGGCACCAGCAGGTTTTGTTCGCCATGCGACTCCACGACAAACGTGACGTTTGTCAGGCCGAGTTCACGCAAGTGTTTGGTCATGGCATCGGCGCGCTTCTGCCCCAGATCCTGGTTGTAATCGGTCTTGTCTACGGTATCGGTATGGCCAATCACGGACATATCCTTTGAATTCCGGGCACGTGCGCGCTCCACGATGACCGGCAGCAAAGCCTTGGATTCCGCTGTCAACTCGGCTTTACCTCGCACAAAGTACAGCAGGAACTGTTCCGGCAACGCTGGGCGTGCTGCGATGGCGGCGCCGAAATCACGCTCCAATTCCTCTTTACTCGTATCGGAAGGCGGGGTGCTGCCGTCCAGGGGTGTGCCTTTCTGGGCCTCTGTAAGCCACTGCTCGCCATGTTGGCCTGTCACCACCACTTTGCCCACGCTGCCATCCGGGCTGGGCAACAGCACAACGTAAGAGCGAGGCGTCCGCGTCGGCGTGACGTAACGGGCCTTGATTGCGTCCAGGGTCTCCACGGTGAATTCTTCACGCGGGCACAGCTCGGCCGGATCGATGCCATCGCGATCCTGACCTGCATCCCGGGCGCCCGGAACGTCGCTCCGGTTAACCCCGAGCGCCGCAACCAGCCGGCCCATGCCGGCGAGTGTGCGGGCCTGCGCTGCAATCTGGTTGTAGCGGGCATTGATGTAGGAGCGGCTGGCCTCGAAGTATTCGTTCTGGCTGTCCAGCAGGTCGAGCAGGGTGCGCTGACCGATGTCGAATTGCTGACGATAGGCTTCGCGGGATTTTTCCGTCGACAGGCGATGCCGGTTTATATAGCCCAGTTGTTCGTTCAGCGTGCGCACGTCGCTGTAGGCGATCGAGAGCGTCTGGCGCACGTCGCGGCAAGCTTTTTCCTGCAGGTCGCGAGCCTGTTCTCGCTGGTCCACCGCCTGGCGCTCACGGGCCTTGTCGGCACCGCCGCGGAAAAGGTTGTAGTTCAGCACCATCTGCACGCCATGCTGGTCGGTGTCGCCGATGATGCCATCGGTGTTCTTCTCCCAGGCTTGATAGGCGCGCAGGTCCACCCGCGGCAGGTAGGCCGACCGACGGGTCTGAATGGCGGTTTTGTAGGCGCGAACGTTTTCGAAGGCGGCATTGATCGTCGGGCTGCCTTGCAGGCCATCGCGCATCAGGGCGTCGACCGAACCGGGCAGTGGGCCAAGCGTGAACGGATCGGGCAGGCCAGGCAGGCTGTCCGGCGGAGTTTCGCCGATGATGCGCAGGTAGCGTGCGCTGACGTCATGCAGGTTGGTGAGTTCAGTCAGCAGGTTGGATTCGGCCAATGCCAGACGACCGTTGGCTTGCTCGAGGTCGGCGCCACGACCCACGCCAGCCCTGGCGCGTTCGTCGACCTGCATGGCCGATTGTTTGTGCTCGATATAGTTTTCAGTAGCGATCTCGACCAGCTCACGATAGCGCACGACATCGAGGTAGGCGCGCACCGCTTCCAGGGCGACGGTCTCGGACACTTCGGCCAGTTCGTAGTAGCGGGTGAGGCTGGCGTAGCCCAGGCGTTTGACTTCGCTGGCGGTGAACCTGCCGTCAAACAGCATCTGGCTGAGGGTCAATTGCTGGCTATTAAAGTTGTATTCGCCGTAGTTGACCAACGGGGTTTTACGGTTTTCCCTGCCGATGGAGGCGGTCAGGTCTACTTGCGGCAGGTAACCACCACGCGCAACGTCGCGTTCGTTGACGGCAGCCTGAAAACCATTCCAGCGTGCCTGCACTTCGGGGTTGCTGGCAACCGCCTTGCGGGCCGCTTCTACCAGCGGCGCAGGCAGATCCTGCGCCTGGCTTGCAGTGCTGACCAGCACTGTCAGTGCAAGCAATGACAGTCTTGATTTTGCAAACAGCATGTAACCCCCGAAGAAAGATGAAACATTGATTCTTGAATCTACCAGCCGACCCTGGCATGGCTTGCGGCATGAGGAACATCTCCCGTCATCTGCTCGCGCATGGCAAATGCGGGGCGCTCCAGCACCAGCCCGCTTCACCGCCATGTAGTTGGCCTTATTCTTTGTCCGCCGTCTGCTGGTGCATCACTTCGACATCCACCCGGCGGTTCTTGGCACGGCCTTCCTTGGTGGAGTTATCGGCAATGGGCTGGCCTTCGCCCCTGCCCACGGCGCGGACGCGTTTGACCTCAACGCCTTTGCTGATCAGATACGCCTTGACCGCTTCGGCGCGCGCCAGCGACAAGCGATTGTTGTACTCCTCGCTGCCCACCGAATCTGTGTGGCCGATTGCGATCACCACATCAAGCTGGAACCCCTTCATTTGATCGAGCAGCTTATCAAGCTGGCTCAGGCCATCGGCCTTGATAACAGACTGGTCAAAATCAAACAGCGCACTGGCCGACAGGCTGACTTTGGCTGATACCAGGGCCGAAGCTGAGGCCGAAGCTGAAGCCGATGCCGGGACGGTTGCCGAAGCGGTGAGCGGGGCTAGTGCCGATGCCGAGACCGGCGCCGTTACCGGGGCGAAGGCCGTAGCAGGCGCAACCGCCGACCGTGCCCGTGACGGGATCGCGGCCCTGGCCTTGATTTTTTCCAGAGTCTCCATCGTGGATTCTTCAAGCAGGCACAGCTCGGC
Organism: Thiobacillus sp.; assembly: GCA_051305915.1. Classification (GTDB taxonomy): domain Bacteria; phylum Pseudomonadota; class Gammaproteobacteria; order Burkholderiales; family Thiobacillaceae; genus Thiobacillus. The sequence goes on along the minus strand of JBPPMF010000355.1, from coordinate 7,628 downwards.
CGGATCGATTCCATCACGATCCTGACCTGCATCGCGGGCACTCGGAACGTCGCTCCGGTTAACCCCGAGCGCCGCGACCAGACGACCCATGCCAGCGAGCGTGCGTGCCTGCGCCGTAATCTGGTTGTAGCGGGCGTTGATGTAGGAGCGGGTAGCCTCGAAGTATTCGTTCTGGCTGTCCAGCAGATCGAGCAGGGTGCGCTGGCCAATGTTGAATTGCTGGCGATAGGCTTCGCGGGACTTTTCCGTCGACAGGCGATGCTGATCCCGATAGCGCAACTGTTCATTCAGCGCACGCACATCGCTGTAGGCGATCGAGAGCGTCTGGCGCACGTCACGGCAGGCTTTTTCCTGCAGATCGCGAGACTGCTCTTTCAGGTCTACCGCCTGGCGTACACGAGCCCTGTCGGCGCCGCCACGGTAAAGGTTGTAGTTCAGCACCGCCTGCGCACCACGGAGATCGGTGTCGCCCGCAATGCCGGTGCTGTTGTGATCCCGCGACTGGTAGGCGCGCACATCCACCCGCGGCAGGTAGGCCGATTGGCGAGACTGGATTGCGGTTTGATGGGCACGAACGTTTTCGACTGCGGCATTCAGCACCGGACTGCCTTGCAGGCCATCGCGCATCAGGACGTCAACCGAATCGGGCAGGGTGCCGAGCTTGAACGGATCGGGCAGGCCAGGCAGGCTGGCCGGCGGAACTTCGCCGATGATGCGCAGGTAGCGTGCGCTGACGTCATGCAGGTTGGTCAGCTCGGTCAGCAGGTTGGATTCGGCCAATGCCAGACGACCGTTGGCTTGTTCGACGTCGGCACCGCGACCCACACCGGCCTTGGCGCGTTCGTCGACCTGCCCGGCCGATTGTTTGTGTTCGAGGTAGTTCTCGGTGGCGACCTCGACCAGTTCGCGGTAGCGCACGACATCAAGGTAGGCGCGCACTGCTTCCAGCGCGGCGGTCTCGGAAGCCTCGACCAGTTCGTAGAAGCGGGTGAGGCTGGCATAGCCCAGACGTCTGACTTCCCGGGGAGTAAGCAGGCCGTCAAACAACATCTGGTTGAGGGTCAGTTGCTGACCGTTGAAGTTGTAGCTGCCGAAATTAGTTCGATTTTCCTTGCCGATGGAGGCGGTCAGGTCGACCTGCGGCAGGTAACCACCACGCGCAACGTCGCGTTCGTTGCCGGCGGCCTTGAAGCCATTCCAGCGTGCCTGCACTTCGGGGTTGCTGGCAACCGCCTTACGGGCCGCTTCTATCATTGGCGCAGGCAGATCCTGCGCCTGAATTGCAGTGCTGACCAGCAATGACAGCGCCAGCAACGACAATCTCGGTTTTGCAAACAGCATGTAATCCTCCCCCAGAAGAAGTATTGATTTTTTGATTTTTTGAGTCTTCTACAGCCTGTAACGTACCATTGTAACTTAACTCAATATGGGAACGGATTGCCGCTGCCTTGGCGTTTCGACAAGATGACTGCCATGTGGTACGAACCATACATCTCTCTGATATCCCGCCAGCGCAGCTTGTCTGCAAGCCTGCTGGGGCTGAGTCTATGTCTGGTTTTGATCGCCTCGATCGCAGCCCCCGATCTCGACAAGACGCAGGCGCTGGCTCAACAGCGTTACGGCACCCATGCCGCAGAGACAATAGCTGCCTGGCGCCAGTTGATCGAGGAATCGCGCACCCTGTCCGACGTCGACAAGCTCAAAAGGGTCAACACTTTTTTCAACCGCCGCATGCTGTTCGAAAATGATTCGGTGGTCTGGCAACAACCCGACTATTGGGCCACCCCTCTGGAATTCATGGGGCGTGCCACCGGCGACTGCGAAGACTTCGCCATCGCCAAATACATAACCCTGCAAATGCTGGGCATCGGCAACCAGCACCTGCGCCTGATCTATGTGCGCGCCAAGACCGGCTCGACGTCGATTGCCCACATGGTGCTGGGCTTTTACCCACAGCCAACCGATGAGCCGCTGATTCTGGACAACCTGATCAGCAGCGTGCGCCCGGCCTCCCAGCGCGCCGACCTGACGCCGGTCTTCAGCTTTAACAGTGAAGGTCTGTGGGTTGGCGGCGCGACTGCTTCCGCCGCCGACCCGACCACCCGCCTGTCCCGCTGGCGCGATGTGCTTGACCGCATGCGCCAGGAAGGACTCTAACCACCCCGGATTCTTAATCTTAATTTCACTGCGAGACCACCATGTCCCTCATCAAACAACTCTGGATTGCCATCGCCCTGGTCATGACCATCGCATTTGGCGTGAGCATGGTCGTGAGCGTGCTGTCGGCCCGCCATTACCTTGAACAACAACTGCAGGTGAAGAACATCGACAACGCCACCTCGCTGGCGCTGTCGCTGACCCAGTTGCCCAAAGACCCGGTCACTGTCGAACTGCAGGTGGCGGCGCAGTTTGACGCCGGCCATTACCGCTTCATCCGCATCACTTCGCCCACCGGGGCGACCCTGATCGAGCGCGTGGCCACCAGCAAGCCGCAGGGCGCGCCGGACTGGTTCGTCAGGCTGGTGCCCATCCGCACTACGCCCGGCCAGGCCCTGATTCAGGACGGCTGGATCCAGTACGGCACCCTGACGCTGGCCAGCCAGGATATTTACGCCTACAAAAGTCTGTGGGACGGCACGCTCGAATTGCTGCTGTGGTTTGTGCTTGGCAGCCTGGTCGCTGGCGTTGCCGGCACGCAGCTGGTTCGCATCATCACCCGTCCACTCGGCGAAGTGGTGAACCAGGCCGAAGCCATTGCCGAGCGGCGCTTCCTGACCATCGAAGAACCGCGCACGCCCGAGTTCAAAAGCGTGGCCCGCGCCATGAACGAAATGGTTGGCCGACTCAAGTCGATGTTTAATGAAGAGGCCGCGCGGCTCGAAGTCCTGCGCCAAAAAGTCAACCGCGATGCGGTGACCGGCCTGTCCGGTCGCGATTACTTCATGTCCTACTTGCGCGAAGTGCTCCACGGCGAGCAGTTCGGCTCGGCCGGCAGCCTGGTGATAGTGCGTCTGCTGGATGTGGATGAACTCAACGCCCGGCTCGGTCGGCAGCAGGCCGACGCGCTGCTCAAGGACGTCGGCACCGAGCTGTACAACAGCGGCAGCGGCCATGCCGGCCAGCACGCCGGCCGCATCAAGGGCGGCGAATTCGCCATCGTGTGCCCGACCTTCGAAACTGCCGAAGCCGCCGCTATCGACATCCACCAACGATTGACCCAAAACGTGCTGCCAAAATGGAGCGACAAGATTCCCGACCTGTTCCACATCGGCGCGGTGCGCTACCACCGCGAACACAACATGGGCGAATTATTGGCCCGCGCCGACGAAACACTGGCCCAGGCCGCCAGCCAGGGCCCCAATACCTGGCGAGCGATTGAAGACGATCAAGCCAAGGCCGCAGTCCCGGCCGAGCAGTGGCGCGCCCTGCTGACCGAAGCCGTTGGCGGCGGGCGGCTGGCGCTCAACTTCTATCCGGTCATGTCCGGCGACGGCTCGAACGCGCTGCACCGCGAAGGCGTCATCCGTCTGCAGATGGATGCCGAGGGCACGCTGCTGTCAGCCGGCGACTTCATGCCCATGGCCGCGCAACTCAACCTGACTGCTCCGATCGATCTGCAAGTCGTCAAGCTCGCCATCGAGCGTCTGCGCACCACGCCCGGCGACATCGCGGTCAACCTGTCAGCCGAAACCATTTCCGACTTCAACTTCCGCCATGAACTCGCCGTGCTGCTGCAGGCCAACCCCGACATGTGCAAGCGCCTGCTGTTCGAAGTGCCCGAATACGGGGTGTTCAAGCAGTTCGACGCCTTCCGCGATCTGGTCACCACCGTCAAGCCCCTGGGCTGCCGCGTGGGCATCGAATACTTCGGCCAGCGCTTCGCCGAAAGCGACAAGCTGGCCGGTCTGGGCCTCGACTACATCAAGGTTCACCCCAGCTACGTGCATGGCATCGCCAGCAACCCGGGCAATCAGGAATTCCTCAAAGGCCTGTGCAGCGTGGCGCGCAATTTCGGCATCGTCGTCATCGCGCTCGGCGTCGAATCTGCCAGCGACCAGCCGCTGCTGGCCTCGCTCGGCTTTGATGGCATGACAGGCCCGGGGGTCAAATAAATGCCCATATGCCGCACGCCCTGGGTTTTGGCGCTGCTCTGGGCCAGTTGCGCGCCCGCGAGCGCAGCACCGGCCGAAGCCGGCAGGTCGGTCCCCACCTCGGCCGCCGTACTGGAAGATGCGCCACCGGCATTGCGCAGCATGCTGCAACAAGCCAGCGCGTTCGAATCAGCCACCGACACGCCAGAGGGCGCCTGGCAGGCCGCCGTGCTGTATTGCCAGGCCGCGCGCTGGGGCAGCACCGAAGGACAATACCGGCTCGGCATGCTCTACGCCTTTGGTCAGGGCGTGCCCGCGAGTCGGCCCTTCGCGGCCGCCCTGTTCTCGCTGGCCGCCTCCCAGGGCCACGCCCAGGCCACCCAGATGCTCGACAACATTCAGCTGACCTCGACCGAACTGCCCGCCTGCGTCAATCATGACCAGCCGCCTGAAAAAGCCCCTGCACCGCAAAGCTTGGCATCTGGCGGCAGCGCGGCCATCGACCAATATCTGCTGGCCCTGCCTGCGCACAAGCGCTGGCTCATTCCGCTGACCCATCGCCTGAGCGAGTGGTACGCGCTCGACCCCAAACTGGTGCTGTCCGTGATTGCCGTCGAATCCAATTTTCAGACTGGCGCCAAATCGCCCAAAGCGGCCATGGGCTTGATGCAGCTGATTCCCGACACCGCCGAACGCTTCAATGTGCGCAACGCCTTCGATGCCACCCAGAACCTGCGCGGCGGCATGCGCTACCTGCGCTGGCTGCTGTCCTACTACCGCGGCAACGTCAGCTATGCGCTGGCCGCCTACAACGCCGGCGAAGGCCGCGTGAACCGCCACAAAGGCATCCCGCCGTTTCCGGAAACGCGTGCTTACGTCAAACGGGTGATCGGGCTGTACGGTGGCACACACCACAGCTTTGATGAAAAGCTCACGGCGGGCGCACCCTGGATGGCAGTAGGCGGACGCTGAGAAAGGGCGTGCCCGAGAGTCGGCCCTTCGCGGCCGCCCTTTCTCGTTGGCTGCCTCCCCGGGCCACGCCCAGGCGCAGAGATTTCCGGAGTAACTTGTGAAATTCCGCCATTTGAAAGCTAATGTCCCGCCACTCAAGTTGCGGCGAGTTAGTCAGAGCATCCTTAAGCAAAAAGTATCAAACTAGCGTCTTACCAGGTGCAAGTGAAGCTCCTCAACAGCATCCCTCAACCTCGCCTGCGTGTATTCTTTTTCTTCAATTTTCAAATTTCGAAATTTGGGTTGTAGCACATAACCCAAGCTCGAATCAAAATCGCAGCTATATCCTTTAGGGTTCCAAACTATATCAGTATGTGGCGCCTGACTTAACCTCCATTCTCGATTTAAATAATATACTCCAAACTCACTAAAGGGCTCTTTATGTGTAGGATCGCCATAATACCGACATGAATTCCAATGAGGAATTGCAATGAACGCCTTTGCCCCAAAACGCAAAACTCGAAATAATTCGTTGAAGAAATGTACTCGCTCGTTAGCACCATTTAAATTAGTCAAATGCTCCAGGAAATTACTTGAATAGGCCTCACCCACAGAACCATTCTCAAAAGGCCAAACCTCTGTCCCAATATTAACAACATGATCAACACCGGGCATGGGATATTGGTCCAACCCCACATATCCTTCTTTCTTTTTTCCACCACAGCCAATGTCTATCTTCATTCTCACCTTTCATAAGTATTAATTTACGAGAAGTCAACACCAAAGACAAATAATACTGCTATATTTAAATAGACTGACGTTCAATACATTCCCAACTTTTTCTTGCTAATTGCCATCTGGAATATATCGAGATATTTAGGCGCCACTTTTTTGATGTGGAAACGCTCGTTGGCATCGGCTTCCGCATTATTCCCCAGATAGGCGTAACGCTCCGGTGCGTCAATCACATCGACGACCGTGCGAGCCCATAGATGCACGTCCTCGTAGGGACACAGAAGTCCGTTATACCCGTGCCTGATGACTTCGGGAACGAAACAGCGATTACTGCCAACAATAATCTTGCCGCGGAAAGCAATTTCGAACAAACCCCAGTTGGCAGAACCAAACTGCAGTGGATAGAGAAACATATCCATGGCCTCGATATAGTCAGCAAAGTCATCGTAGGCCGCATAACTAACGTGCTCAAACGGCGAATCATCTCCCAGGGTAAGGCCTTCCCGCTCAAGCACGTATTTCATGAATGACTCAGGGCGCTGGTCTTTCTCGAAGTTCTTTTGCAAGAACGCCTCTTCGTAGCTGTACAGCACTTTCGGCGCACCACAAAACACAAATTTAACGTTTTTTTTGGCCTTGAGAATTTCCTTGGCAATCAGGATAAATTGCTCAAACCCCTTCGCCGATGACAGATCCCTGGCGGCGAATCCGATATAGAAAAAGCCGTCCTTTTTCTTGAACTTGGAAGGCTTGCGCACAATATCGAAACCCTCCATCTGCGGAACAATCCTGTCATGTAAGCAGGTAGGAAACATGGTTTTTGCATACGCGCTGGGAACAATCACCAATTCACTCTTGAGTGCCTGGTGAAAGCTGGTCATTTCAAAGATCTTGTCCCTGTACGTTGCGTAGTCCGGCTGGGGATATTTTGGATCATGCCCGTGTAGCGTAAAGGAGGGAAATTCAATGTAGGAAACGATGGGGATGTCGAACTCGCCAAACAACTGCAATGGAAAACCGCCGGAGCCATGTGCAACGATCACGTCCACGCCGCTCTTCTCCAACAGCTCGTTGATGGCCTTCTTGATGTAGAACGACCGTTGCGTCCTGGCCTCCAGGTTCTTTACGTAGAAGTAAGTCTTGTCGTTTTCCGGAACGGCCTGGAAAGGCACGAGGTTGGACACCTTGTCCTTATTGGCGTTGTACACGCCGGTCGTGCACATGAAAGAAGAATGCGCGAGCCCCTGCGCATTTAAATACTGGTGCAGTTTCTCGAACTGCCCAAGTCCTTCATGGATGAATAGAATCCTCATTAAAAACCTCAAATAAATGGATTTCTAAATAGAAACTGGCGGGGATGCCCCCGCCAGAATCCTTGAAAACAAGCCATTACTCTACCGGGTTGTTGTTTTGATCCAGCAAACGGTTAACCATATCCTGGGCCAGCGGATCAAAGGCCGGCGCCTCGCTGGTACTCGTACTTGTCGCGGGTGCAGACGTGCCCTCCACCAAAGTATTGTCTTCGGGGAGCACGTCATTGGACGACAGCGCCTGGAAAGACTGCGGTTCAGTCGCGCTCTCCGTCGTTGTCATTGTTTCAGTAAACGTATCCGTGACAGTCTCGGTGAACTGCGAGACAGTGACGGTCTCCGTATACTCCGATACCGTCACGGTTTCGGTGAACTGCGACACAGTTACAGTCTCAGTCGGCCCTGGTTCAGTTACGGTGGCAGTAGTCACCGTAACTGTATCGACCTCGACCGTTTCCGTGCCGTGCGTCACCGTTGCGGTCTCGGTCGCCACGGTCACCGTCTGCGTGCCTTCGGTCACGGTCGGGGTCGTCGTCGTGCC
>JBPPMF010000327.1:0-3622 GCA_051305915.1 Thiobacillus sp. | reverse complement strand
GCATTAAACGGAATGGTGCTTACTTTGGCCCATACGCATGGCCATGCGTATGGGCCAAAGTAAGCACCATTCCGTTTAATGCTGCTTCGACGTTGATGTAAGACGCTTTGAACTTTACGATCCATGCTGGCTGGCCTTTGGTTGATGGCTCGGGTGCTTCGTAAACAACCATGCTATCGACCCTTGGTCAGCCACCCCGCCTTTGCCTTCAACCACTTACGCGCATTGCCGCCGGCTGGAAAGCCAAAGTAAGTGCCATTCGGGTTAGGCCTCGCTGTGAGTCGGATTGTGCACATATTGTTCAGTGATCCAGTCTTGCCTCACCGACAATGAGAGGCCGCTTGGCAAGAGCAAAATTCGAGTGTTGACACGACCATGGATGATTTGGATAGAGAGTTGAAGCAAGTTCAATTGCGGCGTGAGCAACTTGCCCTTGAAAGAGAGCTGGCGCGCAAGCGCATGAAGGAGCGGGTGTTTGATGGCGCCATAGGAACGGCGTCAATTGGCGCCGGATCTGTGTTGCGACTTGGCAGGGGAATATTCGGCTTCATCAAGCGTTGGTGGAAGTGGGCCCTTCTCGTCGCTGCGCTGTCAGCTGCCATCTTAGGCGGTATCGAGTGGAACAAAAAAGTTGAGGAAGACCGCAAGGCAGCGGAGGAGCAGCGGCGCTACGCTGCCGAAGCGAACTTCGTCCTGAAAGAGTGTGGAGAACAGTGCGTTGGGAATGGCACACCTCAAGACTATTTTGCCTGCGCGCATCAAAACTTGGAGCGCTATTTCCCTTGTAGAAGCGCTGCAAGCAGGCGATTTTCGATGGAGTGGGAGAAGTCACTGGAAGGGAAGCGGCTACCGCAGTCGCGCTGAGGTTTGGGCGTTATTCGCGGTTCGACACGCGCTGTATCCCGGAGGCTTGGAGTGGTGAAGGGGGTAGCTGGCGAGGCCTAACGGGAAGCGTTTATCTGCCGCCGAGCCAACGGTGACGGAGCGCGCAAGTGCTGCATGGCGGCGGATAAACCTCGTTGGACTGGACCGCGCGTATGGCGGTGCAGTGGGCAGTGTAAGTTTCAGCGCTGCGCGTAGGCAAGCACAGCGTGCTGCGCATCGCGCTGCGAGTCGCAGCCACGGCATCGTGATCGCGCCCCGGGCGCATTGCGTGGCGCCCGAGGCGGTCTGTGAAGCCCGCAGCCGAGCCGTTTGTCGTGCCCGGCGCACGCCGACTCCGGCCTGCGTACGCAACCAAGCCCTGCATGGGATGTTGGGTTGCCCGTGCCGATCACGGCGGCCCCCGGCAACCGGTGGGTGTGATGGCGGCGAGGGCCGCCCGATCTGCGACCCACTGCTCCAGCACGTGCCAGCGCCCGACCTTGCAATGCGGGCAGCATGCGATGTCGATGGCGGTCACGCGCCGCATGAAGGCCTGTGCGTCTTCGCGCGCCTGCGGGTTCGCCTGGGGCATGGCCAGCAGTTGGCGCGCCAGCGCCAGCCGCTCGGTCTTGGCCGCCGGCGCCAGCAGCCCGTAGTGGCGGATGCGCTTGAAGCCCGGCGGCAGCACATGCTGCAGCAACCGGCCGATGAAGCGTTTGCCGTCCATCGCGATGGTGCGCTTGGCGCCGTTGTTGTCGGCACGCACGCGCAGCCGCACGGTGTCGCCCTCGATGCCCACCAGGCGCTCGTTGCCGATGGCCATGCGGTGCGTGTAGCGCGCCAGATAGTCCAGCACCGTCGCCGGCCCGGCCAGCGGCGTCTTCGCGTAGACCACCCAGTCGTGGCGGCGCAGCGCCTGTAGCCGCTGGCGTCGAGCCAGATCGGTGTTGGCCGGGTCGCGTGGCAGCGCACCCGCCTCGATGGCCGCTTGCAAGGCTTGCAGGAACTTCGCCCGGAACACCCGTGACAGCGCGTGCACCGGGAACAAGAAGTTGGGCGAGCGCTTGGGTCGCACCCATGCGCCGGTGCCGTGGGCGCCGAGCTGCAGCCCGCCGCAAGCCATCAGCGCATGCACATGCAGGTGGCGCCGCAGGTCCTGTGTCCAGGTATGCAGCACCAGCGTGAAGGCACTGACGCCGCCCAGCCAGCGCGGGTTGGCGGCGAACTCCGTGAGCGTGGCGGCCGTGCACTGCATCAGCGTGTCGTAGACCCAGCGCGGGTGCATGCCGGCCAGCGCGTTGATCTCGTGCGGCAGCGTGAACACGAGGTGACAGTACGGCACGTCCAGCAACTCGGCCAATCGCGCCGCGCGCCAGGCGTCGCGCGCGCGGGCCTGGCACTGCGGGCAGTGCCGGTTGCGGCAGGAGTGCCAGCGCCACTGTTCGGCGCCGCAGCCATCGCAGCGCAGGTGCTGGCCACCCAGCGCGGGCGTGCGGCAGGCGACGATGGCGCGCCAGGCACGCGCCTGGGGCGTGCTCAGCGTGTGCTCGCGCAGGTAGGCCGGCCCGAAGGTGCGCAGCACCTCGGCCAGCGTGGCCGACATGGCCGCACCTCAGTGCTGCGTGGGATGCTCGTGCAGCGCGGCCAGCAAGGCCAGCGGCGCGCGGCGCGCGCCGTCGGGCAGGTCGGGGCGCGCCAGGTGCAGGTAGCGCGTGGTGGTGCTCAGGTAGCCGTGGCCCAACCACTGCGACAGGCTGTGCAGGTCGAACCCGGCCTCCAGCAGGTGCGTGGCGTAGCAGTGGCGCAGGGTGTGGATGCCGCCGCGTTTGGTGATGCCGGCGCCATCGCGAGCCAGGTAGTACCAGCGCTGCGCGCTCTTGCAATCGATGGCGCGGCTGGCATCGCGCGCAGCCGGGAACAGCCAGGCCTGCGGTCGGGCGACACGCCAGTAGTCGCGCAGCAGCGCCAACAACTCCTCGCTCAGCGGCACGTAGCGGTCGCGCGCGCCCTTGCCTTGCACGACGCGCACGCACATGCGGTCGGCCGCGCTGTCGATGTGCTCGGGGCGCAGCGCGCACAGCTCGCTCACCCGCAGGCCCAGCGCGTAGGCGCAGCACAGCAGGGTACGGGCCTTGGCGTGCGGCGCATGCTCGAGCAGGGCCGCGATCTCCGAGCGCGAGAGGATCTCGGGGAGGCGCTGTGGCGCCGGGGCCAGAGGGATCTGAAAGGTCTGGCCGTCCAGCCCGAGCACGCGGCCGTACAGGAAGCGAAACGCGCAGCCGTACTGGTTGACGCTGGAGCGCGAGAGATGCCGCTCGCGCAGCAGGTGCAGCAGGTAGTGCTGCACGTCGTCGGCCGTCAGGGCATCGGGGCTGCGGTGGTAGTGGCGCGCCAGGCCGAACACCGCGCCGATGTAGGCCTCCTGGGTGCGCGCCGCCTTGCCGCTGAGCACCATCGCGTCGAGCATGCGTTGCCGAAGTATGGAAGTCATCACGGTCTCCTCGATCAGTACGGGCACATGCCCGCGTCGATCAAGGTACGGCAACGTTCACTTCACTCCTTCGCGTCAGCAACAACCACCGCGGCAGCGGTTTAGTTCAACGTGAAATGGACAATTGATCCTATTGTCCTCAGTTACCCAGTCCCCAAGGCGGTCAGCCCGAGGTTCGGCTTGGGTGCGCAAGCCAATATTCGCTCGACGATGTAGCGCACGAGGGCGATCCATCGCTCTGGTTTGGTCAACTGCGGCGCGGTGACC
>JBPPMF010000298.1:0-4049 GCA_051305915.1 Thiobacillus sp. | reverse complement strand
GAGACAGCTCTATGCCTGTCGATGACAGGTCCGGCGATAGCTGCGATCAATTGTAAGTCGCCACCGGTGCTCGTTAATCCTGTCATTTACGAGGGAAAATGCCCGGGAGAATCTGGACTTCCGAATGTTGTCAAATCAAACGGGAAAGATGTTTTTATAAAGCTGCCAGAAAACAAGATTTGCTCTGGTAAGCTAGTAGTATCGGGCGCACGAAATACGCGTATTACTGGAGGTCAATTCATCTACAACGACTCAGCGCCGGCCGTGATCACCTTGGACAACTCATCCGGCATCTCTTTTCTCGATGGCCTACATATAGATGTAAACAAAAAATATGCTGATGCGATACGTACATACAAGCACACGGGCCAAATTATCATTCAGAATGCCTTTGTAAAGGGTATCAGTGGTACCGTGAAAGCGACGCACGGGGATCTGATGCATGCACAGGGTGGTGGACCGCTCCAGGAACTGACGCTGCAGAATGTCACTGGCCTCACCGGCTATCAGGGCCTGTTCGCACCGTATCGGCCAAGCAATGGCCACGGGACACGTAAACTCACTCTTGACCGGGTCAATATTGGCTATGATCCAGGCTTATCGAAGTCCTCTGGTGCAGGCAAGCCTTTAAAGTTGCTTTATATTGGAAGTGCGGACAACTCTACAGACCGAGTGCCGGATCTTGGGTCAAACTTCTCGAATGTTTTCGTTAACGGAAGCTACTGGAACATAGCCTATTACAAGACGGTTTATGCACAGCCCATAACTGGATCGAGCTGTGCAACATTTGAAGAAAAACATAAGGTCAGCGGGCAAGTTTGCGATGGCATCCCCGCGGACGGTGATTACGCGCCGGCAGCGAGAGTTGGCCAGAACTACAACCGAGACTATTTTTGCTCATCTGGGACCTCGTCTGGCGACGGGGCAGCGCCGGGCTTTAGGTGGCCAAGTTCATGGTCCGGCTGGCGAAGGTAAACCACGCCAGCTGGTTCAACATGGTTTTCCGTTCCTACTGCTACGGGGGCGGCTGACGTGCCATGACGGGCCAAGACCTGATCTTTTGGCTCGAAGACCTGTTCTATGACCTGACCAATCCAGCCACGGCGAACCTGCCGTGGCTGGGGATCCGCTTGGCGCTGTTGGCCGTCGGTGTCGCCGTCACCTACAGCCTCGGCAGGCAGCTGCTGGGGTCCGTGTGGCGCGGCATCGTCTCGCCGGTCTTGCGCGGTCTCTGGCGGATCGTCTCGGCGCCGGTGCGCATCCCTGCGCGCCAAGTGCGGCGGCTGCGCCAGCGCATGGCGACACGCCGCGCCATCCGCCTGCGCGAGGCGGAGACGCGTGCCCAACTGGCGCGCGAGGCGCGGGAACGGGCGGCCGTCGCCGAGCAGGTAGCGGCGATCCGCCAGACCCTGGACGATCTCTAGCGCTGTCTGGCTCTAACGCCGGTTGGCGTAGATGTAGGCGAGCATGACTGATGCGCCTCTTCTACAAAGCCGCGAGCGTGCGCCTTGTCGCCTTTCACACAAGCGGCAGATGGTATCTGACCGCCACACGCCGGACGAAATTCAGCGAGTTTCAGCGGCGGCACGCCGCCAAAGTCGGCACGCTTGCCAGTAAGCCGTGGCAGCTCGTGTTTGCCACCAGACGGAAGCGCACGCGCTTCTTGCGGCGTATTCGCGCCCGAGTCGACTGGGCGGCTGTCTGGTGGTGGTACATCGGCAGACGGTGAAAACCGTCCGCCGCGGATCGCCAAGTTATCACTACAGCGGAACCAAGCCCCCCGAGCAAGTGACGGGGCGTGGCAAGAGAGTTATCACTACAGGCGGTCGGCACCCGGGAGCTGGCCAGACCGGACACGGGACCCAAGATGGCAATAGATCTCGCACAAGAGGTGATCGCCACCCTCGCGCAGCAGCTGGAGCGCGCGGACACCCTCGGCAGCTGGCAGAAGCCGTGGCACGCCATCGGCACGGACTGCCTCCCCATCGATCCCACCAGCGGACGGGAGTATGAGGACGACGACGACGTTTCGCGGCTCTGGGATGAGCAGGTGATCCGCGGTTATGCGACCAACTTCTGGACCTCACGCCGGCGGTGGCGAGCGGGTGGGGGAGAAGTACACAGGGGCGAGCGCGGCACGCCGCTGTGCCCCCGCGCTACCGGGGAGGGAAGAGCCCGGCGCACGCGGTGGGTCTTCAATGCCGATCAGCAAGCCGGCTATCCCTTGCCGCATGAGCAAATGCGCACGCCGCTGTTTGCGCCGGATGCGAGGCTCGATGCCTGGTTCGCCGGCAGAGGGATCGCCACAGCCGAACGCGGCGGCAGTGCCTTCTACAGCCCGAAAGAGGATCTGATTGTGATGCCCGACCGAAGGCTGTTTGTCGGCAACGACAGCATCACCGCCGGAGAAGCCTGGTATGCGACGCGCGCGCACGAGCACATCCACGCGACCGGCCATCGGCTCGGGAGAGACATGGGCACGCTCACCGGCACCCCGGCACGCGCCTTCGAAGATCTGATCGCGGAGATCGGGGCGGCGCTGCTGATGGCACAGCTGGGTATGCCGATCTATCGGACCGCGCACCATGCGCGGTTCATCGCGCTTTCGCAGCAGCTGATCAGAGACAAGGAGCAGAGTTTCCTCGCTGCCGCGAGTGAGGCGCAAAAAGCCGTAGAGTGGCTCAGGAAAGAGAGTGCGAGGCATGTTTCTGGCTGACGGTGAAAGCCATCTGTCGTTGAGTTATCACTACAGGCGATGCCACAGCCCAACCTCCTCGGCCAGGGTCCGCAGGGCGCGGATCTCCCACTCGAGCCGATAGAGCCGGCGCTCGCGTTTGTCATAGTCACGGGTCTTACGCCGCTGCTCACGCGCCAACTTCTCGGCGGCAACGGCGATGCCGAGTTCGATCTGGCGGCGGATGGACTCGCGGTCCTGCGGATCGGCGGTGTCCACCCGTGGCTCGCGCATCTCGCCGAAGTCCCTTGGCGGGCGTGGTCTGCTTTGCACCCCAAGGGGCACCCCGCCCGCGACCCGGCCGATGTACTCGCACTGCGAGATCACCTTCGCGCCCTGCCGGTGGTTGGTCTGGCGGTAGAGGTAGGGGTGCTCCTTGACGAACATGATCCGAAAGAAGCTCATCGGCGCATCCGCTCACCTACGCTTCACGCATCCACGACATGACCGTCATCGGCAGGCCCAGAAGCCCCGAGGCAGCCCAGGGAGCGCGATCGGCGCTGTCGCAGGTTCCTTTGGGCATATTCTCATCCCAAGAGCGCTGTGGGGCGTCCTGGCGGCGCCCCGACCTACACGTCCCCGGCATTCCCCTGGCTCACGCCGCGGACTCAATCGCCAGCTCGTCCATGCTCGTGCCTTCGGCCTGCAGTTGCTGCATCCATTTCGGCTGCCGACCCCGGCCGGACCAGGTCTCCTCCGGGTTGTTCGGGTTGCGGTACTTGGGCGCGACCTTGGCGCGGGCACCTGCGGCTTTTCCCACGCCGGCGGTCTTGCCCACCTTCCGGAACTCGGCCTCGTAGCCAACCTCGGCGGCAAGCCGTCGAGCCTCCTTCAGGGTCTGGCGGGCGCGTTTAGCGACCACCTGATCCAGGGCTCTCTGCGCCGCGGCAATCTGCTCGCGCAGCTCGGCCTCAGTCTTGTGTTCGAAGGGGGCATCCATTTGTTTTCTCTCCCTTTCTAATGACCGTTATAAACGGTCCCTGAAACGCATCGTTTAGCCTGGCCGGCACGGACAAGGCGATCGATTCTGCTGCCGGAAAAACCTGAGAGATGCATATGCTCTTTTTCTCGCGGCGTGCCATTCCCTCCCATCCCTTTCTCAACAGCTACACGACTGCGCCCTCCGGCAGCGTGGGCGACAATGGTTATTGCCGGGTTGTGAACTGTTCGTGGTGGGTGAGAGAGTGATTGCGACCAGGGCTGTTCAGTTCTCCTTTACGCTGACCGGTAACCCAGGGCGTGATGTGGGTTGAGGGCATTGAGGTAGAGTTCTCTGCTGACGTTGGTGGTGCCGTTGGCGCGCAGGATGTTGAGG
>JBPPMF010000122.1:0-13680 GCA_051305915.1 Thiobacillus sp. | reverse complement strand
AGGCGCGAGAGTTCTTTTTACATTTGCGCTCATTGGCCTACGGCTTACGCGAAGTATCGCAAAGGCTACGCGCAGAGCATGACCCCAGGATTCTGCTGGGCGGATTCTTCTCGGACTTTGTTGAGGAATTTCTGGTTGCGGATTACAAGACACTGTATACCCGTGACAACCCCTTCCGTTATCGAGCGGAAATCCTTAGCAAGGTTAGAAGCATTCGTTTCTCGCATGATGCACGCACGACACTTCCGCAGGCTTATCTGCGCCAGCGCATAGCCCGTAGCGAAGCAGAAGCGTTGCGTCGGGTGGACGACGACTTGGCTACGCTAGAACAGGTATTCGCCGTAGTGGATGCGCACTTGGAACGCATTAATGAATTTCGTGCGGGGCTGGAACGCCGGGTTGCCGAGGCAGTGCGTTATATGGATAAAACCCAGCCCGGTGCTGCCGCACGCATCGCACGGTTAGTGACGCGGGTAGCCTTAGCTGATGATGCCGCAGCCTTACCGGCACCCCATCGCCTGATGCGTGTGTTGCCGTTTTCACCGCGTAGTCCTCGCACCCCCATTTCACCCAAGCGCCCGCCGGAGCCGGAGCGCCTGCGCCGCACTGCGCCAGACCCGGTACGCTTGGCGCGGCAAAAAGCTATCCGCGATTACCTTGCTCGCCGCCGCCTGGATCCGCGTGCGGTGGAGATCTACCTGGATCAGCAAATGGGATCGCGCCACGAATTGCGCGCGCAAGAATGCCGCATAGAGTCGGTCGAGGATTTCGTCGCCTTCTCGCATCTTTCGCAACTCAGCCATCTGACACGGTCAGGTGAAAGCGGTCGGCGGCTTAATCGACGTTTTGAGGTGCGCACTGGAACGACACGTATCGAGACAGAATGGCTTGCGTGCCGGGATTTCACCATCATCCGCAAGTCAACATGATGCTGCGCGATCTCAAACACCTGCTCGACCGCAACGACGAACTCAGCGAATCCGATTTCAAGAGTGCCGCCAATGCCTTATTGACCCGACAGTTTCTTTACCTGGCCGACGAGCGCCCGCACTATCGCGTGATTACTGACCATTTCGAATACTTTCACGCGCTATTCGATGCGTTGGGCTGGCAGCTTTATCTGGACCAGGACTTTGGATACGTCGGCGTGCTGCCGGGCGATGAAGAGACCTATCTGCGTCTTGACCTCACCGAAACCTTGTTCCTTTTCATTGCGCGTCTGGCTTTTGAAGAGGGCGTGGAGGCGCGCCAAACTCAGGATGGCAAGGTGCATCTGAGTGCCGCCGATCTGCTGGAGCGCTACGGTGTGTTGACCCACCGCGAATCCCCCAAGAAGAGCGATTACATCGGTTTGCTCAAACGCTTTCAACGCCACGGTCTGCTGCGCCTCGGTGACGAGGATGCCACTACCGGGCTACCTCGAATTGCGCTGTTGCCAGCTTTACGCCAGGTAGCAGGAGACCACTGCCTGGAACGGCTGGAAGCGCACCTGAACAAGACAGGGCAAGCCAATGACATTGACACGTCGGAAACAGGTGAGCCATGAAGCTGCTTAACCGCATCCTGCTGGTCAACTGGTATCTGCTGTCGGCCGAACAGATTGACATTGAGGGCAACACAGCCTTCATCGGCCCGAACGCATCGGGCAAATCCTCAATCCTTGATGCAATTCAGGCGGTGCTGCTGGGCGGCGACCAACGGCTAATTCAACTCAACGCCAGCGCGGGCGAAAAAAGTCGGCGCACGTTGCGCGAATATTGTTTGGGAGTGGTGCGCGACCCTTCCACCGGTGCAGATCTTGACCCTGACTTGGCACCACGTCGGCAGGCTGTTTCTTACATCGCGCTGTGTTTTCGCGATGATGAAACGCATGATGAGACCGCCATCGGCCTCGCTATGCACGCCCACCTTGACAATGGTGTATTCGAGGTTGATGGCCGTTTTATCGTGCCGCGCGCCTCATTGATTTTGCGCGACCTTATCGAATCGGTTGGGGGTGAAGACCGCCCGATTCCC
Organism: Thiobacillus sp.; assembly: GCA_051305915.1. Taxonomy (GTDB): domain Bacteria; phylum Pseudomonadota; class Gammaproteobacteria; order Burkholderiales; family Thiobacillaceae; genus Thiobacillus. The sequence goes on along the minus strand of JBPPMF010000122.1, from coordinate 11,664 downwards.
TGGGAACGTGTTCGGGAAGATCTGCGCCGCCGCTGTCATGCGCAGGGCGCGGAGTTTGAGAACCTGAACGAATCCGGCCGCTTCATTAAACGCCTGGGTGAGGCACTCGGTTATGGCGGTCGTTCATTCGAGCCCACCCGTTTCGCGCGTAGCCTCAAAAATGCCGTGACCTTTGCCCCAATCAAGGATGTATCTGAATTTGTGCGGCGCCACATTCTCGACGACAAGCCCATCCGGGTAAAAGCCTTGCAGGAGTCGCTCAAGAATTACCGCGATATCGAAGCCAAAACGAAGGAAGTGCGCGACCGCATCGCCGCGCTCAAACTTGTCCAAGCTCACTATTTGGAGGCGGCACGCCGGGGACAACGGGCGGTGCAATACGATTGGATCGAGATGGAAGCGGCGGTGCTGCGGCTAGACGACGAGCGAGTACGCATGGAGGAAGAGTTGGAGCTTCTCGGGCAAAAGAACAAGGCGCTGGAAGTAGCGTCCAGCGCCTTGAACCGCCAGAACGAGCAAGATCTAGAAGAAATCCTGCGCCTCACCGGCCTCATTGAAGCGAGCGGCAGCGAAGCCAAACGCCGGGAACTGGAAGCGCGCATCGAAACGCAGCAGACGCACGCAAACCAGGCTGACAATGGCTTGGATATCATTCGGCGGAATCTCTCCGCCGTCTGGAAACTACTCGACTTTAGCGAAGGCCTGCCCAAGCCCTTTCTGACTGTCCTGCAAACGCTTGCGGATACGCTCCCCCAAGACGAGTTGCTCGTTCCAATTTGGCCAGAAGCGCCCGGGATCATCGAACAACTTGCCAACGAAGTTCGCACCGAGCTTGAAGCTATGCTGCCAGGCATACAGGAACGCGCAAAGAAACTCGGAAATGAAGTCGAGACCATGAACACCAACTTGTTGGATTTGCGCGAGCGACTGCAGACCCTTCAACGCGGCGAAACCCCTTTGTCGAGAAAAGCCCAAGCGCTCGTCGCCCTGCTTGACCAGCACAACATCGGTAGCCGCCCGCTGTGCGATTGCGTGGAAATTGTGGACGAACGCTGGCGAGACTGCATTGAGCGCTATCTCAGCAGCAATCGCGAAGCCTTAATCGTCGCACCCGAGGATGCGCGTGATGCCATCAGTGTCTATCGCCGCCAAGGTCGTGAGCTGTTTGGTGCGCGCGTAATCAACACCCGCAAAACCCAGGACTGGCAGAAGCGCTGCGAGCCGGGTTCGCTGGCAGAAATGGTTATCACCGATGACGACCATGCACGCGCCTATATCAATCGTCTGCTCGGGCGTGTGATGCGCGTGGATACAGAAGATGAACTCCTGCTCCAGGAGCGCGCCGCCACTGACGATGGCATGCTTGCCGCCAACGGTGCCATCGAACGCATGGCGCCTGTGCAAGATCACCTGCTGGGACGCGCCAGCCGTGAACTCACGCGCAAGCGTCTGGAACAACAGTTTCAGGGGGACGCAACCAAATACGCCGAGGCTGATCGCGCTCATAAACGCCTTGTGGGCGTTTCCGAAGCCTTGGCTGACTTTGCACGCAAGCTGGGTGATGGGATCGAGCTTACTGCACTGGTGGCGAGCCGAATCGACGCACAATCTGAGATCAAGCGCCTGAACAAAGAGCTGGGACAACTCGACCTGAAAGAAACAGACCCCCTCAAACAAAAACTCAAAGCGACTCAGGACGGCATAGCAGCGCGCAAAAAGCAGTTCGGCACACTTGAAACGCAGGCAAAAGACTTGCTAATACAAACCACGCTTCAGGAAGAGAAGAATCGCCAGAATGATATGGCACTCGCACAAGCCACCGATGAACGCTCGCGTCGCACCCAGTCCGCGACCCTCAAGATGGCAGAGGCTTCTGCCCAATTCGAGCGTTTGCAGACTGAACACGGTGAAGACCTCAACAAAGTGGAGGAAACCGCCCGCCAGCGCGCCCGCAAAAATCGCAATGAGCAAACTCAGAACCGGAACGACGCGCACGATGCGCTGCGTGAATACGCGCTGAAGCATTCCGCTTTGCTGCCCGGTTCGACCAATCAGACGCCTGAAGCCTTGCATACAGAACTGGAAGTCTGGAGTATTGCCACCCTTACCAACCTGGAAAACACTCAGCTTGCCGGCCTGACTGATCGCGCCGAGAAAGCAAGGCTGGATGCCGAACAAATTTTCCACGCCCAGTTCATCGGCCAGTTACGCGACAATCTGGCCGGCATCGACGATGCGCTCGACGAGCTCAATCGCAATCTGAAAAAACGCAATTTCCATGGCGAGTTGTACCAGTTCAAGAAATTTGATGAGAAAGAATTTGAACCACTAATCAAATGGGTTAAATCAGCGACGGCTGAAGTACAAGCCAATGTCGGCAGCCTGTTCGACACGCAGGCCTTGCCGGGCTCTGAGCATTTCGAAGCACGCAAAAAAGTCCGCGAATTACTCATGGGAGGAGCCGATGGAGCCAAGGCGCTGGAAGACAAGCTGGCCGACTACCGAAACTACTATCGCTTCGACGTGGAAATGAAGGACCCCAATCGGGCAAGTTCCGCAGCCTGGCTATCGCAGCGCCTGGGCAAAGGTTCCGGCGGTGAGCATCAGGCACCCTTTTATGTCGCCATCGGCGCTGCGCTGGCAGCCACCTACCGGCTGGAACGTGACGAAGCTACTGGCAAAGTTAGGGGCGGCATGGCACTAGCCTTATTCGACGAGGCATTCAGCAAACTGGATGTGGGAAACACGCAAAGCGCGCTCGCTTTCCTGCGCGATCTTGGGATGCAGGCGGTAATCGCCGCACCCGACGAGCGCCATGCCCTGTTGGCAGAGGAAATGAACACTATCGTCAACGTGTATCGCGACGGCGGTGCGGTTTCTATCGAGCCGCAATATTTCAAACCTGCGCTGCATGCGCTGCTTGCAGCCGACAATCCGTTTAAGGCGCATGACTGATCCCGCGCTCGGCCTGCTCAACACCTTGTTCGAGCGTTGGCAGCGCGACAACAACACCAGTAAAACGCTCAGCCTCAGCCTGGCTGGACGCGACAGCGGCGGTTATCGAGCCACGTCTGGAAACTGCCGCGAAAGCTTTCATGCGGTCATGGCGAACGCAGCGTCATGCGGTGCAGTCACGCTCGAATGGGGGCGTTTTGAAGCCGAGCACGAATTGCTTCGCGTGCGGCTTGTTGACGGGCACAAGTTGGCTGACTTCCTTGGCCGCGCGCCTGCCCGAACCCAGGTGGACGCTCTAGAGCCACGGATCGCCCCCCTACTAAAACACGCACCGCCGTGGCTGCAAACCTGCTGGGATAACGCGGCCACCCGCTGGCAACGGGGAGACGCTGCACTACGGCTGCGTTTACCGCAACATGCGGACGACATCGAGCGGCTATTCAAAGCCTTGCTTGCCGTCAGCCGCAACCAACAAGCGAACCTCGACCTACGTAGTTTCAGCGTTCAGGCCACAGGCGACTCAAAAGCGATGGAACGCCTGAAAGCCAGCTTTGCCGAAGCTTGGTGCAAGGCGCATGACAGTGCCCGGGATGTTGACGACCTCTATCACTCGCTGGGTTTGATCAAAACGCCACAACCTGTTTTGTTGCGGGGGGCGGTGAGCCTGCGCGGAGAACAGCCCCTGCTGGATTTATCCGGAGTACGTCCCTGGATTGGCCTGCCTGGCGAAATCTTGGCCCATCTGGTGCTATCCGAGCAGCCGGCCTATGTTCTCAGTATCGAAAACTGGACCAGTTTTGCCCGCCATTGCCGGGAAGTGCCTGATACGGGGTTCATTCTCTATACGGGAGGGTTCCCCAATCCCAGCATCCAGGCTGTCTTAAAGCGCTTGGGGCAGGAACTCAGCCAAGTCACCCCGTTTTATCACTGGGGTGACACTGATGTGCGCGGCCTGGAAATTTTCGCCTTGGTCACTCGACTGAGCGGCCGCGAAGTGCGCCCCCACCAGATGGGGCACGGGCAGTGGACGCAAGGACGACAGCTTACCCCCAGCGAAATCCGCACTGTTGAAAGCTTGCGCTGTGTGCCGGACATTGCAGCTTTGGCTAACCGACTCATTACGTCAGGAGTTCCGCAGGATTTTGAGCAAGAGAGTCGAGCGCCTCAACCCCCCGTTTAGCGTTAATACAAGGTGTTCATCTACCAGCCCCGCTGCAGCATCTTCTCCAGCCAGAACAGCCCGATCACGGTCTTGGTCTCGCAGATTTTTCCACTGCGCAGCCAGTCCATCGCCTCACCGAACGGCACCCGCAGGATTTCCATGAATTCGTCGGGGTCGCGGCCGTGGTTGCCTTCCGTCAGCCCGCGCGCCAGATAAAACGCCAAGCGCTCGTCCGAGTAGCCGATGCAGGGATAGATGGTGGTGACTTCGCGCCACTCGCTGGCGGTGTAGCCGGTTTCTTCTTCCAGTTCGCGCTTGGCGCAGGTGAGGTCGTCCTCGCCGGGGTCGATCTTGCCGGCCGGCAATTCGATGAAGTCACGGTGCAGCGGATAGCGGTGCTGGCGTTCCAGCAACAGGTCGCCGTTGTCGAACACCGGGATGACAACGACGGCGCCGGGATGGACGATGTATTCGCGCGTCGATTCGGCACCGTTGGGCAGGCGCACGCGGTCGCATTTGACGTGCATCAACCGGCCCTTGAAGACGGTTTCGCTGGCCAGTTCGGTTTCGGTGAGCGTGATTGTTGACGCTTTTTCCAAAGGAGTATCCCTCGGGACAGCGTCGTTACAACCACCGTCTTTCCCTTGTGGGTGGAGGTCGGGCATGTCGGTTTTCATGGCCGAGATGATAACGAATGCGGACAAAAAAATGCCGGACTCTCGCGAGCCCGGCTGAATAGAGGAGACTTGCCCCTCATTGCGGAGAACTTCTCGCTTGCGGTCAAAACAGCAAGCTCGCGCATCGTACGAAGGACGGTGCGGTTTGCATATACAACTTTAGTTGTAGACCATCACTAAGCACTTGATTAGTAATGTTTTTAATTTTAGAACGAACGAAAAATACTGGTTTTGAGCTGATTGGACGCTGATATCCGCCGAATCCGGCACACGGATGCCATGGATCACGACCCAGCCGGCTTCAGATGGATTTGATTTTTTCGCGCAAAGCCGAGTACTGACGCCGGCTCACCATCAGCCGCTCATCCAGTCCATCCAGGCGTAGAAAATGGCCATCATCGTCGCCGGGCAATTTGCCGATTTCACGGATACGTGCGCTGGCAACCAGGCAGTTGCGATGGATGCGCAGGAAGGCATCGTCAAATTCGCTTTCCAGCCGGGTGAGCGATTCTTCGATCAGAAATTCCCGGGCGGCGGTTTGCACGGTGACGTATTTGAGTTCCGCCTTGAGATAGAGAATGTCCGCCACCGGGATCAGCACAATGCGGCCTTTCTCGTTGACCGACAGGTGCGTGCGCGCCTTCGGATGCGCTTCGCGCAGATGGTCGAGCGTCGCCGCATTCAGGCGGTGTGCCCGCGACAGGGCGCGCACCAGACGGTCGGCACGCACCGGCTTCAGCAGATAGTCGACCGCATTGAGATCGAACGCCTGGCAGGCATAGTCATCGTAGGCAGTGCTGAAAATGATGGCCGGCGGGGCCGAAAGCTGGTTGAGGTGGGCGGCGCATTCCAGACCGTCCATGCCAGGCATGCGGATATCGAGCAGCACGGCATCCACCGACTGCTGCTGCGCCAAGTTCAGCGCATCCACCCCGTTGTCTGCCTCGCCGACGATATCGATCGGCAATTCGGCTGCGCAGTCCGCCAGTACATCGCGCAGACGATGGCGCGCGGGTGCTTCGTCATCGACGATGAGAAGGCGCAAGGGCGGGTTGGGTGCGTTCACGGGTGTAAGGGATCACGATGTGCACCTGATAAACGGCGCCCAGCGGTTCCAACTTGAGTTGGGCGTCGAGGTCGAAATGCAGCAGCAGGCGCTCGCGGATATTGTCCAGGGCAATGCGGTTGCCCCTGTGGTGGCTGGCGTCAGTGGCAATTGGATTACGCACCACGATGTGGACCTTGTCGGCACTGCGATAGATATTCAGGCTGATTTCACCCCCTTCCGGCTGCGGCTCGATGCCATGATAGACCGCGTTTTCCACCAGCGGCTGGATCGCCAGCGGCGGAATCAACGCGTCGCCCGGCATTTTATCGATGTGCCAGCTCACCCGTAGCCGATCGCCCAGTCGCAGTTGCTCCAGCTCCAGATAGGCGCGGGTCAGTGCAATTTCGTCTTCCAGCGGCGCCAGTTGGCTGGCGTTGTTCATCAATGCGCGGAACAGATCAGCCATGTTTTCCAGCGCACGCTCGGCGCGGCGCGGATCGCTGCGCACCAGGGACAGCACGGCGGTCAGGCTGTTGAACAGAAAATGCGGCCGGATCCGCGCCTGCAGGGCTTGCAGGCGCGCTTCGGTGATGGCAGGCGACAGCGCGCGGGCGCGCAGGTTGAAATAGGCCAACAGGCCCGCACCAATCAACAGCGCAAAGATCGCCACGCCGACCGGCGGAATCTGCTGCATGCCAGCCAGCAAGGGGGTCAACCACCCCGTGGCCAGCACTGGCACCGCCATGCCCAGCGCCAGCGTCAATCCCACGCCGGCCCGATAAGGCACGTCACGCAGCCAGCGCCCTGCCGCGCACAGCGCCAGCAAGGTCAGCAGCAGGCTTGGCTGTGCCAGCGCCGACAGTGCGATGAATTCGGCCCAGAACGTCTGTACATCGGCGACCCGCGCCACCACGCCAGCCACCAGCGCGGCTTCCACCGTCAGCGCGATGCGCAGGTTCACTCCCAGGTGACAGAAGTTCGGCAATTCAACCGGCCGGTTGTTATGATTCTTTCTTTTCATTCCCTTTATTACTCCATGAGCACGTCATCGACGCCGCCCGCAGCGTGGTCCGGCCGTTTTTCCGAGCCGGTTTCAGAAATCGTCAAACGCTACACCGCGTCGATTCCCTTTGATTATCGGCTGGCCGAGTTCGATATTCAGGGTTCGCTGGCGCACGCCGCCATGTTGCATCACGTCGGCGTCCTGTCCAAGGACGACCTTGAATCGATCCGGCACGGCATGGCCGAGTTGCTGGTCGAGATTCGCGCCGGCGGATTCAACTGGTCGCTGGATCGGGAAGACGTCCACCTCAACATCGAAGCTGCGCTGACCGCGAAAATCGGTGACGCCGGCAAGCGCCTGCATACCGGCCGCAGCCGCAACGACCAGGTGGCGACCGATATCCGCCTCTATCTGCGCGATGCGATCGACCACATCCTAGCCGGCGTCAAGGCGTGCCAGACGTCGCTGGTCGACCTGGCCGAGCAGCATGCCGACACCGTGATGCCCGGCTTCACCCATCTGCAGGTAGCGCAGCCGGTGACGTTCGGCCACCACCTGCTGGCCTATTTCGAAATGCTGGCGCGCGATGCCGAGCGCATGGCCGACTGTCGCCGCCGCATCAACCGGCTGCCGCTTGGCGCCGCCGCGCTGGCCGGCACCAGCTATCCGATCGACCGCCAGTTCGTCGCCGACCAGCTCGGCTTCGAGGCGGTATGCGAAAACTCGCTCGACGCCGTTTCCGACCGCGACTTCGCCATCGAATTTACCGCCGCCGCCGCGCTGGTGATGACGCACCTGTCGCGCCTGTCGGAAGAACTGATCCTGTGGATGAGCCCGCGCTTCGGCTTCATCGATCTGGCCGACCGCTTCTGCACGGGCTCTTCCATCATGCCGCAGAAGAAAAACCCCGACGTGCCCGAACTGGTGCGCGGCAAGACCGGTCGGGTCAACGGCCATCTGGTCGCCCTGCTCACCCTGATGAAAGGCCAGCCGCTGGCCTACAACAAGGACAACCAGGAAGACAAGGAGCCGTTGTTCGACACCGTCGACACACTGAACGACACACTGGCGATCTACGCCGACATGCTGCGCGGCGTCACCGTCAAGCCGGATGCGATGCGCGCCGCGGTGATGCAGGGCTTCGCCACCGCCACCGACCTGGCCGATTATCTGGTGAAGAAGGGCACGCCCTTCCGTGACGCACACGAAGTCGTGGCGCGTGCCGTGCGCGCGGCCGACACCAGCGGGCGCGACTTGGCCGATCTGTCGCTTGCCGAATTGCAGGCGTTCAGCCCGATCATTACGGAGGATGTCTATGCCGTACTGACACTGGAAGGCTCGCTCGCCGCCCGTGACCATTTCGGCGGCACCGCGCCGGCGCAGGTGCGCGCAGCGATCGCCCGCGCCCGGAAACGGATTTAGGGATTCAAAGCCGGCCCCAGCACAGGTGGCGGCGTGTGTTCGCGGCAGATCCGCCGCACCTCGGGGCTGGAAAGCTTTTCCTGCATCAAGCTGCAGAAATAGCTGCGCGGCCCCAGCCGCTGGTTGTGGCGGCAGGTGCCGCACACGCCGAAGCTGCGCTTGCCGCTTTGCGCCTGTACCTGCGCCAGTACCTGCCGCAACACCACCATCGCCGATGTCACCCGAGCCGGGCTGGCGGTCTGCACGATGTCGCGCCAGGCACTGCCGGCGCTCAGCGTCTTCAAAAGGTTGGTGCCACCTTCGGCCAGGATCAGCCGCACCACCCGGCCATCGCGGGGATCGGCATAGCGCGAGATCAAGCGGCGACGCGCCAGCACCAGCACCGTCTGCGATACTGTGCCCTTGGTCAGGCCCAGATATTCGGTCAGTGCCTGCGGCGTGTTGCTGAAGCGGTTGGCCTGGTTGAGATAGAACAGCACTTGCAGGTGTACCGGCTGCAGCCCCTGTGCCGCGCCCGCTTGCCGCAGGTCGGCCCGGGTCAGCAGCGACAGCCGCTCGACCAGATCAAACAGGGTGAGCGCCTGGCTTTTCAAGCGAGGGGAGGTTAGAAGCGGACCATGACGCCGCCCTGCGCGGCGATCAGCGCGGCCAGCTTGTCGTAAAGCGGCTCGCCGCTTTTGGTATCGGCCCAGCCGGCGTCCAGCGGTTTGAAGTGGAAGCCGCCCGAGCGCGCGGCAACCCAGATTTCGCGCGCGACGCCGTGGCGGTTGATGATGATCTTGCTGCCATCGTCGAACTCGACCTCGATGATGCCATCGGCCGGCGTCTCGAAATCCAGATCGGCATCTTCCAGCGCCTGTTCGATGCGGGCCAGCGTCGTGTTGGCGGCCTGGTTGAATTCAATTTCAGTCATGATGTCCCGTGCTAACATTTCGCGCATGAAACTGCGCACCCTTTATATCGTGTCCCTGTTGCTGTGCGGGCTGGGTCTGACTGCCTGCGGCTCCAAGGGTGACCTGTATCTTCCCGAAAATCCCCCCGCACTGCAACGGACTTCCAATTGAATACCCTCAATCGCATTGACGGCCGCCTCCATCTCGAAGGCGTGGCGCTGGACACGCTTGCCGAACGTTTCGGTACCCCGCTCTATGTCTATTCCCGGCAGTCGCTCGAATCCGCCTACCAGGCCTATGCCGAAGCGTTTGCCGCCACGCCGCACCTCATCTGCTATGCGGTCAAAGCCAACTCCAGCCTGGCGATCCTCAACCTGTTCGCCCGGCTCGGCGCCGGCTTCGACATCGTTTCCGGCGGCGAACTCGCCCGCGTGCTGACCGCCGGCGGTGACGCCAATAAAATTGTCTTTTCCGGCGTCGGCAAAACCGCGGATGAAATGCGCGCCGCGCTCAACGCCGGCATTCTCTGCTTCAACGTCGAGTCGGTCAGCGAACTGCACCGCTTGAACCGCGTGGCGGGCGAGCTGGGCAAGCTTGCGCCGGTCTCGTTCCGCGTCAATCCAGACGTCGATCCGAAAACGCATCCTTACATCTCCACCGGACTGAAGGAAAACAAGTTCGGCGTGCCGATTGCCGATGCCCCCGAACTGTATCGCCTGGCCGCCAGCCTGCCGAATCTCGCCATCACCGGCATCGACTGCCACATCGGTTCGCAGCTGACCGACCTGTCGCCGCTGGCTGATGCGGCCGACCGCGTGTTCGCGCTGGTCGACGCGCTCGCAGCCGATGGCATTACGCTGCACCACATCGATCTCGGCGGCGGCGTCGGCATCCGCTACCGCGACGAGACGCCGCCCGATCTGGCTGCCTATGGCCGCGCGCTGGCGGCGCGCTTCGCCGGACGCCGCGAGAAACTGCTGCTGGAACCCGGGCGTTCGCTGGTCGGCAACGCCGGCCTGTTGCTCACTCGCGTCGAATACCTGAAGCCGGGCGAGGACAAGAATTTTGCCATCGTCGACGCGGCAATGAATGACTTGATGCGCCCCGCGCTGTATGAGGCGTATCACGAAATCGTTGCCGTCAACGAGCGTCCGGCTCCCGCCAGGCGCTACGACATCGTCGGCCCGATCTGTGAAACCGGCGATTTTCTTGGCTTTGCGCGCGACCTGGCGATCGAAGAAAGCGATCTGCTGGCACTGCTTTCGGCGGGTGCCTACGGCATGAGCATGGCTTCCAACTACAATTCACGCCCGCGTGCCGCCGAAGTATTGATCGACACGAATGAAATTCACCTTATCCGGGAACGCGAAACGCAAAGCAGCCTAATGGCTGGAGAACGGCTTGTGGATTGACTTTAACCAAACCAAGCCGAGCGTACATCACCCCTGTTTTTAGTATCGATTCAATACATTTTGCTTGGTTGCGACATTTTTCATCGGTTTATTTTCACGCACCACCGACTATTTGTTGAACACCCATTAAAAGTAACTAGAATAACGCTCACCAAGCGGAGCCTTGGTATCGCCCGTGTCTAGCGGGTTTCAGGGAAGTAGTCGCCTGTTGGTACCACGCTTTGGAAGTGCAAATTCTGACTGCACGTGGCTTCAAGCTGTAGTGATGAGTGAATGTGTTCAACTTCTGAGGAGTGTTAAATGGCAACAGTAAAGAAACCCGCCGCCAAACCGGTAGCTAAAAAAGCAGCAGCCAAACCGGCCGCTAAGCCCGTAGTCAAGAAAGCCGCCGCCAAACCGGTGGCTAAAAAAGTGGTAGCCAAACCGGTTGCCAAGAAGGTAGCCGCGAAACCTGCCGCGAAAAAAGCTGCTCCGGCTAAAAAACCGGTCGCCGCCAAAAAACCAGCAGCCAAACCGGTGGCTAAAAAAGTGGTAGCCAAACCCGTCGCCAAGAAGGTAGCCGCGAAACCTGTCGCGAAAAAAGCTGCTCCGGCTAAAAAGCCTGTCGCTGCCAAAAAACCAGCAGCCAAGCCGGCAGCTAAAAAGGTTGCAGCCAAACCAGTCGCTGCCAAAAAACCAGCAGCCAAGCCTGTAGCTAAAAAGGTTGCAGCCAAACCAGCAGCCAAAAAAGCTGCTCCGGCCAAACCGGCAGCACCGGCAGCCGCTCCGGCTCCCGCACCGGCTGTGTCGGTCATCTAGCCTGTCGGGCTCTAACAGGGCGGGGCATTGCCCAATCTGAAACGGGGGATTCTGGCCCCCGTTTTTTTTCCACTTTCACCGAATCCGCACGCCCTCGGTTTGCTAGGGGCCAGTCGAGCGGGTGCATCGGGTTCGCTCCCACCTAGTGTCGTGAATCATAAATATCGAAACATAAAACGGCGTCTTTTTCCGCATGGCGGCGTTGCTCGTCGTTGCCATAGAGCCAGCTATGTCGCCTCCTCGTGCCTCTTGTGCCCAGGCCGGCAGGCCGTCGGGTATGCCCTGCGAAAAAAT
>JBPPMF010000142.1:0-2475 GCA_051305915.1 Thiobacillus sp. | reverse complement strand
TGCGCCCATGCTGGGCGCGTAGTCGGCCACCCACGAGGCTGCAGCCTTCTTGACGAGTAGCCACCAGGCTTTTACTGGTCGTCGCGGTAGCTCGGTGCGTTCGGCGGCGGGTGACATGACATCTCCGGTTGGCGAACTCATCGTGGCCGGCAAGGCAGCGGGCGAACCGCCCCACCAATAGAGACTCGAGATTGCCTGTTGCATTCAGAGTCGAGGCGTGTTCGCGGCTGCCTGCAGGATCTCGTTTCCGAACCTGGCGAGCTGACGGAATCGGTGCTACTTCTTCGTCAGCAGCAACTGTCCGACTTTCTGCAGCCGACCCTTGAGGCCGTTCGCGATCATGCCGAGGACACCGGGCAGTTCGATTTCGATCGTCACGGCGGCGTCGAGCACATTTACAGCACCTGCCACGGTCTGACCCATCACGCTGACGCCGAAGGTCATCCGGTTGCCGTCCCAGCGTTCGCTGCGGGTGCCGCCGCTGCCGGGCAACTGGTCGATGAGCTTCGCGAAACCGGCGTCAATGCGGCGGCGCGCTTCGGCGCGGCCGAGCTGGTGTGGGACGGTGACGGTGATGGGTGTCGCCATGCGCCCAAGAGTGCTCCGGAGCAAGGTGCAGTGCAAGCGGCTTGCCGACGAGGAAACTCGTGGCCGCGCAGGCTTTTCGTGATGAGCTTGCCCCGGGCGTTGAGGTATCGATGGCGTCGCAAATCGCGGCGCCGCGTCCGGCACCCTTCCAAGTGCTCGACTACGAGTTTATTGACAGGACGCGGCCACGCTGCAGTACGACAGCGCTGCGCCCATGCTGGGCGCGTAGTCGGCCACCCACGAGGCTGCGGCCTTCTTGACGAGCAACCACCAGGCCTTGACTGATCGTTGCGGAAGCTCGGTGCGCTCGGCGGCTGGCGACATGACATCTCCGGTTGGCGAACTCATCGGGCCGGCAAGGCAGCGCGCGGTGTATGACGCTAAGGCTGCGTGCTGGGTTCGGATCGTCGCGTTGCTTCGGGTCCCGCTTCCTTGGCCTCCAGCAAGCCCTCGACGTACAGCTGCTGCACCAACACCATCACCACCACCATCAGCGGCGTTGCCAGGATGACGCCGGGCAGGCCGAACAGCAGGCCGAAGATCACGGCGGCTGTGATGCCCAGTACCGGCGGCAGCGCCACCGCCCAGCGCTGCACCCAGGGCATCAGCAGATTGCCCTCGACCTGCTGGATTGCCACGGCCAGTCCAGCTACGTAGAGCGCCTGCGTCGGACTCTGCGTGAAGGCCAACAGCACGGCGAGGATGCCTGAGGCGATGGGGCCGAAGAACGGTACGAACGCCAGCACGCCGGCGATCAAGCCGACGGTCAAGGCCAGCGGTGCGCCCAGCAACGCGAGCCCGATGGCCGTCGCTGAGCCCACGAACAACATGGATACTCCCTGGCCCAGCAGCCAGCGACCCAGGGCCGCGCCGCTGGCAAGAAGTGCACCGTCGATACGGGCCCGGTAGGCAGGGGGCACCAGCCGGACCAGGCCGCGGCGGTAAAGCTTCGGATCTGCCGCCAGGTACACCCCGACTACCAGCAGCAGGCCGATGCTGCCGATCGCGCCCAGCGTGCGGGTGGCGGCATTCGCAACGCTCACCCAGGGCACGTCTTCGGCGCTGGCGCTAGACCACACCTCCTGCAGTGTCACGCCGATACGGTAGTTGCGCGCCCACGCACCGAGTTCGGCCAGCGCCGCAGGCAGGCGCTCCCGTAGATCATTGGTCTGCTCGACCAGACGGTCGCCAACCAGCCAGCTGCCCGCCGTGATGACGATGAGCGTCAGCGCCACGGTAACGCCGACCGCGGCCCGCTGCGGCAGGCGGAGCCAGCGCTCCAGGGGGGCGGCCATGGCGTTCAGTGCGACAGCGACAATAACCCCCCCAAAGAGCAGAAGCAGCACGTCTGACAGGCGCCAGGCAAGCAGCATCAGCAGGCCCAGCGCGACTGCGAGAAGCAGCGTGTTGGAGCCCGCGATGCTCGACGCGCGGTCGTCCCCTTTGCCTTCGGTGTTGCTCATGGCGCTGATTGTTCACCGGATCCGTCACACGCCGCAACTGACCAAGGAGTCGACCGACAGGGAGCGGCGGCACCAGCTGAATCGGCCCGCTACAAACCGCTTAGCCGCTGGCTAGGCAGGTTCGATCGTGAGCGGCGGCTGTACGGCCATCATTTCGCCTTCTTGACGAGTAGCCACCAGGCTTTGACTGATCGTTGCGGAAGCCGCGCGGTCAGTGGTAATCCACTTCACGCTGGTGGCGAATCGCCAGCACCAGCACGCCCGATGGTCCCGAAATTTCGTATAAAGCCACGTAGCCGGTGGCGCCGAACGGGATAATGAGGTCCCGTCGTGTCGGACTCTTGCCGGCCTTGCGGAAACTGCAGGGAGTCGCAGCCAAATGATTCACGACCGCCGATCGGATGGCCGCGATAGCCGATTGAGC
>JBPPMF010000091.1:0-3005 GCA_051305915.1 Thiobacillus sp. | reverse complement strand
GGCGCGATACAGCACCTCGTTGCAGGCGGGGCACTTCGACCACAGCCCTTCCGGCATCGATTTACGCGCCTCGACCCGGCGCTTGATTTTGGGGGGCAGGATTTTCTGGAACCAGCTCATGCTTTTCTCCGCTAGCTAAATTTTGGCTTGTCTTATTTCGAGGCGGCGTCGACACCCCGGCGCAATTCGGCCACCAGATGTTTCACGCGGTTGACGCACTCGCCTTCCGGGGCGGTCTCGATCTCGTTGATGATGCGGCTGCCCACCACCACGGCATCGGCAATCCGCGCCACTGCTTCGGCGGTCGCGGCGTCACGGATGCCGAAGCCGACCCCCACCGGTAGGTCGCAATGCCTGCGCACCATGGCGAGTTTCTGCGCGACCTCCTCGGTATCGAGATTGGCCGAGCCCGTGACGCCTTTCAGCGACACGTAGTAGATGAATCCGCCCGCCGCTGCCGCCACCTGTTCTACCCGCGATTCCGGCGTGGTTGGCGATAGCAGGAAAATCGGATCGAGGCCGTGCGCCTTGAATACGTCCGACACCCCGAGCGACTCCTCGGGCGGAATATCCACCGTCAGCACGCCGTCCACCCCCGCTGCTTTCGCGGCCTGGGCGAACGCCTCATAGCCCATGCGTTCGACCGGATTGGCATAACCCATCAGCACCACCGGCGTCGTCGTGTTGGTCTTGCGGAATTCCGCCGTCATCGCCAGCACATCGCGCAACCCGACCTTGTTCGCCAGCGCCCGCTCGGATGCGCGCTGGATCACCGGGCCGTCAGCCATCGGGTCGGAAAACGGCACCCCCAGCTCGATGATATCGGCCCCTGCTTCCACCAGCACGTGCATCAGCGGCACCGTCATCCCCTTGCCGGGATCGCCAGCGGTGATGAAAGGAATCAGGGCTTTCTTGTTTTGCGCTTTCAGCGCGGTAAAGGTCTGGCCGATGCGGCTCATGGTTCAGTCTTCTGGAAAATTCGGTTCAATGATGTGACAGGCTTACAGCGTGATACCCGACACCTTCGCCACTGTGTTGATGTCCTTGTCGCCACGCCCGGACAGGTTGACCAGGATGATCTGGTCTTTCTTCATCGTCGGCGCGAGCTTCTTGGCGTGGGCGACGGCATGGCTGGATTCGAGCGCGGGAATGATGCCCTCGAAGCGGCACAGGTCGTGGAAGGCGGCCATGGCTTCGTCGTCGTTGATCGCGACGTATTCGGCGCGGCCGGCGTCCTTCAGATAGCTGTGCTCGGGGCCGACACCGGGGTAGTCGAGGCCGGCGGACACCGAGTGGGTCTCGATGATCTGGCCGTTCTCATCCTGCATCAGGTAGCTGCGGAAGCCGTGCAGGACGCCCGGTGTCCCGGCCGACAGCGGTGCCGCATGCTTGCCGCTGGCGATACCAGAACCGCCGGCTTCGACGCCGATCAGGCGCACGTCGTCATATGGGATATAGGGGTGAAAAATGCCGATGGCGTTGGAGCCGCCGCCGACGCAGGCGACCACCGCATCGGGCTGGCGGCCGGTCAGCTCGGGCATCTGGATGATGCATTCGCGGCCGATCACGCACTGGAAGTCGCGCACCAGCATCGGGTACGGGTGCGGGCCGGCGGCGGTGCCGAGAATGTAGAACGTCGACTCGACGTTGGTGACCCAGTCGCGCATCGCCTCGTTGAGCGCGTCCTTCAGCGTCTTGGAACCGGACGACACCGGCACCACGGTGGCACCAAGCAGCTTCATGCGAAAGACGTTGGGCGACTGGCGGGCGACGTCTTCGGCCCCCATGTAGACCACGCACTCCATGCCGTAGCGCGCAGCGACCGTGGCCGAGGCGACGCCGTGCTGACCGGCGCCGGTTTCGGCAATGACACGCTTCTTGCCCATACGCCGCGCCAGCAGCGCCTGGCCGATGGTGTTGTTGATCTTGTGCGCGCCGGTGTGGTTGAGGTCTTCGCGTTTGAGGAAGATCTGCGCGCCGCCGTATTGCTCGCTGAGCCGTTTGGCGTGATACACCGGGCTGGGGCGGCCGACGTAATGCTTCAGCTCGTATTCGAATTCGGCGATGAAGGCGGGATCGTTGCGCGCCTTGTCATATTCGACGCGCAGTTCTTCCAGCGCAGCCATCAGGGTTTCGGCGACGAAGATGCCGCCATAGGGGCCAAAGTGGCCGCGGGAATCGGGGAGATCAGTCAGCTTCATGATGCTTCTTTCGCTTTCGCAATGAATTGCGCAATCTTGTGCGCGTCCTTGATGCCCTTGGCGGCAACTGCCGCCCCATTTAACAGCATCGTCGCCTCGACGCCGCTGGACACATCCACCGCCCAAGGGCATACGCGCTGGACCGCTTCGGCGACGTTTTCCGGCGTCAACCCGCCCGACAGGATGACCGGCATGGGCATATCCGGTGGGATCAGGCTCCAGTCGAAGCGTTCGCCGGTGCCGCCCGGCACACCCGGCACCCAGGCATCGAGCAGCAGGCCACGGGCAGCGTTGAAGTCAGCCGCGCATTTTAGCAAATCCGTGTCCTGATTCACGCGCACTGCCTTGATATACGGCCGTCCAAAGCGTGCGCAGTCAGCCGGCGTCTCATCACCGTGGAATTGCAGCAGGTCGAGCGGAACCGCTTTCAATACGGCTTCGATGAACGCCGGGGCGGCATCGACGAACAGTCCGACCGACTGCACGAAGGGGGGCAATGCACGCACCAGTTCGGCTGCAAGCTCGGGCAACACGTTGCGCGGGCTCTTCGCATAAAACACGAAGCCCAGCGCATCCGCTCCGGCCACGCAGGCTGCATGCAGGTCCTGCTGTCGGGTGATGCCGCAGATTTTTACGCGAACAGCCATCGTTCAGAGCTTTCCGGCAAAGCAACGTGCGCAGGATACCGGATGTGGGTGAGATACAAGCCGGCGGCGTCGAAGGTGGGCGCGGCGAGCTTACGGTCGCGTCCAATCAAAAGCGCATGCGTCCAGTCGGGCGACTGCATGCCGCTGCCAACCTGGA
>JBPPMF010000085.1:0-22519 GCA_051305915.1 Thiobacillus sp. | reverse complement strand
TGCGCTGATCAATTTTCCGCACCCGCTATTAAAGCAGGGGCTGGTCATCCTCGACACGCCGGGCCTCAACGCCATCGGCACCGAACCCGAACTGACGCTCAACATGCTGCCCAGCGCGCATGCCGTGCTGTTTCTGCTGGCCGCCGACACTGGGGTCACCAAGTCCGACATCGAAATCTGGCGCCAGTACATTGCACCGGTGCAGGGCGCCAGCCGGGCTCGGCTGGTGGTGCTGAACAAGATCGATGGCCTGTGGGATGAACTCAAGACGCCCGCTGAAATCGATGCCGAAATCGCCAAGCAGGTCGCCAGCAGCGCGGCATTGCTCGACCTGCCTGCCAGCCAGGTCTACCCGGTGTCGGCGCAGAAAGCGCTGGTCGCCAAAGTGCGCAACGACTCCGCGCTACTGGTCAAAAGTCGTTTGCCCGAACTGGAAGCGGCACTGACGCAGGAGCTGATCCCCTGCAAACAAGCCCTGGTGACCGAATCCACCCAGGCCGGCGTGGAAGACGCGGTGGTCAAAACGACCGAACTGCTGGAAACCCGACTCGCGACGCTGCAGGATCAGGTTGACGAACTGCAAGGGCTGCGCGGCAAGAACCGTGATGCCATCCAGCACATGATGATCAAAGCCAACCAGGACAAACAGCAGTTTGAACGCGGCCTCGAACAATTCAATGCACTGCGCAACGTGTTTGCAGTTCAGGTTGAGGCGTTACGCAAGCGGCTCGGCATGGAAGCGCTGAACAAAGAGGTGCGCCGCACCCGACGGGCGATGGAAAAAAGCCACTTCAGCATAGGCTTGCGCGAGGCCATGGGGCATTTCTTTCGCCAGGTGGATGGCAACCTGAAAGCTTCGGCGACAAGCATCCAGGAAATCCGCGCCATGATGACGGCGATGTATCAAAAATTCAGCGATGAACACGGTCTCGCCGCGGTCAATCCGCCGGATTACAGTCTGCGCAAATACCGCAAGGAAATGGCACGGCTGGAACAGATTTTCGATGAACGCTTCAACACGGTGTTCAAGATGCTGACCCTCGGCCAGCACCAGTTGACCTCGCGGTTTTTCGAAACGCTGGCGAGCAAAGTGGTGCAGGTATTCGAGCTTGCCAACCGCGAGACCGAATCCTGGCTCAAGGCGTTGATTACACCGATGGAAACCCAGGTGCGCGAGCACAAGATCCAGCTTAAACGTCGACTGGAGAGTGTCAGCCGTATTCATGCAGCGACGGAAACGCTGGATGACCGCATCGCCGAACTCGAAACCTCAATGGGAACGGTCAGTGACCACCTGGACAATCTGGCGCGCATCAACACGCGTATCGCCGATGCCTTGTCCGACAATCCGGACGGGGCAGAATGGGTCAAAACCGCCTGAATTACTTTTCGGCGGTCAGCTTCAGAAATTTTTCCTGCAATTGCTCTTTGGTTTCCGGGTAGTCCGGATTCAACGGGATACAGTCGACCGGGCACACCTCCACGCACTGCGGGGTATCGAAATGGCCGACGCATTCGGTGCATTTGTTGGGGTCGATGATGTAAATCTCGTCACCCTGTGAAATGGCTTCATTGGGACATTCGGGCAAGCAGACGTCGCAATTGATGCATTCGTCCGTGATCATCAAAGCCATGGCGTTCTCCGGGTCATATCAGTTTTTGCTTATTTTCTCACTTAATCGCTGTGCCACCAACGGGTGGACGAAGGGCGCCACGTCGCCACCCAATTGCGCGATCTCGCGGATCATGCTGGCGGAAATAAACATGTACTGATCCGATGGCGTCAGAAACAGGGTTTCGATGTCGGGTTTGAGGTTGCGGTTCATCCCCGCCAACTGGAATTCGTATTCGAAGTCGGACGCCGCGCGCAGCCCCCGCAGCACGGCAATCGCCCCCTGCTCGGCGACAAAATCGATCAGCAGGCCGGAAAAGCCTTCCACCCGTACCTGCGGCACGTCGGCCAGCACGTCGCGCGTCATCGCCACGCGCTCTTCCATGGTGAAAAAAGGCCGCTTATTGCGCGATTCGGCCACCGCGACGACAACATGATCGAATAGACGCACGGCGCGCCGCACCAGATCTTCGTGGCCGCGCGTGATGGGGTCGAACGTGCCGGGATAAACCGCAGTCAGCATCGCTTATTCCTTGATGAGTAGCGCGAAATGCGAGCGCCCCGCGCGCCCGCTGCGGTGGATGATAAACCCCGGCGGCGCGGTCACCGGCATGGCCTGTTCGATGTAGGCCTGGCCGCTGGCTTTGAGATGGGGGGCCAGTCCATCCAGCACCGTCGCGGCCAGCCCGCTGTCGAACGGCGGATCGATGAAAATCAGGTCAAAGGCCTCGCGGCTGTTCGCCAGCCAGGCCACGGCATCGGCACGCAGGATTTCGATCTGCATTGCGCCGAGCACGGCACGGTTCTTTTCCAGTGCGTCGAGAGCGGCCCGGTCGCGTTCGATCATGACGACGCGCCCCGCGCCGCGCGAAGCGGCCTCGAAGCCGAGCGCACCGCTGCCGGCAAACAGGTCGAGGCAGGTCCAGCCCGGCAAATCCTGCCCCAGCCAGTTGAACAGCGTCTCGCGCACGCGGTCGGGCGTGGGGCGCAAGCCGGCGCTGCCGGGAAAGTCCAGCAGCCGGCGGCGGAACTGTCCGCCGATGATGCGCACCCGGTTGGCCACACCGTGCGCCCGCTGCGGTGCGGCGCGCTTAGCGAGCACTGCCCGCTCCCACCACTACGATCACCAATTTGTCGGGATCGATACGGCGGGCAAACGCCTGCTTCACCGCTGCCACCTCGACCGCATCCACCTGATCGACCCACGTATCCAGATAATCCAGCGGTAATTTGTAGAAACCGATCATGGACAGGTATTCGAGGATTTTCCGGTTGCTGTCGATCCGCAAAGGAAATCCGCCGGTGAGGTTGGATTTGGCCTGGGTGAGTTCGGCTTCGCTGGGACCCTCTGCGATGAACTGCCGCAGCGTGTCCTGCACCACTTTCAACGCGGCGTCGGTCTGCTCCAGCTTGGTCTGCAAGCCCAGCTGGAACGGCCCAGCCTCCATCATCGGCAGGAAATAGCTGTAGGCACTGTAGGCGTAGCCGCGCTTGTCGCGCACTTCGCGCATCAGCCGCGAATCGAAGCCGCCGCCGCCCAGCACATAGTTGCCGACAAACAGCGCAAAGAAATCGGGGTCGTTACGCGCCACGCCCAGCGCGCCCACCAGCACATGGCTCTGCGTGGAAGGATGGGCAATGCGTGCATCGGAGACCGCAGCCGCTACCGGCTTAGGCAACGCCGACAACGCCGCCGCCTGGGGCAAATCGGCGGTCAGGCGAATCGCGATCGCTTCGGCCTCGGCGCGCGTGATGTCGCCCATCAAGGAAATGACCGCATTGGGGGCGCTGTAATGCCTGCGATAAAACGCCTGCAACTCGCCACGTGTCAGCCGCTCAATGGCGGCGGGATCACCTGCTTCATCCAGCGCATAAGGGTGGGTGCCGTACAAGGCACGATAAAACGCCTTGCCGGCAACATTGCCGGGATCGGCCTCGGCCTCGCGGATCGATGCAATCAGGCGCTGCTTTTCGCGCTTGATCACTGCCTGCGGAAAATCGGGACGTTGCAACACGTGCGCCAGGACATCCAGCGCCTTGTCCTTTTCGGCGGCGGACGACAGGGTGCGCAGCTTGACCCCGGCACGGTCGCGGTCGAAATTGCCCGACAGCACCGCGCCCACATCGGCCAGACGATGCGCGATGGCCGTGTCGGAGAGGCCGCCTGCGCCCTGATCGAGCAGCCCGTGGGTCAACTGGCCAAGGCCCGACTTGCCGACAGGATCACGTGCGCTGCCGGCCGGAAAGTCGACCGCGATATCGAGCATCGGCAGTTCGTGGCTTTCGACAAAGAGCACGCGTGCGCCTTGTGGCGTTTGCCAGTGCTGAATGGCGAGCGCAGCCTGTGCCGGCAGCGACAGGCCCAGCAAAAAAATGCCGAGGAAGGTCCGGATCGACACGGAATTCATTGAAATATTTTTAATTGGCATGACGCACTCCTGGCACGTTGGCACGGCGGGGTTGTGCATCCAGCGGCTGCGGATCGAGTTCAGCCACGCTCAACCTGTCGTCCTGCAGCCATTGCTTTGCTGCGGCCTGCACCTCGGCAGCAGTCACTGCGCGCAATTTGTCGACCCGGCGCGCCAGCGCCTCCGGGGGCAATCCGGCGGTCACGTAATCCCCCAATTGCATCGCCTGATAAAACAGCGAATCGCGCTGGTAGACGTCGGCCGCGATCACCTGTGCCTTGACCCGCGCAAGCTCCGTGGCGCTGATACCTTCGCGCTGGATGCGCTCGATTTCAGCGCGAATTGCTTTTTCCAGTGCGGCCACCGACTTGCCCTTGGCTGGGGTCGCGTCAATCATGAACATGCCCGGCCCGCGTGCGACAGGGTCGTAACCCGCGCTCGCGTTCACGGCAATCTGCTGGGTCTTGACCAGCGATGCCTGCAGCCGCGCTGAATCGTTGCCGGACAACACGCCGGCCAGAATCTGCAGCGCGTACGGCTCGGCATCCTGCTCCCAGTCCTTTAGCGTGGGGGCATGCCAGGCCATCAGCAGATAGGGCAGCTGCGCCGGCGCTTTTACCACAATGCGCTTGCCGCCGACCTGCACGGGCTCGGCCTGCGGCTTGCGTTCAGGCAGCGCGCGCGCGGTTAGCGTGCCGAAATACTGTTTGGCCAACGCAATCACCTCGTCCGCCTTCACGTCGCCCGCCACCACCAAGGTGGCATTGTTGGGCGCATACCAGCGCGTGTACCAGTCGCGCGCATCCTGCGCGGTCATGTTTTGCAGATCGTCCATCCAGCCGATGATGGGGCGGCGGTAGGGATGCGCCTGGTAAGCCGTCGCCATCAGGCGTTCGTACACCACCGACTGCGGCTGGTCGTCGGTACGCAGCCGGCGCTCTTCCATCACCACCTGGATTTCCTTGGCGAACAGTTCGTCGCTGATAACCAGATTGGCCATGCGGTCAGCCTCCAGCCTCATGGCCAATTCCAGCCGGTCCTTCTGCATCTGCTGGAAATACGCGGTGTGGTCGCGGCTGGTAAATGCGTTTTCGCGTCCGCCTGCAGCGGCAATACGCTTGGAGAATTCGCCCGGCGGTACATCCTGCGTGCCCTTGAACATCATGTGTTCGAGCACGTGCGCCACGCCGGTAGTACCGTTGAATTCATCCATCGAGCCGGCGCGATACCACACCTGCGACACCATCACCGGCGCGCGGCGGTCTTCCTTCACGATCACCCGCATGCCGTTTTCCAGCGTGATATCCGTCAATGTTGCCTGCGCACTGCCGACCAGCAGCGCCAAACCGATTGCCCATAGGCTGCGCATGGTGTTCACCTCTGATTGAATAGCCTGAATGATAAGCCGCAACTGAATGATAAGATTGGGCGTCCGTCAAACAGCTGTCATGACTGCCTCGATCCGTGTTTAGTTTCTTCAAATCCAAACCTGCCCCCGAACCCGACGCGCCCAAGCCTGAACAGCCGGCGGCAGATTCCGTCACGCCCCCGCACGTTGAGCACGTCGACGCCGTACCTGCTGAATCTCGCCTGGGGTGGGCGCAGCGTCTCAAGCAAGGCCTCGCCAAAACCCGCAACCGGTTGGGCGGGCAGCTGTCGACTCTATTTGGCGTCGGGCGCAAGATCGACGCCGAGTTATTCGAGGAACTCGAAACCATCCTCATCACCGCCGACATCGGCGTCGACGCCACCCAGACGCTGCTCGACACGCTGCAGAAAAAAGTGCGGCGCGAAGGGCTGACCGAGGCGTCCGACTTGCAAACCGCATTGAAACAGGCGCTGGTCGACCTGCTGACCCCGCTACAGGCGCCGCTCGACGTCACCCCGCACAAACCCTTCATCCTGATGCTGGCCGGGGTCAATGGCGCTGGCAAAACCACCACCATCGGCAAGCTCGCCAAGCTGTATCAGGCGCAAGGCCTGTCGGTGCTGCTGGCGGCGGGCGACACCTTCCGCGCCGCGGCACGCGAGCAGTTGCAGGTCTGGGGCGAGCGCAACAACGTGACGGTGATCAGCCAGGAAAAAGGCGATTCCGCCGCGGTGATTTTCGATGCCATCCAGGCTGCACGGGCACGCGGCATCGACGTGGTGCTGGCCGATACCGCCGGCCGCCTGCCGACCCAGCTGCATTTGATGGAAGAGATCAAGAAGGTCAAGCGCGTGATCGAGAAAGCCGCGCCCGGCGCGCCGCACGAAGTGCTGCTGGTGCTCGACGCCAATACCGGGCAGAACGCCGTCACCCAGGTGAAAGCTTTCGACGACGCGCTCGGCGTGACCGGGCTGGTGCTCACCAAGCTCGACGGCACCGCCAAGGGCGGCGCTGTTGCCGCCATCGCTCAGGCCCGGTCACACCCGGCGCGCCCGATCCCGGTGCGCTACATCGGTGTCGGCGAAAGCGTCGACGACCTGCGGCCGTTCGATGCGCGCGAGTTCGTCGACGCCATCTTCACTGTTTAGATGGCCCGCACATGATTAGCTTCAGCCAGGTCACCAAGCGCTACCCCGGCGGGCATGAAGCCCTGACCGGCGTCAATCTCACCATCGAGGCGGGCGAACTGGTGTTCCTGACCGGACATTCCGGTGCCGGCAAGAGCACCCTGCTGAAACTCATCGCCGCCATTGAGCGACCCACCAGCGGCATGGTGTCGGTCAGCGGCCAGAACGTCGGCCGCATGCCACACCGCGCCATCCCTTACCTGCGCCGCAACATCGGCCTGGTATTCCAGGACCACAAGCTGCTGTTCGACCGCAACGTGATCGAGAATGTGGTGCTGCCACTCGACATTGCCGGACTCGACCGCCGCGAGTCGCTCAAGCGCGCCCGCGCCGTGATCGACAAGGTCGGCCTGCTCAAGCGTGAAAAAGCCAACCCCATCAGCCTCTCCGGCGGCGAACAGCAACGCCTGTGCATCGCCCGTGCGCTGGTCAGCCGGCCCGCCCTGCTGCTGGCTGACGAGCCAACCGGCAACCTCGACGCTGGCTACGCCGCCGACATCATGGCGATGTTCCGCGACTTCCATCAGGTTGGCACAACGCTGCTGATTGCCACCCACGACGAACGCGCCATCGCCGCGCTGGGTGGGCGCACGTTACGTTTGGATCACGGCAAGGTTGTGGAGGACGCAGCATGATTGGCTGGCTGCGTCATCAGAAGCATGCATTCACTGCCGCGCTGCGCCGCCTGCGCGCGCAACCCATCGCGTCCCTCCTCACCGCGCTGGCGATGGGCGTGGCGATCAGTCTGCCGAGCGGGCTCTACCTTGCACTCGGCAACCTTGACCAACTGGCGGGCGACCTGCCCGCGCAGCCTGAAATCAGCGTATTCCTCGACGCCGGCGCCTCGGCCGCACACACTCAGGCCATCGCTACGCGACTCAAACAGGCCGACATCGCCAGCGCCCGCTTCGTGCCCAAAGACGAAGCCCTGGCGATGCTCAGCAATTCGCAGGGGCTGGCCGACATCAGCGCCGGCTTGACGCAGAACCCGCTGCCGGACGCTTGGGTCGTACGCCCGCACGCAAGCTCACGCGCGGAACTGGTTCGAATTGCGGCCGATCTGGGCAAACTGCCGGGCGTTTCAGAAACCCATCTCGACAGCCAGTGGGCCGAACGCCTGCAAGCCGCGCTCGCCATTGGGACAACCGGGGTTTGGCTGCTGGCCGGGCTGTTTGCGATCGCGCTCATCGCCATCTCGGGCAACGCCATTCGCGCCCAAGTGCTGACGCGGCGCGACGAAATCCTCGTCAGCCGCCTGATCGGCGCCACCGACCGCTACATCCGTCGCCCCTTCCTCTATCTGGGCGCGCTGCAGGGTCTGCTCGGCGGGCTGGCAGCAGGCGGGGTGCTGGCCGTTGCAGGCAGCATCCTGCGCGAACCGGTCGAACATCTGGCCAACTTGTACGGGTCGACTTTCCACTTGCAGGCCCCCAGCGGGATCGAAATCGCCGCCGTCCTCGGCCTAACCACCCTGTTTGGCTGGTTTGGCGCCTGGCTCGCGGTGACACGCGCACTGCAGCAGACCGAAGCGACACGCTGATTTCTCCGTTTGCGGAACCCGGCAAGGGTTTAGCACTCTTATTACGCGAGTGCTAAAATGTTTGCGAGGGAGTTTTAAGCATGAATCAAACGATGTCTTTACCTGTTCCTGCCGCCTATAGTCTGGATAGCTATATCCAGACTGTTAATCGCTATCCCATGCTCAGCCAGGAAGAGGAGCAGCGCTTCGCGCGTGCCTGGCACGACAAACAGGATGTCGAGGCGGCCCGTCAGTTGGTGGTGTCGCATCTGCGCGTGGTGGTCAGCGTGGCGCGCCATTACATGGGTTATGGTTTGCCGCAGGCCGATCTGATTCAGGAAGGCAATGTCGGCCTGATGAAAGCGGTCAAGCGCTTCGATCCGGATCGCGGCGTACGCCTGGTTTCGTTTGCGTTGCACTGGATTCGCGCTGAAATCCACGAATATGTGCTGAAGAACTGGCGCCTGGTCAAGGTGGCCACCACCAAGGCACAGCGTAAGCTGTTCTTCAACCTGCGCAGCCTTAAGCAGTCGCTCAACGCCATGACGATCACGGAAGCCGACGCCATGGCGCGCGAACTCAACGTCAGCCGCAAGGACGTGCTGGAAATGGAAACCCGCATGTCGGGCCATGACGTTTCGATCGATCCGACGGTGGATGACGGTGAGGAAAGCTACGGCCCGCTGGCGTATCTGGCGAGTCCGGACGAAAATCCGGCCCAGTTGCTGGAGCGCGAGCAGACCGAGCGCCTGCGCCACACGGGCTTGGTCTCCGCGCTGGAAAACCTCGACGAGCGCAGCCGCCACATTATCAAGGCGCGCTGGCTGACCGAAGGCGAAGCCGCCACGCTACACGAACTGGCCGCGCAGTACGGCGTTTCGGCCGAACGCATTCGCCAGATCGAGGCGCGCGCACTGCAAAAAATGCGCGCCGTGATTCCGGCCTAAGCACCGCGAACCACCAATGACAAAGCCCCGCAATGCGGGGCTTTGTCATTGGTGGCGGGGTCAATCAGAAGAACGAGGCAATCAGCACCGAAAGCACGCTGATCCACGACCAGACGATCATTGCGACCACAACCACCATGGGAAAACCCTGAAAAGTCAGAAGCTGTTTCATTATGCGGACTCCAATAATTTAAGCGAATTTTAGTTTATTCATCTTTACTGTTCAAGCGTCGGGTCGGCAGCAGCGGATCATCGTCGTCCATCAGGATGCGTTCGGCCGGGCCTTCCAGGTCGTCGAACTGGCCGCTTCTGATCGACCAGAACACGACCAGGATAATCAGCAGCACAAATATGCCGGACAGCAGAAACAGGAAACCCATGATGCCGGTCATGGCGCGACTAGCTCCTGCGTGTGCTGATAGTGCACTTCGTGGTCGCGCTGCAGGCGCAGCTCGACCAGCCAGCGTCCGCTGGCCGGCAGCGTCAGTTCCCCACCATAAATACCGGCATCAAGCGCGCTTAGCGGCTGGGTAAGCGTGATCTGAGCGGCACCCGGGCGCCGCAAACGCAGTTCGCCCTCGATGCGGTCAACCGGAAGACCAGTGCGATCCTGGACGCGAACCCGGACCGCACGCGTGGCATCGCTGCCGTCAAAGCCATCGACCTCGACCTGCCAGCCCAGCGTCGACTCCCGATGCGCCTGTGAAAGCTCGGACGAAACCGCCTTGGCGGCCGCCTGGCCATGCTCGACCACCCCGGAAAATCCGCTGTAAACCGCGCCGCCGTCACTGCCCAACCACCACCGCCCGATCGGCTCGGGCAATCCCTTGGTGGCGATATACAGCAGGCTGCCATTGACCACGACCAGACCGAGAAAAAATGCGATCAGCAGCTTGGGCGCCCAGTGCATGCCCCCCGCGCTGCGCTGGCGGAACTGGGTCACCGCGTACAGCACCAGCCCCGCCGCGAGAAATACCGAGATGTGCATGGCCACCACGTCGAGCCCCGGCCAGCGGCCCACTATGAGCACAAAATAGCCGAGCAGTGGAATCAGTCCTGCCAGCAGGGCGCGCAGGATCGGGGGAAGACCGCGGATCATCCCGCCCAAAAGGTATAAGGCAAAAACCGCCAGCAGTCCGCCAAACAGCGAGGTCATCGTATTCATTGGCGTTTTCCTAGGGTATCGAAACGGACGGATTCGGTATTGGCTTCTGTCGGCTTACCCTGCGGCGTGATGATGAGTTCAAAGCGCTGCGTTTGCGCTGCCACGGCGGGGGGCAGCCGCACACTCGCCTGCACCAGACCGCTATGGCCGGACTTGATGGTGATTTCGCGGAAATTGCCGAGGTCGAGCGCATCCGCAGGAATGCCACGCGCGCTGATGACATAAGTCTGCTCCTGTGCCGCCTTGTTGGTGATGCGGATCTGGTAGCGGTTGCGGATGTCGCCGTTCGACAGCACCACGTAAAGCGGCTGGCGGATCTGGTTGACAGCACGGTCGAAGCTGCCGCGCGTGACCACACTGTAGGCCAGATAACCGGTCATGAGTACCAGCGCCACCCCGTAGCCGATGGTTTTCAGACGTTTCCATTGCACCTTGGGGGCAGCCGGCGTGGGCGAAGCCAGATTCTGTTCCGAGTCGTAGCGGATCAGGCCGCGCGGAAAACTGAACGAATCCATGATGGTGTTGCAGGCGTCGATGCACAGCCCACAGGAAATGCATTTGTATTGCAGACCATCACGGATATCGATGCCAACCGGACACACCTGCACGCATAAGCCGCAATCGACGCAGTCGCCCAGACCTTTTTCATGCCGCTCGGCCAGGGTGCGCTGGCCAGCACGCGCAGCGGCACGCCCGTGCGCTGCTTCGCCTCGTTTGGCGTCGTAATGCACGGCCAGTGTTTCAGCTTCGTACATGACGCTCTGGAAACGACCATACGGGCAAACATAGGTACATATCTGCTCGCGCATCAGGCCTGCTGCGGCGTAAGTCGACAGCATCAGAATACTTGTCGTGATGTAGGCCGCGGCGGCGGCCTGACCGCTGAAGAAATCCACCACTAGCTGCGGCGCATAGGTGAAATAAGCGACAAAGGTCAGGCCGGTCCAGAACGATGCGAGCAACCACAGGGCATGTGTGCCACCCACCTTGAGCACCTTTTCCCGATCCCATGGCTGACGGTAGAGGCGGACCCGGGCCGGGCGCTCACCCTGAACTTTATGTTCGATCCAGATGAAAAAATCGGTCCACAGCGTCTGGAAACAGAAATAACCGCAGAATGCGCGACCGACCAGGCCGGTGACGAAGAACAGCAGAATCGCCGCGATAAACAGCAGCAATGCCAGCCAGATGACGTCCTGCGGATAGACCGTCAGGCCGAAAATCAGGAAGCGGCGGCCGGGCAGGTCAAACAGGAGCGCTTGCGCCGGGGCGTCCAGGCGCGACCAAGGCACCCACGGCAACAGAAAGTAAATCGCGTAGGCCAGCACCAGCACCGAGGTTTTAAACCGGCGAAAACGCCCCTTCACCGACCGCGTGAAAATAGGGATACGTTTTTGATAGAGACCGAGTTGGTCTTCTAAGCCTTTTTGCATGATGCGTCCAGTAGCGTAGACGGGAAGCAAAAGCCCCCGTGAACGGGGGCTTTGCTCATCTCTTCAGCCTGCGGCCTTACTGTCCGCCGCCGAGTTCATGAACGTAGACTGTCAAAACCTTGATTTGTTCAGGTGACAAGCGTCCTGCCCATGCCGGCATGACACCTTTGTTGAGGCCGCTGGCGATCACGCCCCGAATGGCCGACACCTTACCCTCGTCCGATTCCGCTGCCGGCACGTTGGCCCACAGCCAGATATTATTGGTCAGGTTGGGCGCACCAATATCCTGACGACCGCGAGCATCAGCGCCATGACAGTAATAACAAGCTGCAGTTTCGCTGCGGAACAGCACATCGCCCGCAGCCGCCTTGCCGGCGTCGTGACCGATATTCGACAGGCTGGCCACGTAGTTTGCCAACTGGTCGATCTGCTCACCGGACAACACCTCATTGAAAGCAGGCATGTAACCACGGCGGCCGTCCATCAAGGTCGCATGAATCGCTTCGTAGGAGCCACCATATAGCCAGTCGTCATCGGTCAGGTTAGGGAAAAAACTGACCACACCCTGGCCGCCTGCCTGGTGACAGGCCGCGCAGTTTTCCGAAAATAGCGACTTGCCCGCGGAAATAATAAAGCCGCTCATTTCCGGATCGTTGGCAATCTGTTCGTAGGACATCGCCTGGATCTTGTCGAAATAGGGCTTTTGCGCGGCAGCCGCCTTGTTCATGTCCGCCATCAACAGCGCACGGGTGTTCCAGCTGTGCGTCTTGGTTTCGCCTTCGCTGTTGACGTAGGTGATGTTCGATACGCCTCCGATCCAGCCCTTGCCGAGCGGCCACGATGGATAGATGGTCCAGTAGATGAGTGCAAACACCACCGTGGCGTAGAACGTATACACCCACCAAACTGGCAGCGGATTGTTGTATTCCTGCAGGTCACCGTCCCAGGCATGGCCCGTGGTTTGCACTGTTTGGGATTGTAGTTTTTGCTCGCTCATTGCTTGTCCTTCGTGTCGTCTTGATCGCCTGGCTGATCGTCGAGAAACGGTATGTCGCGGTATGACTCGAGTTGCTTGCTCCGCTTTTTGCTACCGTAGACGTAGATCACGATGCCGATAAAGGTGACGAAAAAAATAATCAGGGCCAAAGGCTTGGTGTTTTCGGGTTTGGAAAACCACATCAACCATTCCATATTCAAACCTCCAGCCCGACCCGATTAGCGGTCGCCGACAAAAGCATCGTCGGTGTACTTGCTGAAATCGACCATGGTGCCCAACACTTGCAGGTAAGCCACCAACGCGTCCATCTCGGAGATACCGGAACGGTCGCCGTCGTAGTTGCCGAAGTTGGCCTGTTCGATCAGATTCTTCTGCGCGTCCGGGATATGCAACTGCTTGGCCACGGTCTCGCCGAACTTGGTCACGTTGGCGTCATATTCAGCCTGCGACAGCGAATACGGCACGCCGACCTTGCGCAGCGATTTCATGCGACCCGACAAATCGGAGAGATCGAGCGGAGTCGACAGCAGCCAGGGGTAATTCGGCATCACCGACTCAGGCACCATCGAGCGCGGCGCCACCATGTGCTGCACATGCCATTCGTTGGAATACTTGCCACCGACGCGCGCCAGATCCGGGCCGGTGCGCTTGGAACCCCACTGGAAGGGATGGTCGTACTGCGACTCCGCAGCCAGCGAGTAATGGCCATAGCGCAGCTTTTCGTCACGGAACGGGCGAATCATTTGCGAGTGGCAGGTGTAGCAGCCTTCGCGGATATAGATGTCACGGCCGCGCTGTTCCAGCGGGGTGTAAGGACGCACGCCCTCGACCTTTTCGATGGTCTTGTCGATGAAGAACAGCGGTGCAATTTCCACCAGGCCGCCAACGCTGATCGCCAGCATGGTCAACACGGACATCAGACCGATGTTGGTTTCAATCCATTCGTGTTTGAAGTTGAAGTTCATGTCTTATCGTCCCTGAATCATGCGTGCGCCATCTTGGCGGCCAGTTTGGCATCCAGCGCAGCGCTGTCGCGCTTGCCCTGACGGATGGTCATGAACATGTTGATCGTCATCAGCACGGTGCCGGTAAGGAAGAACATGCCGCCGATGGCGCGCATCGCGTAGAAGGGCATCATGGCCGCAACGGATTCGACAAACGAGTACTGCAGGTTGCCGAACTCATCGAACGCACGCCACATCAAGCCCTGGGTGATGCCGGAAATCCACATCGCAACGATGTACAGCACGATGCCGATAGTGGCGAGCCAGAAGTGCCATTCGACCAGTTTCGCACTGTATATCTTGGTGTCCCACAGCTTGGGCATCATGTGATAAAGCGAGCCGAACGAGATCATCGCCACCCAGCCCAGCGCACCGGAGTGCACGTGGCCCACGGTCCAGTCGGTGTAGTGCGACAGCGCGTTGACCTCCTTCAACGACATCATCGGACCTTCGAAGGTCGACATGCCGTAGAACGACAGCGCGACGATCATGAAGCGCATCACCGGGTCGGTGCGCAGTTTGTCCCAGGCACCCGACAGGGTCATGATGCCGTTGATCATGCCGCCCCACGAGGGCATCAACAACAGGATGGAGAAGGCGGCGGCCAGCGACGAGGTCCAGTCGGGCAACGCAGTCCAGTGCAGGTGATGCGCACCCACCCACATGTACATGAAGCTCAGCGCCCAGAAGTGGACGATGGACAGGCGGTAGGAATAGATCGGGCGGCCAGCCTGCTTCGGCACGAAGTAGTACATCATGCCGAGGAAAGCAGCGGTCAGGAAGAAGCCCACCGCGTTGTGGCCGTACCACCACTGGGTCATCGCGTCCTGGGTGCCGGCAAACAGGCTATACGACTTCATCGAAAACAGGTCGACCGGCATCGCCAGGTTGTTGAAGGTGTGCAACAGGGCGGTTGCCAGAATGAACGACAGGTAGAACCAGTTGGCGACGTAGATGTGGGGCTGCTTGCGACGCATGATGGTGCCGACGAACAGAATCAGGTAGGTCACCCACACCACCAGGATCAGCAGGTCGATCGGCCATTCCATCTCGGCATATTCACGGCCTTGGGAATAGCCCATCACGTAGGACAGCGCCGCCGTGACGATCACGGTCTGCCATCCCCAGAAGGTGAAACTGGCCATGCCGTCGGAAATCAGGCGAGTCTGGCAGGTACGCTGCACCACATAGTAGGAGGTGGCGAACAGCGCCGAACCGCCGAAGCCGAAGATCACCGCGCTGGTATGCACCGGGCGGAAGCGGCCGAACGAGAAGTAAGGGCTATCAAAGTTCAGAAAGGGCCAGGCCAACTCTGAAGCGATATACACGCCAACAAACATACCGACAACCGCCCAGACAAGCGACATGACGGCAAATTTCTTAACGATATCAAAGTTGTACTGCTCCGCACCGGAATATGTGGTTACCGCCATCGACCGCTCCTTTGTACCCGAAATAGCGCCTATTGCCGCGCTTCAAGCAGCATATGCTTATATTAAAAAACTGCGGGATTATATGACAGCCGGACCTCGCTCCGCAAGCCAAAACCCAGCTCAGGGCGCAGCCAAAAGTAGCTTCAGGTCCTGTGCAATGACCTCAGCTCCACTGCCATAGGATATCAGTAGCCGTAGATTTCCTTGAGGATCATACACATAGGTGCCAGCGCTGTGATCGATCAAGTAATCATCCTCAGCTTTTACGGATGATTTCTGATACACCACCTTGTACTCTTTCGCCAACTTCTCGAGTGTTTCGGCATCGGAATACATTCCAAGGAAGGCAGGGTTGAAGGCCGGCACGAACTGCCTCAACAACTCCGGGGTGTCTCGCTGCGGATCAACCGTCACAAAAATGACCTGCACCTTGTTCGCCTGCGAGCCCAGCAGTTGCAGCGCAGCCGCAAAGTCTGACAGCGTGGTTGGGCAAACATCCGGGCAGTGAACATAGCCAAAGAAGATCGCCACCACCTTACCCCGGAAATCCGCGAGGGTGCGTATCTGGCCATTGTGATCGATCAGGCTGAAATCGCGCGCGAAGGCGGCGCCTGTGATGTCGGTTGCCTGAAATTCAAGCGGCTGCTGCGGGGCAGGCTTGCAACCGGCCAGCGTCAGCGCAACGATTGCACAGAGCGCGACAAACCCCGCTTTCACGGCTTGATCTGCTCAAACAATAGTCCGGGAACGTCGGCCAACCGGTATTTTCCGGTTTCCACGGCTTTCGCCAGCTTTTCCAATGTGGTTTCCTGCAGCAGATCGATGATCTTTTTCTTCACCGGCACCCAGCGGAAATGCAGCGGGCACGCAGTTTCGTCGCTGCATTTTTTCAGCCCCAGCAAGCAACTCTGGGTAAACGTAGGCCCTTCAGTCAGCAGCAGGATTTGCATCAGCGTGACTTTATTACCGTCCTCGCGCAGGCAGAACCCCCCCAAGCGACCACGGAAGGAAAACAGCAACCCACCCTTGGCCAGGCTTTGCAGAATCTTGGCCAGATAGGGTGCGGGCACCCCTAATTGCGCGGCGATATCCTTGTTCAGCACCGGCGTGGCGGCAGGTTGGGTTGCCATGTAGATCAGCGCTTGCACGGCGTATTGACTGGTTCGGGAGAGGATCATCTTGTGCCCCTGCGAATGAATTGGGGCAATATAAAACAATCCCGTCCGAATATCCAGTTACAACTTCAATTCTCTATACAAATCAAATGGGTAGGGTAATGTAGTGGTCGACCAGCATCACGGCAAACAACAAACTCAGATACCAGATGGAATAGCGAAACGTTTCTTTTGCCAATTCATCGCTGTAGTGGCGGTAAAGCCGCCAGCCGTACTGGATAAAACGAGCTCCCAACAACACGGCACCGAGCAGGTAAATCCAGCCCCCCATGCCCGTGCCCACGGGAAGCATGGTCACGGCAAAGAGCAATAGCGTGTAAAGCAGCACATGCAGGCGGGTGTAGGCCTCACCATGCGTCACGGGCAGCATGGGCAACCCGGCTTTGGCGTACTCGTCACGACGATAGAGTGCCAACGCCCAAAAATGCGGGGGCGTCCAGGCAAAGATAATGAGAAACAAGAGCAGAGCGTCGTGATGGATTTCGCCCGTGGCGGCGACCCAGCCCAATACCGGCGGCATCGCCCCGGAAGCACCGCCGATCACGATATTTTGTGGCGTGGCCGGCTTCAAAATAGCTGTATAGATCACGGCATAGCCGACAAAGGTGGCCAAGGTCAGCCACATGGTGAGCGGATTGACAAAGACATTCAGCAGATAAAGCCCCATGCCGCCCACCACACCGGAAAACACCAGTGTCTGCGCGTTGGTCAACTCGCCACGCGGCAGCGGGCGCGCGCGCGTGCGGGCCATCAAAGCGTCAATCTTCTGCTCGACCAGGCAATTGAACGCCGCTGCCGCGCCCGCCACCAGCGCGATTCCCAGTGTGCCGGCCCACAATACATTCCAGGCCGGCCAACCGGGTACTGCGAGAAACATGCCAATCACGGCGGTGAAAACAATCAGGCTCACCACACGAAGTTTGCACAGAGCCAGAAACTGCTGGCAGCGGCAGGCCACCCCCTGAAACATCAAGGACTCCACCCTCACCTTCTATGCACCCGGTAGTTCAGCATGACCATGCTGGCGAGCAACAGCGCCGCCCCGGTGTTATGGGCGACCGCAACCACCAGCGGCAAACTCAACAGTACATTGCTGACGCCCAGCGTAAACTGCAGCGCCAGAAGTACGCCCACGGCCATACCTATGCCGGCGTACCCAGGCATGCGCAACAAGCGCACCACCACCCAGCCAAGATAGAAGACGACGACCAAGGCCATGACGCGGTGCAGCCAGTGAATAGCAGTCAGCGCCGTCATCGACAACAAGTCGCCGGCGGCGGTTTCCCCCAGCTCGCGATGCAGGGTGAAGCCGTGCTCAAAATCCATTGGCGGCATCCACACGCCCTGGCATAGCGGGTAATCGGTGCAGGCCAGCGCTGCATAATTGCTGCTCACCCAACCGCCCAGCGCAATTTGCGTAACGACTAGCAACAAGCCCAATGCTGCGGCAGTGCGCAAATGATCGACGCGTGCGAAATAGACATGATGGGACTGGCCGCGCTCACGCAACCACAGCCACAGCAGCAGCGCCCAGGTCGCCATCCCCCCCAGCAAATGCGCGGTGACGACCAGCGGCTTGAGCAGTTGCGTCACCGTCCACATTCCCAGCAGGGCCTGAAACACGATCAAGCCCAACAACAACAGCGGCAAACCGGGGCCACCAATCGTTTCGTGGCGTTTCCGCCATCCCAACACCGCAATGCCCAGCACTAGCAACCCGAGCGTCCCGGCAGCGTAACGATGCACCATTTCTTTCCAAGCCTTCGCGTGCGACACCGGGCCATCAGGACGTTCGGCAAGCTCGGCGTTGATGGCGTCGGCCGCATGATGTGGCGTCAGCTTGCCGTAACAGCCAGGCCAATCGGGACAGCCCAGCCCGGCGTCGGACAAGCGTACATAAGCGCCAAGGCTCACCACCCCGAGTGTCAGGATGAGCGCGGCCAGAATAAATTTGCGATAGAGGGTCATAGTCAACCGATCTGGGAGGCTTTGAGCAACAGCTTGAGGTCTTTCATCATGCGCTTGGCATCCGGGGGGGAGGGGAAACGTAGCACCAGATTACCCAGCGGATCGATCAGATAGATATGACTTTCCCCCGATATCTCCTGGGGAAACTGACGATTAAACGCCGCATCAGCGGGCTGCCACACCCGGAGTTCCGGCACTACCTGCAACACGGCGGCGTCAACATTGCCAACCTCCGTCAGCACCCAAACCAGTTCGACGCGGTGCCGTTCAGCGTCTTGCAGAATACGGGCCTGCCGCATGTAATACAAGCTCTTCTCGCAGGCTTCTCCACAGGCCGTGGGGGCGACATAGGCCAGCACCCATTTGCCCCGCGTCCGCTCGAATCCTGCCGAGGCGCCATCCTGCCAAGCGCCCGCCGCACTCAACACAGGGGTCGCCGGCAATAATTCGCCGTAATTTTTTTGCGATGACGGACGCCACTCAAGCCCGCCATAGACCAGAAAGACCAACGCGGTCGGCATCACCAACACGCCGGCCAACAATAAAAGTTTAATGCGATTGTTCACGTCCGCCCCCGCTACGAACCACCCACGAACGGGGACGCCGAGCTAATTTATTAACAATACCGGAGCACAGCATTCAGCTTGCCGGCACACGTCAAGGTGCCATTTTCCTGAAACTGGTCCATATATAAAACCCCAGCAAAACACCTGCCATGCCGAACCATTGGAGGGCATAGCCTTTGTGCATCGCGGTTTTGTCTTCGGGTTGCGGCCGGTACGTGACCAGACCGTCATTCTGCCCCGGCGATGTTAAATGAATAATCACCGGCTGTACCTGCATTGCAGTTTCTTCGACAAAACGCCCCATATCCAGCACCGACCACAACTCCGGCCAGACCTCGCGACGGTCGGGCATCAGCAAATATTTCTGCTTGCCCGGAATCACCGCGATGCCGGTTACTTCAACGGTTCCACTGGGCGTTTCAACGTATGGCCTTTTCTGGCGATCCTCCCAGGCGGCCCAGCCACGATTCACCAGCACGCGGGTGTCGCCGCCTTCAATTTTTAACGGTGTAATGACATGCACCCCGGGGCGCCCCTTTTCCACCTGATTATCGAGGTAGAACTGATGGGCCGCCTCGTATTCACCGCGCACCACCACTTGCGCGTAAATGAGGCTTTCCGGATTCTCCAGCGGCGTGCCGATCGAGATGGGTGGGTGCTTGCTGCGCGCGTCATATAACGCCGCCCGCTCCGCACTCTGCTCGGCCTTGCCTGTCTGCCATAACCCCAGATGAATAAATAGCGCCAGCAGCGCCAAGGCGGCCAGACCTGGAATCAGGCGGGGTTGGAAGCGATAAAAGAAAATTTGCATCGACCTAGGGTAGCTCGCATAATAATTTTTTGGGGAATCATTATGCTCACTAAAATCATCATCCTTACGCTGATCGCGTTCATCCTCATCAGCCTTTTCAGCGCACTGACGTTCATCTACCGCGATAAGGACAAGGGCGACAGCACACGCGCAGTCCGGGCTTTAACCGTGCGCATTTCGCTTTCCATCGCCTTGTTCCTGATGCTGCTGGCGGGATTTTACTTCGGCATTATCCCGCAGCGGGGTTTGTGATGTGCGGGCGAACGCCCGCACATGTGATCAGAGCCAGTAAACAAACACGAACAGCAACAACCACACCACGTCGACAAAGTGCCAATACCAAGCCACGGCCTCGAAGCCAAAGTGGTTATGTGAGTCGAAGTGGCCTTTCATGCAGCGCCCCAGGATGACGATCAACATGATCGTTCCCAGCGTGACGTGAAAACCGTGGAAGCCGGTGAGGATGAAGAAAGTAGCGCCATACACGCCGGCGCCCAACGTCAATCCAAGGTCATTGTAGGCGTGAATGTATTCATACACCTGGAACCCCATAAAGGTCACGCCCAGCAGAACGGTCAGCGCCAACCCGGCAATGAGCTGGCTGCGGTTGTTCTTCAGGAGGGCCCAATGCGCCCAGGTCAGCGTTGCGCCTGAAGTGAGCAGGAGCAAGGTGTTGAGCGCTGGAATACCCCAAGCGCCCATGGGCGTGAACGCTTCACCCATCGGGCCACTGGTCGGCCATGTTCCGGTGAAATCCGGATGCAGGGTATACGCGGGATCAAACCCCGCGAGTTCCGGCACCGAAATCAGGCGAACATAGTAAAGAACGCCGAAGAAACAAGAGAAAAATGCCACTTCTGAAATGATGAACCAGATCATCCCCAGCCGGTAGGAGCGATCCTCCCATTTGCTATAGAGGCCACCCAGGCTTTCCCGAATCACCTCACCAAACCAGCCTACGGTGACATATAAAATCATGGCCGTACCGAGCAGCATGCCCCACAGGCCGGACGGAACTTCGTTCAGGCGCAAAATGAAACCCAGCGCCAGCAGAAAAACACCGCCCGACAAAAACGTCGAATAGCGGCTGACATGTGGTACGAAATAATGCCCTTGCGTCTCAGTCATGACTGCCCTCTCCCCATTATTTATTTTCAAATCCAACCCAATCAGCCACGCTCTTTCACCGCCTCAAAAAAGGTATACGAAAGCGTCACTGTACTCAAATCGCGAGACAACTCCGGGCTAACAACAAAAGTCACCGGCATCTGCCTTACTTCGCCCGGCTGAAACGTCTGCTGGGTAAAACAAAAACATTCGATCTTCTTGAAATGCTTGGCGGCCACGGCTGGCGTCACGTTGGGCACGGCCTGACCGACAAAGCTGCGGTCGGTTGGATTCTTGCCCACATAATTGATGTGGGCAATAGCTCCCGGATGCACCCGCATCTTGAATTGCTCGGGCACAAACTCCAGTCCGGCACCCGGCATGGAATGGCTCATGAATTCCACCGTCACCCAGCGCGAATAATCCACCTGGGTGTTTTCAACCGCACTGGCCGCCATGGTGCCGGTTCTGCCGTCCAGCCCGGTGATGCGGCAAAACGCGTCATAGATCGGCACCAACGCAAAACCAAAGCCGACAAAAAATACGGCAAGCAACCCCAGACGAACCGCCAGACGGCGATTTGCCGCCTGGCGTGCCTCGACGCTTAAAACGGGCGGAACTTCCATAGCACCAACGCGAATACCAGAACCGCCACCAAACCAAATAACAGCGCCAAGCGAACACTGGTCGCGCGCCTGCGCGACCATTCCGGATCGTCTCGGTTCATCTGGCCAGATTGGTCGGGCAGACTCACGTCATGGCTCCCGCTCATTTGACGACCGGCTGGGTCTCGAAGGTGTGGTAAGGCGCCGGGGACGGCACCGTCCACTCCAGGCCCGTTGCACCTTCCCACGCCGCTGCTTCCGCTTTTTTGCCGCCACGGACGCACTTGATCACGATGTAGATGAACATCAAGTGCGAAATGCCGAGAATAAAGGCACCGGTGCTCGACAGCATGTTCCACTCTGCGAACATCAGCGGATAGTCAGGAATACGGCGCGGCATGCCGGCCAGTCCGACGAAGAACTGGGGAATAAAAGTGAGGTTCACGCCGACGATCACGGTCCAGAAATGCAGTTTGCCCAGACGCTCGTCAAGCATATGGCCGGTCCATTTCGGCAGCCAGTAATACACCGCCGCCATTGCGCCCATCACTGTGGTCGGATACAGCGCGTAGTGGAAGTGCGCCACCAGGAAGTAAGCGTTGTGGTACTGCGGCACCGCTGCGGCATCCGCCAGCACCAGGCCAGTCAGGCCGCCCCAGCCGAACAGGATGACGAAACCGAGGGCGAACAGCATCGGTGTCTCGAAACTGATCGAGCCGCGCCAGACCGTCGCAATCCAGCAGAAGAACAACACCGCAAGCGGCAGCGAAATCAACATGGTGCTGTACATGAAATAGAGCTGCGCGCCGACGGACATGCCGCTGGTGAACATATGATGCGCCCACACCACCAAGGACAGCGCGGCAATCGACCAGATGGAATACACCTGTGCCTTGTAGCCATACATCGGCTTCCGGGAAAAAGCCGACAACACATGCGGGATCGCGCCCGCAATCGGCAGCAGCAGCACGTACACCTCGGGATGGCCCATGAACCAGAAAATGTGCTGCCACAGCACTGGGTCACCGCCGCCTGCGGCGTTAAAGAAATGGGTTCCAAAATGGCGATCCAGCAACACCATAGTCACGCCGCCTGCCAGCACCGGCATGATCAGGATCAGCAGGCCGGCGGTCATCAGAAAGCCGTGCGCGAACATCGGCATTTTCATCAGGGTCATGCCTGGCGCGCGCATGTTCAGGATGGTGACGATCAC
>JBPPMF010000377.1:0-5638 GCA_051305915.1 Thiobacillus sp. | reverse complement strand
CAGGTGGCACCCAACCGACCCCATTCAAAAAGGAGCATCACATGGGCGTGAAAGGTTCGAAGACCGAGCAGAACCTGAAGGACGCCTTCGCGGGCGAATCGCAGGCCAATCGTCGTTATCTGTATTTCGCGAACAAGGCTGACGTCGAGGGCCAGAACGACGTGTCGGCGCTGTTCCGCTCCACCGCCGAAGGCGAGACCGGCCACGCACACGGCCACCTCGAGTTTCTCGAGAACGGCTCGGGCGACCCGGCCACCGGCCTGCCCATCGGCAGCAGCCGTCTGAACCTGATGGCGGCCGTGGCCGGCGAAACGCACGAGTACACCGACATGTACCCCGGCATGGCCAAGACCGCGCGCGACGAAGGCTTCGACGAGATCGCCGACTGGTTCGAGACGCTGTCCAAGGCCGAGCGCTCGCACGCCAACCGCTATCAGAAGGCCCTCGACGCGCTCGTCGACTGAAGTCCCCGTCCGTGCCCGCCGGCTGACCCCGGCCGGCCGTGCTTGAACAGGGGGCCTCCGGCCCCTTGTTCGTTGTGCGCCCAGCATGGGCGCGATCTTGGAGGTGTAAGTCCTCCGCCGAGCTGGCCACAGCAAGGCAAGTGAAGCGCAACTGCGTGAGGGCGACCGATCGTGGAGAGGAAGCGTGGAGCGTAAACCGTGAGCCGAGGTACACGAACCGCATTCGAGGCGGCGCCGGCCAGGGCGAGCAGGCAATGAACTGCAAAGCTCTCGTGGCCGAAGGCCAGGCGACGTAAATGCGGCGGTTGTGCGGTGAAGGATCGCGTTCTTACCTGGGGAGATCTCGCCTTGTGCCTGAAAGGGCGACGGTGACGAGCCGGAGCGAGAAGTCAGCAGAGGTCGTAGTAGCCGAGGTAGGCCGCAGAGGCTGTAGGCCGAGGTGAAGGGCCGAACGAGAAGGACAGTCAAGAGCATGTCGCTTGGCGGTGCACTGCATCAGAAGCCTGGGCAACCGGGGCGCACGGGGGCGGGACGCGGTGAAGCCGCGTCTGAAGGCGTGCGTGATGAAGCCACGCTGGCGCGACATGCACAAACGGACTGGGGGGCCGACGACCTACTGGGGCAGGCGTTGGCCAGAGAGAACATGGCCCGAGCGTGGAAACGCGTGAAGGCCAATAAGGGAAGTGCCGGCGTCGATGGACGCACGGTGCAAGACACGGGCGAATATCTCAAGCAAGCGTGGCCCGACATCCGAGCCAGGTTGCTCGACGGCAGCTACCGGCCCGAGCCGGTGCGCCGCGTGGGCATACCCAAGCCGGGGGGCGGGACTCGTGAGCTGGGGATACCCACTGCCGTGGACAGATTGATCCAGCAGGCGCTGCTGCAAGTGCTGCAACCGCTCATCGACCCGACGTTCAGCGAGCACAGCCACGGCTTCAGGCCGGGGCGCAGCGCGCATGGCGCGGTGTTGCAAGCGCAGCAGTACGTGCAGGCCGGCTACAGGGTGGTGGTGGACGTGGACCTGGAGAAATTCTTGGATCGCACGTCATGATGCCCCCTTGCTTATGAGGTGGGGTCGAACAAGCCTTGCTGGTCATCCAAGACCTTGATTCTCAAGCCTTTTCTGCGGCCGTAGCATACGAGGACGGCGTCGAGCTCGCCGCGCTTGACACGCTGCAACACCGTCTGTCTCGTGACGCCCAGGCGCTTGGTGGCGTCAATCATGGCGACGTAGCCCGACGGAGCGTCTTCGACGAGAAGGCGACGCAGCGCATCGTTGACGCGAATCCGCCACGGGGCGCCTGGGGTGACCTGCTCGCCGGCAATGAAGCCATCATTGATCCAGCGGTGAAGGGTTGATGCGGCGAGGCCCAACGACTTAGCGGCTTGCTGGATGCTCAGCAACTCGCCCGCCGCTGGATTCTCGGGAGCCTCAAAGCGCGGAATGCCCCAACTGCGGCGCAGATTGCCTACGTGGTTCTGCGTGAACGGCAGGCCGTACGCAGTGGTGCGCTCTTGTCGGTTGAGGATACCGGCGATCATGGCATCGTCGTGGTGCAGGGCCAGACGGCGTACGAGTCCGATGGTGTCTTCACTGGTGCGCACGGCAGCGGGCCGCGAGCGCGGCAGACTGACGTCACACTCGGTGAGCAGCCCGCCGCGCCAATGCAGCTTGAGCAAGGCGCGGTATTGCTCGCGATACACGCTCACGCCGACCTCCTCGAGCAGCGTGCGCAGCAGCTCCTTCTTGTCGCGCAGCGATGTCGACGGCGCGTTCCAAAGCTGCTGCAGGTCTCGGCCCAGAGTCAAGATGTGTTCGCGTTGTTCAGATGTTATCTGTTGCGGCCGAAGCTGCTCACGGCGGGTGAGCTCGCTGTGCGCCTGCTCGAGGGCGCGCAGGCACTGCTCCCATTGCGCCTCGAGCCCGCGTGCCACCAGCCGGTTGTCGGGATCGACCGCACGATAGCGGCGCTCGGCGCGCTGGACCTCGAAATTGGCGCGCTCCACAGCCAGGCGCCACTGGGCCAGGGCGCCGTCGTGATCGGCTTGCAGCAGTTCAGCCGCGCGCAGTGAAGCGGCCAGGCCGCCAGGTGCCACGGCGGCCAAGAAGGCATTGGCGACGGCCTCGTCGATTTGCACGCCTCCGACGTTCAGGCAGTACACGCCGCGACCATTGACGAGATCCTTGTTCGCGCAGTGATAGCCTGGGGCCTGGTTCTTGCCGCGGTAATGCGTGTGCAGTTTGCGTCCGCAATGGCCGCAAGTGGCGAGCCCCTGCAGCAACGCTGCGCCCTCTCTCACTGCGCCTCCGGGTTGATGAGCCTGGGGGCGCGTATTGGAGCCGAGCCGCGCCTGGTTGGCCTCATAGGTCGACCAATCGATGTAGCCCTTGTGGTGCTCCTTGATGAGCACGGACCACTGCTCGCGGGGCAAATTACGGATGCGCCGCTGGATGTTGCCGTGATCGTCGACGAAGCGTTCGCGTCGAGTCTTGCCATAGGTGTACGCGCCAGCGTAAACGGGGTTGCTCAGCACCTTGTGAACGGCAGTGTAGGTCGGCGTCCCCCAGCCGATCGGGGCGCGGGGGTGGGGTTGCGTCGGAAAGGTCAAACCCTCACTGCGAAACCACAGCCAGACGCGGCGTGCAGAGCCGAACTCCGCGAAGCGCGCGAAGACCGCGCGTACGGCGGCGCTGACCGCTTCGTCCGGGTGCAGCTGCACTTCACCGTCGCCGTCGCCCCAGACGAAGCCCATAGGCAGGCCGCGCCTGAGTTCGCCTCGGGCAGCCTTGTTGCGAATGCCCCCTTCGAGCCGTGCATGCAGCACGTGCAACTCGGCCTCGCTCATGGTGCCCTTCAGGCCGAGCAGGAGTCGGTCGTTGAACAGCGAGGGGTGGTACAGGCCATCGGCGTCGCCGATGAGCGTGTCGGTCATCGAGCACAGGTCGAGCAGCCGGTACCAATCGGCGTTGTTGCGCGCCAGGCGTGAGACCTCCAGGCCGAGGATCAGGCCAACATGACCAAGCGCCACATCGGCCGCCATGCGAGCAAAGCCACCACGCTGATGAGCGCTCGAGCCCGACAGGCCGAGGTCGTCGTCGATGACCGTGATCCGCGATGGCGGCCATCCCAGTGCAGCGGCTCGCTGCGCCAGTGCGTACTGGCGCAGCGTGGACTCGCGGTTGTGTTCGACCTGGGCTGCAGAGGATTGGCGCACGTAGACCAGTGCCACGCGGCGAATGTGCGCGGGCTTGACCTTGTCGGCCTCACTCATCGCCGCTCTCCTCGGGCTGTGGTGGCAGAGCCGCCTTGGCGATAGCCTGCGCCAGTCGTTCGATGAGCGCCTGACGCACGATGGGGTCGAGCCGTTCCCACAGCATCGACGCGACTGCCGGGGACTCCGACAGCGCCAATTCGAGTTGCATCGTCGTTCTCCTTTGCCGGCGTCTTCCGGCCAAGCAGAGCGTCGACGAGAGCACGGGCCCTGAGCAAGTCCGTCACCGATGCCAGCAGGAGCGTCGCAGGCGAGGCGTGGTCGCCGTCTGCAAACTGACCGAGCACCCGCTCGCTCCAGTCGGTCCAACTCGCCGGGATCAGCGAGCGCGATTCATCGGGTAGGACCAGCAGCAGGTGCAGGTGCCGTCCGCGCTTGCAGCGGCTGTAGACGCGAAGCTCGCGTCCCTCGAACGCGTGCCCCTTGCGCCGGATGCGCACGACCTTCGGAAGGTCCTGGGGAGGGGTAGTGTGTGGCTGCTTCCTTCGACCGCGTCAACCACGACATCCTGATGGACCGGCTGGCCAAGCGGATTGCGGACAAACCGGTGCTGCGGCTGATCCGCCGCTACCTGCAAGCGGGCATCCTGGCGCACGGGGCGTACAGCGAGCGGTTCGAAGGCACGCCGCAAGGCGGGCCGCTGAGCCCATTGCTGGCCAACGTGCTGCTCGACGAAGTGGATCGGGAGCTGGAGCGGCGCGGACACAAGTTCGTGCGCTACGCCGACGATTGCAACGTCTACGTCAGGAGCCGCAAGGCAGGTGAGCGGGTGCTGCAAGCGCTGCGCGGCTGCTACGCGAAGCTGCGGCTGGTGGTCAACGAGTCCAAGACGGCGGTAGCCCGCGTCTGGGGGCGCAAGTTCCTGGGCTACTGCTTCTGGGCATCGAAGGACGGGGTGAAGCGGGCAGCGGCTACGCAGGCCCTGGACAAGCTGCGCGAGCGCATCCGGCAGCTGACACGCCGCACGCGGGGCCGCAGCCTCGAACAGATCGCCGAGGACTTGAGGGGCTACGTGCCGGGCTGGAAGGCGTACTTCCGGCTGGTGCAGACGCCCAAGGTCATGCGCGAACTCGACGAGTGGTTGCGGCACCGACTGCGGGCCGTGCAGCTCAAGCAGTGGCGACGCGGGACGACAGTGTTCCGCGAGCTACGCCGGCTGGGTGCGAGCGTGGATTTGGCAGCGCGCATCGCTGGCAACGCAAGAAGCTGGTGGCGCAACAGCGCCATGGGTCTGAACCGCGTGCTGCCGATCTCCTACTTCGACCGCTTGGGAGTGCCGAGATTCTCCTGACCTCAACTTCTCGAACCGCCCGGTGCGGACCCGCA
The DNA here is from genome assembly GCA_051305915.1 of Thiobacillus sp. Classification (GTDB taxonomy): domain Bacteria; phylum Pseudomonadota; class Gammaproteobacteria; order Burkholderiales; family Thiobacillaceae; genus Thiobacillus. The sequence goes on along the minus strand of JBPPMF010000377.1, from coordinate 575 downwards.
TGCCGGGTGGTGTGGGAGGGGCCCGATCATCGCTGATCGGCCCCTATCCCGATTGCTGGCCCAAATGAAGTAGCCAAAGCAAAGGGCCTCACACCATCCTCTCGCGCAGCGCGCTCTGCACGCCCGGCCCAGCGGGCTACTGGACGCCGCGAGCAAGATCGAAGCACCCGCTCGCTCGTACGTCACGGGCTCACTGCGCTTCGCTCTTGGCACACGCTGACGGCAATCCTGCCCGGCGATGCGCAGCGAGCCGTGTCGACCAGTGAGCAGGGGGTTCGATGTGTCGCGCGCTGTCCAGTAGCCCGCCGGGCCGGGCGTGCGGAGCGCGCAGAACGAATGTGGGGTGTTTGCCTTCGGGCCCTCTTCTTTGGTGACTTTCTTCTGGGCCTCCAGAAGAAAGTCACCCGCCCGCCGCCGGGGCGGGACCCGGCAGGGTGAAGGTCAGCCAGCCGCTAAGGCAAACAAGGGCAAGAACGCAGGAAGCCACACGCCGGGCCTCCGCGCCAGACCCGCATCGGGCCTTCCCAGGCTGGAAGCCGGCTACGGCGCCAGCACACGCTGCAACTGGAGGGCCT
>JBPPMF010000259.1:0-4258 GCA_051305915.1 Thiobacillus sp. | reverse complement strand
AAGGTGTGCTTTACATCGTCAGCGCCCCCTCCGGCGCCGGCAAGACCAGCCTGGTTAAGGCGCTGCTAAAAACCGACCCCGCGATTCGGCTGTCGGTGTCCTACACTACGCGCGCGCCGCGCCCTGGCGAGACCGACGGCCGCGACTACCATTTCGTCAGCCGCGAACGGTTTGAAATCATGCTGGCCGAAGGCGAGTTTCTCGAGCATGCCGAGGTCTACGGCAACTTCTACGGCACCTCGAAAGGCAGCATCACGCGCGACCTCAACGCCGGCCACGACATCCTGCTGGAGATTGACTGGCAGGGCGCGGAACAAGTACGGCGGCATTTTCCGCACTCCGCGACAATTTTCATTCTGCCGCCGTCATTCAATGCGCTGCGCACCCGGCTGGCAGGGCGCGGCCAGGACAGCGACGAGGTGATCGAGCGCCGGCTGGCCGCCGCCGCCCACGACGTCGCTCACGCCGAGGCGTTCGACTATATAATCGTCAATGATGACTTTGATCACGCCCTGCAGGATCTGATCGCCATCACCCGCAGTATTCGCCTCGAAGCGGCACGCCAGCTGGACCGGTACGCCGCGCTGTTTGACGAATTCCGACGTATCTAAGGCGCACCCGCGCCGCCTGAATCAGGAGTGCCGTATGGCCCGCATTACTGTTGATGACTGCCTTGAAATGTTCCCCAACCGTTTCGAGTTGACGCTCGCCGTGACCTACCGCGCACGCCAATTGGCCCAGGGCTCGCAGCCGATGGTCGAGTCGAAAGACAAACCCATCGTCACCGCGTTGCGCGAAATCGCCGCAGGCAAGGTCGGCCGTGAAATCCTCAACCGGGGTCGCGCCTGAGCCTCGCCCCGCCAGCCAACCGGCGCACGCCCTCCGCGCGCCGGCGATGACGCACGAATTCGAATCGCTGCGTCCGGCCCTCGCTTATCTTTCGCCTGAAGAAATCGGGCTGATCGAGCAGGCCTACGAATTTAGCCGCAGCGCCCACGAAGGGCAATTCCGCAAGAGCGGCGAACCCTACATTTCCCATCCGCTTGCCGTCGCTGGTATTCTCGCCGACTGGCATCTGGATGCGCAGACCCTGACCGCCGCGCTGCTGCACGACGTGGTGGAGGACACCCCCGCCACGGCAAGCGAAATCGAGGCACGCTTCGGCAAAGCGGTCGCCCTGCTGGTCGAGGGCGTATCCAAACTCGACAAGCTGGCGTTTGAATCCGAGCAGCACGCGCAGGCGGAAAACTTCCGCAAGATGCTGCTGGCAATGGCGCAGGATGTGCGGGTGATTTTGGTCAAGCTGGCCGACCGCCTGCACAACATGCACACCATGGGCTCGATGCCCCCCGAAAAGCGCAAGCGGATCGCCAAGGAAACGCTGGAAATCTACGCGCCGATCGCCAACCGGCTGGGGCTGCACTCGGTATATCAGGAACTGGAAGACCTCGGCTTCCGCTACAACCACCCCAATCGCTATCAGGTGCTGGCCAAAGCGGTCAAGGCTGCGCGCGGCAACCGCCGCGAACTGGTCGACAAGATCAAGATCGCGCTGCAGGAAAAACTCGAGCACTGTAAAATCGACGCCACGATCACTGGGCGCGAAAAACACCTCTACAGCATCTACCGCAAAATGCAGGAAAAGAATCTGGCGTTCTCCGAGGTGTTCGACATCTATGGCTTCCGCGTGGTGGTGCGCGACCAGCCGACCTGCTACATGACCCTGGGCTCGCTGCATTCGTTGTACAAGCCGATCCCCGGCAAGTTCAAGGACTACATCGCGATCCCCAAGGCCAACGGCTACCAGTCGCTGCACTCGATCCTGTTCGGCCCCGACGGCACCCCGATCGAAATACAGATCCGCACCACCGACATGAACCGGCTGGCTGAATCAGGCGTCGCCTCGCACTGGATGTACAAGTCCGCCGACGCCGCGCTCAACGATGTGCAGACCCGAACCCACCGCTGGCTGCAATCCCTGCTCGACATCCATGCCGATCATGGCGATTCGCCCGAATTCCTAGAGCACATCAAGGTCGACCTGTTCCCCGACGAAGTCTATGTGTTCACCCCCAAGGGCAAGATCATGGCGTTGCCGCGTGGCGCCACGGCAGTGGATTTTGCGTTCGCGGTGCACACCGACGTCGGTTTCCACTGCATTGCCGTCAAGATCAATTACGAACTGATGCCGCTGCGCACCCAGCTCAGAAACGGCGATCACGTCGAGATTCTCACCTCGCACAACGCCAGTCCCAACGCGGCCTGGCTGAATTTCGTCGTCACCGGCAAGGCGCGCTCGCACATCCGCAACTACCTGCGCAACACGCGGGTAGAAGAAGCTGCGGCGCTCGGCGAGCGTCTGCTCAACCACGCCATCGCCGCACTCAATCCGGAGGCCACCGTGCCCGACCCGGCCGTGTGGGAGCGCGTGGTCAAGGATTACGGCTTGCAGACCCGGCAGGAATTGTTCACCGGCATTGGCCTGGGCCGCAAACTGCCGCTGGTGGTGGCACACCAATTGCTGCATGTGCAGGGCGAGAAATCCGGCGCGCCGGCCCACCCGCATGCCATCAGCATTCGCGGCACCGAAGGCATCGCGGTCGAACTGGCGCAGTGCTGCCACCCGATCCCCGGCGACCCGATTCTGGGCTTCATCCATAAGGATCGCGGTCTCATCATCCACACCCACGACTGTCCGTCGATCCGCACCTTCCGCGCCGATCCCGACAAATGGCTGGACGTCGAATGGGAAGCCGAACCGGGCCACATGTTCGACGTCTCGATCAAGGTCATCGTCGGCAACCAGCGCGGCGTGCTGGCCAAGGTCGCGGCCGCGATTGCCGAACACGGCTCCAACATCGGCAACGTCGCGATGGAAGAAGAGGACGGCAGCCCCTACACCGTGCTGTTCTTCACCGTGCAGGTGGAAAACCGCATGCACCTCGCGCGCGTGATGCGCGGCCTGCGCGTACAGCCCGACGTGGTGCGGATTTTGCGCATCAAGGGCAAGAAGGACGGCCGCGCTGCGCCCCCCCAATGATTCATCAGCACCAGGATTCAGCATGAACAAAAGCATCATCCAGACCGCCGACGCCCCTGCCGCGATCGGCACCTATTCGCAGGCCGTGCGGGTCGACCATACCGTGTATATGTCCGGCCAGATCGGCCTCGATCCCACCTCAATGCAGATGGTCGACGGCATCGAGGCGCAGATCCACCAGGTGTTCAAGAATCTGGCTGCGGTGGCCGCCGCTGCAGGCGGTTCGCTGGCCGACGTGGTGAAGCTGAACGTGTTTCTGACCGACCTCGGTCACTTTCCCAAGGTAAACGAAATCATGGCCACCTACTTCAGTCAGCCCTATCCGGCACGCGCTGCGGTCGGCGTGGCCGCCCTGCCGCGCGGTGCGCTGGTCGAAGCCGACGCTGTGATGGTGACCGCTTAAAATCGCCACCTTGAAAACGGCGTCGCCGTTTTCCTTCCCGGTCAGTCCGGCGCTCGCCGCCAAACTCGCCAAACTGGGCCTGACCCGCGACGCCGACCTGGTGCTTCACCTGCCGCTACGCTGGGAGGACGAAACCCGCCTCACGCCGATTCGCGACCTGCTGCCGGGACAAACCGCGCAGGTTCAGGCGGTGGTGCGCGAGGCCAGCGTCGCCTACCGGCCGCGCCGCATGCTGACGGTCACGGTGGAAGATGCCGGCGGCGTGCTCGGTGTCCGTTTCCTGAATTTCTATCCCAGCCATCTCAAGCTGTTTCAGCCGGGTGAGTCCTTCCGCTTCAACGGCGAAGTCCGCGGTGGCTTTCTCGGGCTGGAGATGGTGCATCCGCGCTTTGTCAAAGCCGATGAAACCACACCCTTGCCGGACCAGTTCACGCCGGTGTATCCCACCACCGCCGGCTTGGGGCAGGCCACGTTACGCAAGCTGGTGATGCGTGCGCTGACGGCGCCCATCACCGACACCCTGCCTGCCGACTGGCTGGCCGGACTGAACTTGCCGGGGCTGGAAGCCAGCATCCGTCTGCTACATCAGCCGCCGCTCGACAGCGCGCTGGCCGAACTCGAATCGCGACGCCATCCGGCCTGGAAGCGGCTGGCGTTCGATGAATTGCTGGCGCAGCAACTATCGCTGGCCAGCGCGCGCAGACAGCGGCGGAGCCACCGCACCACGCCCCTGCCCGCGCGGCAGCAACTGACTGCCGCCTACATCCACACGCTGCCGTTCGCTCTGACCGCTGCGCAGGCGCGCGCCTGGCAGG
>JBPPMF010000316.1:0-3970 GCA_051305915.1 Thiobacillus sp. | reverse complement strand
CCGTGCCTACCGTCAATCCGTCTTTTACCCGTTTGACCGCCAGCGCTTTGAACTCGGCGGTATATTCCTGCTTCGGTATCTTCTTCATCTTTCCTCTTCCCAAGTTAACGTCAATACTACGTCACCCTTGGAAGACGAAATTTCGGGGGAAGGTCAGTCTACATAATCGGCCTTATGTGGAGCTCTACATAAGGCCGATGAAGAGACGGTCGCCGCATATCCCTGAACTTCCGCTCCGGGTCGACAACTCGGCGGCAGCGCGACGCCTGATCTGGTTAACGGACTTCGACAAACTCCAGCGTATTCATGTCCGGGTCACGGCAGAACAGCGCCTCACGCCCCGATTTGCTCGCGGTGTAGTGCACGCCTGCGGCATCGAGCCGGCTTTTCAGCGCGGCCATGTCCTTCACCCCAAGCGCAATATGGTGGTCCCGACCGCCATGCTTGGGGCGAATCGAGGCCGCATCGGGATTGGGCAACTGCATCAGGTGCAGCTGCTGGCCACCCCCAAGCTCGTACCACTCACCTGGGTAGGGCAACTCGGGGCGATTGGGGTACAGCTTCAGTCCCAGCACCGATTCGTAGAAGGCCTTGGCGCGGTCAAGATCGGACACCAGTAGACCTGCGTGCAACAGGGCGGTGACATCAGGCATGGGGCATCTCTTTCAATTGATCGTCTTCCATACGGCCGGAAAACAGGCTGGCGGCGACGATCATGATTGCACCCACCCACTCCTGAAGCCCCATGCGCTCTTGTGACAGAAAGTAGGCTGCGATCGCCGCTACCACCAGTTCGAACAGGAAGATGACGATGGCCCGGTTGGCCGGCACGCGGGCAAGGCCGTATTGCACGGCGTAGGTCATGCTGCCGATGAGTAGACCGATGCCGAGCAGCAGCAGCCAGACGCCCCATTCCGCATCGTTGATAAAGCTGAGTTCGCCCGGATAGCGCCCCAGCCCGATCACCGTCAGCACCCCGACCCCGACCCAGATCGACACCGATTTGGCGCCTTCGCTGACGCCGTCGAGGTGGCGGCTGATGACGTTGCTCATGGCGAACATCATCCCCGCCGACAATGCCAGCCACTCGGCGCGGTTGGTCGGCAGCGGCAGGCCGCCGTCGGGCTGCCACAGCATGACCATCGCGCCGCCCGCCGCCAGCACCATCACTGCCCAGCCGGCGCGGTTGAGCTTTTCATGCAATAAAAATCGCGCGAACAGCACTGTCCACAGCGGCGACAGGAAAAACAGCAACAGCACGCGCACCACCTCGCCCTGCAACACCGCCAGCACATAGGCCAGATTGGTCCAGCCCGCCGCCAGCCCAAGCGCGGTCAGCCACATCCACTTGCTGCGCGCACGGTGCAACTCGCGACCATGCAGCCAGCCGAACGCGAGCAATGGCACGGCGTAGGTCAAAAAGCTCGAGGCGATCCCGCCCACCCCGGCCTCGTTGAGCAGGCGGTAGGGATACCACATCAGTCCCCACAGGGTGGCGGCGTAGACCAGGCTGCTGATGGCAAGCGTGCGCTGCAGGGGAATCGGGGGCATGGGGCTTTATAATGCGTGGCTTAGTTAAACTCTGTGCTGCAATGAATCCGCGTCTCGAACAACTTCATCCCTACCCGTTCCAGAAACTGCGCGAACTGTTCGCCGGGGTGACGCCGAATCCCAGCCTCGCGCCGATCAATCTGTCGATCGGCGAGCCCAAACACCCGACGCCGCAGTTCATCAAGGATGCGCTGGTCGCCGGCCTCGGCGGGCTTTCGAATTATCCCATCACTCAGGGCTCGGATGCGCTGCGCGAAGCGATTGCCGCGTGGGCCGGACGCCGCTACGGCGTCAAGCTCGACCCGGCGACCGAGGTGCTGCCTGTGAACGGCACGCGCGAGGCACTGTTTGCGTTCGCTCAAGCCAGCGTCGATTCCAGCCGCCACGGCCGCCGCGTCATCATCTCGCCCAACCCGTTCTACCAGATCTACGAAGGCGCGGCGCTCCTGGCCGGCGCCCGCCCCTTCTTCCTCAACACGCTGCCGGAAAATGGATTCAGCATGGACTGGTCCAAGGTGCCGGAGGATTTGTGGGAGCAGGTCAACCTGGTATACGTGTGCTCGCCCGGCAACCCCACCGGCAAGGTGATGTCGCTGGATGAATGGAAGGAACTGTTCGAACTGTCGGACCAGCACGGCTTTGTGATCGCGGCCGACGAGTGCTATTCGGAAATTTACTTTGAATCCGCCCCCTCTGATGGGTCCTCTAGCCATTCGACTAAGCCCGCAAACGGGCAAGTCGCTGGTTATCCCCAACCCTCCCCCACGAGGGGGGAGGGAGCGAACGCTGAGCCCAAACCGGTTAACGAAGGCAAGCCGCCCCTCGGGGCGCTCACCGCGTCACAACAACTCGGTCGCGGCTTCAGGAACCTGATCGTGTTCAATTCGCTGTCCAAGCGCTCCAACGTGCCCGGCCTGCGCTCCGGCATGGTGGCGGGCGATGCGGCCATCATGAAGTCCTTCCTGCTCTACCGTACCTACCATGGCAGCGCGATGAGCCCGGTGGTGCAGACCGCCAGCGTCGCCGCATGGAACGACGAGACACACGTGGTCGAAAACCGCCGGCAGTACGCCGAGAAGTTCGCCGCCGTGATGCCGCTGCTGAAGGACGTGCTGCAATTCGAGGCGCCCGACGCCGCTTTCTATCTGTGGGCGCGGGTGCCGGGCAACGACGATGCCGAGTTCGCGCGCGAGTTGTATCGCACCCAGCATGTGACCGTGCTGCCCGGCAGCTACCTCGCGCGTGATGCTGGCGGCGTCAATCCAGGCCGGGGCTTCGTCCGCATCGCGCTGGTCGACAGCCTGGACGCCTGCGTCGAGGCGGCCCGGCGCATCGTCAGCTTCGTCGGCAAGGTCCCATGAAAATCCTGATTGCGTTCCTGCTGCTTGCCCCCGCGCTGGCGTGGGCGAATCTGGCCGGGAACGCCGAGCACGCAGCCGAGCGCGTGCTGCTCGAGGAAAACGTGCTGACGGTCTATTTCACCGCCAACGACCAGGGCCGCCTCACCCTGCTGTTCGGCCGTCAGGTGGCCGACTGGCAGATCGAAGCCGTGCTGAAGCGACTCGAGCAGGAAGCCGCGATCAAGGGCGTGACGCACACCCGGGTCGATACCGATTACTGCCCCATCCGTTAATTCCACTTTCACCCAACCTACAGGAATCCATCATGCAAGACTTGCAGAAAACCATCGAAGACGCATTCGAACGCCGTGCCGAGATCACCCCGCGCAACGCCGAACCCCAGGTCAAGGACGCCGTCATGGCCGTGATCGACCTGCTCGACATGGGCGAACTACGCGTCGCCGAGCGCAGTGACGGCCAGAACTGGATCACCCACCAGTGGATCAAGAAAGCCGTGCTGCTGTCGTTCCGCCTGGAAGACAACGCTTTCATCAAGGGCGGCTACACCAACTACTCCGACAAGGTGCCGTCCAAGTTCGCCGACTTCAACTCGAAGGATTTCCGCGAAGGCGGCTTCCGCGTGGTGCCGCCAGCGGCCGTGCGCAAGGGTTCCTACATCGGCAAGAACGTGGTGCTGATGCCCAGCTACGTCAACATCGGCGCCTATGTCGGCGAAGGCACCATGGTCGACACGTGGGCGACCGTCGGCTCGTGCGCCCAGATCGGGGACAACGTGCACCTGTCGGGCGGTGTCGGCATCGGCGGGGTCCTCGAGCCGCCGGGCGCGGTGCCGGTCATGGTCGGCGACGACTGCCTGATCGGCAGCCGCTGCATCGTGGCCGACGGTGCCCGGGTGGGCGACGGCGTCGTGCTCGGCGCCGGCTGCATCCTCACCGCGTCGATCCCGGTGATCGACGCCGAGACCGGCGAGGAGCTCGGCCGGGGCGTGGTGCCCCCGTGGAGCGTGGCGGTGACCGCCACCCGGCCCCGCACCTACTCCGGCGGCGAGTTCGGCCTGC
>JBPPMF010000286.1:0-3268 GCA_051305915.1 Thiobacillus sp. | reverse complement strand
TCCTGGAGACGGATGACTTCGACGATTTCTACCAGCATCTTCGCAAGCACGGCGTAGAGTTCATGGAAGAACCGCGGCACGAAGAGTACGGCAAGGTCGTCGTCTTCAAGGACATGTTCGGCAACAAGTGGGACCTGATCGGAAAGCGGCAACAGGAGTGACCACGCCATGAGGCACGTCGAGAGCCACCGCTCGCATCGCATCGGCTGGCTGCGCGCCGCAGTGCTGGGCGCCAACGACGGCATCATCTCCACCGCCAGCCTGGTGGTGGGTGTGACCGCTGCGGGCGCGGACGAAAAATCCATCCTGGTAACAGGAGTCGCCGGCCTGGTGGCGGGCGCCATGTCCATGGCGGCCGGCGAATATGTGTCGGTGAGCTCGCAAAAGGACACCGAGAACGCCGACCTTGACCGGGAACGACGCGAGCTGGCGACCGACCCCGTGCACGAGCACGAAGAGATGACCAATATCTACATGGGCCGCGGGCTGGACGAGGCATTGGCCGCGCAAGTGGCGACCCAGCTTATGTCGCATGACGCACTTGGCGCGCATGCGCGCGACGAACTGGGCATTACCGAGATGATGACCGCGAAGCCCATGCAGGCAGCGATGGCATCGGCCGCGACATTCGCCGCGGGTGCCGCCCTGCCCTTGCTGGTGGTTTGGCTGGCGCCTGCCGCAGGCCTGATGTGGAGCGTGTCCGTCGCGTCCCTGGTGTTCCTGGTTGGGCTGGGCGCATTGGCAGCAAGAACGGGCGGCGCAGGCATGGCCGCGGGTGCATTGAGGATGGGCTTCTGGGGCGCCCTGGCGATGGCGATTACTGCGGGCGTGGGCGCGCTGTTTGGAGTCGCTGCGTAAGGCGGCGGCGCAACTATCCGCGGGGATGGTGCTGCTGGTGCAGGCGCTTGAGGCCTTCGCGCGCGACCAGGGTGTAGATCTGGGTAGTGGACAGGCTGGCGTGGCCAAGCAGCATTTGCAGTGCGCGCAGGTCGGCACCGTGGTTGAGCAGGTGCGTGGCGAAGCTGTGGCGCAAGCCGTGCGGGCTGACCCGTTTCGATTCGATGCCGGCATCCACCGCGAGCTTCTTCACCGTGTTCCAGAATTGCTGGCGGCTTAGCGCCTCGCCATTGCGATCCAGGAACAAGGGTGCGGCATTGCGCTTGCCGGCCAAGTCGGGGCGAGCGTCAGCGAGATATTTTTCCAGCCAGTGCTGCGCCTCTTCGCCTATCGGTACGAGGCGCTCCTTGCTGCCCTTGCCCATCACGCGCAACACGCCCTGGCGAAGATTCACGGCAACCGCCGGAAGATTCACCAACTCGCTGACTCGCAGGCCGGCGGCGTACATCACTTCGACCATCGCGCGATCACGTAGACCGGCGGGCGTGGTGACGTCGGGCGCATTCATCAGCGCCTCGACCTCGCTTTCGGACAGCGCCTTCGGCAAGGACCGGCCGAGCTTGGGTGCTTCGAGCAGGGCGGTCGGGTCCTCGCTGATGGCGCCGAACCGTAGTTGCTGCGCGTAGAAGCCGCGCAATGACGAGAGTAGGCGCGCATTGCTGCGGGTGGCGTATTGCCTGCGGCTGCGTTCGGACAAATAGGCGAACAGGTGTTCCCGCTGCACGTCGAGCAGGGGCCGGCCTTGTCCGCGCAACCAGCGGGCCAGGCCGTCCAGGTCGCGACGATAGGAATCGAGGGTCTGTCGCGCCAGCCCCTGTTCCGCCCAGGCCCGCTCCAGGTACGCCGTGATCAGCGCCGCATCGGCGGGAGAGGCTTCGGGCAGGGCCAGGCTTTCCTGCCGGCGATTGCTGGGCGTGGTGGGACACATCCCTGAAGCTTAGCGATGCGCCCCTGCCCCGGCTATCCTTGTCGCATGGACACAGCTTCGAATCCTGCCGCGCGAGCGGTTGCACAACCTGCGGCGCTCGGCTGGCGCCTGCTGGCGCTGACCTACGACTGCCTGCCGATGATTCCGCTGGTGATGATTACCAGCGCTGTCTTCCTGTGGATGAATGGCGGACGCACCGTCGAACAATCGCCCGGCCTGGGCATGCTGGAACTCGGAGTGATGTGGCTGCTCGCGGGTGCGTATTTCACAGCATCGTGGCGACGCGGCGGCCAAACCGTGGGCATGCGGCCGTGGCGGCTGATGGTGCTGGCGGCGGATGGCAAGCCGGCGGGCTGGAGCGCGCTGTGGCTGCGCTACCTGGTCGCCTGGCTGACGCCGGGCCTGTGCCTGTTGTGGACGCTGGTGGACGCCGAACGCCGAGGCTTGCACGACCTGGCAGCGGGAACGATGTTCGTGCGATTGCAGCCGCCGGCGAAGGCCGGCTAGATCCGTTTCACCAGCCAGCCCCAGCACACGCCCAGGATGATCAGGGGCGGGAACAGGTAGGCCCAGCGCACGTCGAAGCGATACACGTCGGCCAGGCCGACGAACATGCGCTGCACCAGCAGGGCGCCGATGCCGATCAGGATGCCGATGAACAGGCGCTTGCCGAAGCCGCCGCTGCGCAGCGAGCCGAAGGCGAAGGGCAAGGTCGCCAGGCACAGCACGATGACGTTGAAGGGATAGAACCAGCGCGCCCAATAGGCGCTTTCGAACTTCAGCGAGTCGAGCTGGTTGCGGCGCAGGTAGCTGATGTTGCTGCGAAGTTCCGCGCTGCTCAGATAACGCGGCCGCGCCAGCTGCGCGGCGATCGTGCTGTCATCGAGTTCGGTGTCCCAGCGTTCGCTCGGAATCTTTTCCACGCGCACGGCACGTGCATCGAACCAGGTGCGCTCGACATTGTTGAGTGTCCAACCGTCCTTGCGATGGATGGCGGTGCGTGCATGCGCCAGCGACAGCAGCCTGCCCTTGTCGTCGAACTGGTAGAGGCGCAAATCTTCGAGTTCGACCCAGCTCTGGCCGTTTTCGTCGGTGTGCGGGGCACTGTTGCCGCGGGCATTGAGGAACAGGTCGCCTTCGCGCGCCCACAGGCCGGAATAGCGCGCCACGATCAATTGCCGCGATTTGCTGTTGGCCAGTTCCTGCGCGCGCTGCTCGCCCGCGGGACCGAGTGTTTCGATGTTGACGACCATCAGGCCGGTGAGCAGCAGCAGAGGAATCAGCGCGGCCAGGCCCATCTGCAATTTGGACAGGCCGACGGCGCGCATGACGGTGAGTTCTGATTTCGCCGCCAACCCGCCCAGGCCAAGTAGGCTGCCAATGACGGCGATGGTCGGGAACAGTTCGTACAAACGACGCGGCGTGGTCAGCATCATGTACATC
>JBPPMF010000285.1:0-3770 GCA_051305915.1 Thiobacillus sp. | reverse complement strand
GGTGCTGTTCATGCGGCTCAGCATGAGGTTCAAGTTGGTGTACTCGGCGGTGTACTTTTTCTGCAGGGCCAGCATCCGGTTTTCCAGCCGGTCGACTTCCTCGCTGCGGTCCTTGACGAAGCTCTTGAGGCTTTCGGTCCGGCTCTCGATCAAGCCGCCGGCGCTGAGCGCAGTCGTGGCCCAGGCATCCATCCGGGTGGCGAAACCCGAGGATGACGAGAACAGGTTGACCACATCGTCGTAATCGGCCGCAATCGCGCTGCTGAGCACGCTGCTGTCCAGCGCCAGCGTACCGTCTGCCTTGGACGTGATGCCGACCTGGGAAAGCGAGCTCAGGGTGCCGCCGGTTGCCGGCGTGATGAAAATGTTGCGCAGCTGATCCTGCATCGCGCGCAGGGCGCTGTCACCCGCGAGGACGCCGCCGTCGCCGCTTGCGCTGCCATAGGCGGAACGCGATTTGATCTGGCTGGCCAGTGCGTTATAGGCGTCGACAAAACCGGATGCTGCAGTGCTGATGGCCGCGGTGTCGCGCGCGACGGTCAGACTGGCCGCCGTGGCCGTGGTGTTCTTGAGCGTCAGCGCGACGCCCTGGATGGCGCCGCTGACCGTGTTGGACGCGCTGGTGATCGCGATGCCATTGACCGTGAGGCTGGCATTCTGGGCGGCCAGGGTCTGGTTCAGGTTTTGCGTGCCGGCCGGGTCATAGCCCAGCAGGCTGTCGATGCTGCCGTCGCCGCCGCTGGTGGTGATTTTCAGGCTGTTGCTGGCGCCGGTGCTGCTCGAGGTCAGGGCCAGGCGGTAGGGTGTGCCGCTGCCGTCGTTGACGATGGTCGCGGTCACCCCTGCGGAAGCGGCATTGATCGCGTCGCGGATGCCTTCCAGCGTGTTGTTGGTGCCGTCGATGACGACGTTGACCGTGCCGCTGCCGTTGGAGGTAAACGCAGCGCCGCTGTACACCCCGTTGGTCAGTGTGCCGCCGCTGATGGTGCCGAGGTCGATCGTGACCGTGGTGGCCGTGCCGTCGCCGATGGCGACGTTGCTGGCGGTTTGCCCTGCGGCGACCAGGTTCTGGGATTGGGCCAGCTTGCTCACGTTCACGCTGTAAGTGCCGGGCACTGCGGTGCTGTCTGCCGTGGCGGACAGCGCACCGGTATCGGACGGCGTGGCGGAGAGTTTCTGCAGGGTGGTATTCAGGGATTTTGCTGCGCTTTGAAATCCCGATACCAGGCTGCTGAGCGTGCCGAAGGAAGAAATCTTGGTTTCGTAGCTGCTGATTCTGGCGTTGAGGCTGTCAATGGGCCGGCGCTCGATCCCCATCAGCTGCGAAACGAGCGTGGGCACATCGAATGCGGTCGTGGTTGAAGCGGTGATTGCCATGGTCAGCCTCCCGGCTCAAGCCTTTTGGGTGAGCAGCATACCCTGCTGGAATTGTTCGATTCCGCGAGATATGGCCAGTGTTGCTTCGGAAGGAAACTGGCGAATCAATTCGCCGGTGCTGGTGTCCACCATTTTCACCACGGTTTCCCGGGTGTCGGTGTCCACGCTGAATTCAAGGTTGAGATTCGACTGTCGCATGACGCTATTGATCGCTGCAACGGCGCTTTTCAACTCGGTGGGTGTGGGTTGCACAGGGGCCTTCGCGGCCGGGGCTACGGTGACAGGCGCAACGGCAGCCGCCTTGACAGGCACTGCGTCTGGGGTGCGTGTACCAGGCTGTGTAGCCTGATTCATCTGGGTACTATTTTGGATAATCATGATGGATATCCTTTAAGCGAAATCCCAGGCCGGCGGGGCCGGACTGGGCGTCTTGCCGGGTGATGCTTAACGCAACAGCGTCAGCACGGTGCTCGGCGTCTGGTTGGCCTGCGCCAGGACCGCGGTACCGGCCTGCTGCAGAATGTTGTTGCGTGCCTGTGCAGTCGTTTCAGCAGCGTAGTCGGTATCCATGATCCGGCTGAAGGACGCCGACAGGTTCACCGATTCGGTCTGCATGGTGGCCACCGCGGAGGCGAAGCGCACCATGTCGGCACCGTAGTTGGCACGGGAGGTGGTCACGCTGGCGATGTCGGTCGTGATGCCGGCAGCCGTGGTGGCGGTCGGGGCGGTGACCACGGCGCTGACGCCGGTAACCTGGGTGCCGTTGCCGTCCACGGTGGTAGCGGTGGCGGCGGTCGTCAAACCGGCGATACGCAGGTTTTCCGCGAGCAGCGCGGTGGTTTCGGCGCCGGTGGCGGTGCCGCCCAGCTGCACGGCAATCTCATACAGGCGCTTCAGGTTTTCCTGGATCTGCGCGGCATAACCGTCGTTGGTCTGTGCCTTGGAAATCGCGTCAGCGGCGTTACGGGTGGCAACGTTGGTGCCACGAATCTGCTTGTCGTAGCCGGTCGCAATGCCGAGGCCGGTCGCGTCGTCTTTGGAGCTGTTGATCCGCAGGCCGGATGACAGGCGCTCCTGGGCGACTTGCAGGCCGATGGCCGATTTGTTCAGTGCTGCGCCGGCAAACAGGGCGCTTACGTTGGTGTTGATTACTTGTGCCATGATGTTTCTCCTTAAGTGGGTCGAATAGTCCGGTCTCTGATGCCGTCAACTTTGGTCTGCCCGCTGCGTGGGCCACATGAACCGCCGTTGTGAGAGGAATCGTCGGGGGTCGGAGAAAGTTAAGGCCGGCTTTTAAAAAACTTCATGGGTTGGGTGAAAACCTGTGCGATGCATTGGATAGTCAGACGTTTCATTCGGCCTCCGGCGGCGCTGCATGCGCGGCGGGGGCGAGAAACACGCGATTCTTGCCGGCCAGCTTGGCCTGATACATGGCGCCGTCGGCGCGGCCGATCGCGGCATCCTGTGCTTCGCCGGCGCTGCGTTCGGCAACGCCGGCGCTGAAGGTGATCAGCACGCGCTCGTTGTTGTCGAGAAAATATTTCTTGGTGAGGCTGCGCTGCAGGCGAGTGATGATGCGCTCTGCTTCATCGAGCGGGGTGTTGGGCAGGATGATGAGGAATTCCTCGCCGCCCAGGCGCGCGATGTGGTCGGTGATGCGCAGTTCTTCCTTGGCGACCGCGACCAGATGGATCAGCGCCTCATCGCCGGCCTTGTGGCCGCGCTTGTCGTTCAGCACCTTGAAATTGTCGACGTCGAGCACGGCCAGGCTGAACGGCGTGCCGTAACGGTCGGCACGCGCCGCTTCGCGCGCGAATTCGTCGTCGAGGCCGCGCCGGTTGAGGCTGTGGGTCATCGGATCTTCGCGCACCAGTGCGCTCATCTGCGCGAGTTCGGTTTCCAGCTGGCGGATGCGGCTTTCGGCATTGATGGCGGCGTCGCGCTCCTCGATCAGCTGCAGGTGGGCGCGGTGGCTGTCGGCCTGCGCGCTGCGGGTTTCATCCAGCAGGTTTTCGAGGATGCGGTTGAGTTCGACCACGTCTTCGGTATTGCTGATGCGCTCGATGTGCGTGGCGAGCTTGCCCTGGTATTCGTCGTTGGCCGCCACCGCGTCGCCCATGCGGCTGACGAAGGTGGTCATGGTGGCCTTGAGGTTGGCGGTGGCTTCGCGCAGGCCGTGCTTCACCATGCTCTGCTTGTAGATCACTTCCTTGAGGCGCTTTTCGGCGTCCTGCAGCGCACGGATCTTGATCGGGCCGGCGATGACCTTTTGCACCACGTCGAGCTGGCCGCGCAGCCAGGTGTCGTCATCTAGCAGTTCGCCGATGTTTTCTACCAGCAGCAGCAGCACGCGCTTGAGCGTTTCCTGCAGGCCGCGGGCATCGGCGGCCTGC
>JBPPMF010000237.1:0-3582 GCA_051305915.1 Thiobacillus sp. | reverse complement strand
GCGCGGCTGGCGCTATTGGCCGAAGAGTACGCCGTCTGCGTGCTGGATCTTGGGTTGCCACGACGGGATGGCCTGTCGGTGCTGAAGGATTTGCGCGGGCGCGGCAAGCACACGCCAGTGCTGATTCTGACCGCTCGCGACACCCTCGATGACAAGGTGGCCGGACTCGATGCGGGCGCGGACGACTATCTGCTCAAGCCAATCGACCTGACTGAACTGCGCGCACGCCTGCGCGCGCTGCTGCGCCGCGCGAACTGCGCCGGTGCGCCGATCCTGCAGCATGGCAATCTGGCGCTGGATCCGGCGTCCAAGCAGGTCACCCTGTCAGGCCAGACGGTGGCCCTGTCGGCACGCGAATATGCCCTGCTGCACGATCTGCTCAACCACAAGAATCGCATCCGCTCGCGCCAGGAACTGGAAACCAGTCTGTACGCCTGGGGCGAGGAAATCGAGAGCAATACGGTGGAAGTCTATATCCATCACCTGCGCAAAAAATTGGGGACCGACCTGATCCGCACCGTTCGCGGCCTGGGCTATGTTCTGGGAGACACACCTTGAGGAACCGCCTGAAGAAGCAGCTGAAGCCGGCGTCCCTGCGCACCTATTTGCTGATCATGCTGCTGTCGGTGACCAGTCTGGTCTGGCTGGCGGCATCGGTGTGGAGTTATAGCGACGCGCGCCACGAAGCCGAAGAACTGCTGGACGCCCAACTCGCCCAATCCGCCCGCCTGTTGATGGCACAAACCCGGCACGTGATGGCCGAGGGCGCGGAGCATCTCACGGCTTTCGATTTCATGTACGAACATGGCTTGCATCCCTACGAGCAAAATCTGCAGTTTCGCATCGAGGATGACCGGGGACGCACCCTGCTATCCTCCGCCAGTCCGCCGCCTGTCCTGACCGAACAATCATCCGGGTACGCCAATGTCTTCGCGGACGGCCTGGGGTGGCGCGTGTTGGTCATCAGAGACAAGGCATCGAGCCTGCGCGTGGAAGTGGCTCAATCGCTGGGCATCCGCGATGAACTGGCGCAGTACGTCGCCCTGCGCCTGGCCATCCCAGTCTTGCTCGCGCTGCCCCTGCTGGGCGTGCTGATTTACCTGGTGGTGGGCCGTGCCTTGCGGCCCCTGAACGAACTGGCCAACACGGTCAAAACCCGTACGCCTGCCAATCTTCACCCGGTTGAATCCAGCGGACTGCCGCGCGAAGTGCAGCCGCTTGCGGATGCCTTGAACCGTCTGCTGGACCGCCTGAGCCGCGCACTGGAAAGCGAGCGCCGTTTCACGGCCGATGCCTCGCACGAGTTGCGCACCCCGCTCGCCGCGATTCAGATGCAGGCGCAAGTGGCCCTGGCCACTGCCAGCGACGATGACCGTCGACACGCCCTGGAACAAGTCCTTGCCGGCACACGACGCGCCACCGGCCTGGTGGAGCAACTCCTGCGCCTGGCACGGATCGACCCGCTGGCCGGCCTGGCCCACACCCAGGCCATCGAACTGGACGCACTGGCCGCCCAGGTCGTGGCGGAGTTATGCCCGAACGCTGACACTTGTCAGTTGCGCCTGGCGCCCACCCACGATTTCGGCGTCACCATCGAGGGCGATGCCGATCTTCTGGGGGTGGCCTTGCGCAATCTGGTCGGCAACGCCTTGCGCCATGCGCCGGCGGGGAGCGAAATCACCGTGGGCGTCGAACAAGGGAACGGCGAGCCCCAGCTATGGGTGACTGATAACGGGCCGGGCGTGCCCGAAGCAGAATTGCCGCATCTGACCGAGCGTTTTTACCGCGGCCGCGACGTCACCACCGAAGGCAGCGGCTTGGGGCTGGCTATCGTAAAACGCATCGCCGAATTACACGGCGCGAACCTGGAATTGGAAAACCGCCCGCAAGGTGGCTTGCGGGCGGTTTTGGTGTGGCGGGTTTGATGCCTGCTGCTTTCACATCGAACGCAGGCGTCAATCAGCACATCGGGTGCGGCGGGTAAGCTCAGGCGGAATCCGCCCTTACCCACGCTTCCGGCCTGATTGTTACTTCGATGCCAGGGTCAGATGCGCTTGCGTGCCTTTGGCGAAGCTCAGCTTCTCATGTTTGCTGCAGGCGCGCTTGAGGAAGCTGTCGCAGCTGCTGGCAAAATTTGCCGGACGTACATTCAGCGGCTGCATGCTTTTGGCGAAGTGCGCCTTCTCCTGCTTGCTGCAAGTGCGCTTGAGGAAGCTGTCGCAGTCACGTGTGCCCTGTGCCTGTTTGCTGGCGACGGGCTTCTTTGCTGCCTTGTCGAAATAAGTCTGTTCCTGCTTGGTGCAGGCACGCTTCAAAAAGCCATCGCAACTCGCCGGAGCGGCAACTGAAGAGGCGCTGACGGCACCGGCATACAACGACACCAGCACGAAGGAGGGGGCGGCAAAACGGGTCATGGTCAGATCCTGAATCAAGTTGAACTGTCGCCACTATCGTCCCGCAAGCTTAAAGCAAACTTAAAGCCAGAAATGTTTTTGAAATCACTAGCGCCGCAACAGATTGATGCCAATCCGCTCCAGCCAAGCTGGCCTAAGGCAAGGCGATCGACACCACCAACATCAAGGATCCTTCGGTTTCGTCTTCGACCAGAAAGACCTGATGTACAACCTCACGCTGGCTCGAAGTTCTCCAAGCTGGACAAGAAATAATCCTGCGGCGCACATCCTGCTATTCCGTTTCCGCGCATAATTTAACGGCGCATGTGCGCCAAACCCGGAGGATAAACAAGATGAAAACGTATCGTTATTCCGCAAGCGTGATTTTGATGGGTGCCACCACTCTATTGGCGGGTATTGCAGAATCCTCGGCTCAAACCTCGCAAGTCACTTACGAAGGCCACATCCAGAAAGTGATCACCGAGCACTGTGCCGACTGCCATGATGCGAATGCCCCCAGCATGGCTGACTTCAAGAAGGACAAAGACAAATACACCAAGGAGAAACTGGGTCCGCGCATGGACACCTATGAATATCTGATGGTCATGGTCAATGGCAGTGATACCGGAGCCATGATGCGTCGCCTGGACGACGGCACCCATACCAAGGACGGCAAGCCCGGCAACATGCACAAATATCTCGGCGGGGACAGCGCCGAGCGTGCCAGCAACCTGGATTTATTCAAGCGCTGGGTAGGCGGTTGGAATTTGAAAAGGGCCAGCGAAATCAGCGCGGAAGAAAAGCAAGCTGTCCTCGCTCCGCGTAACTGATTCGATTCACCCTGGCGGTCTTACGCGTACCGCCAGGTTACAAACGGGGCGGCTGAGGCTGCCCCGATTTCTTTCAGGCCGGACACACAGCCCCTCAGCTCAGAGCAGACGCAGAAACGCTGTTTGAAATCCCGACCCAACTTGCAGCACTTTCAGCCGTTGGCTTAGTAGTCTGTTTCATAAATATGGCCACGTAATTATTTGATAAGTTTGGCTGTGTATGGCATCTTGACGCAAGCCGTCGACAGGGGGAGGCGCATGCCAAGAAAAAGCCCGTTTCATATCGAGTTGTCTGCGGACGAGTCCGCAGAATTGAATCGTCGTGCCACCAGATATACGCTGCCGTATTTCGAGGTCAT
>JBPPMF010000213.1:0-6439 GCA_051305915.1 Thiobacillus sp. | reverse complement strand
GGCAATGCCGGCGCCGATTGCATTGGCAGGTACTATCCGGCTTCGCCCACACAACAGAAGCACACGCCGCATGCAAATCGAAGCCAAAGAGAAACCCCTGTACGCCGTCGTGGCGGCGGTGCAACTGCCGGGCGTGAGCGATTTTGAGTTCGAGGCATCGCTGACCGAACTGCGCGAACTGGCAAAGACACTGGGCTTCACCGTCACCCGCACGTTCACGCAGAAGCGTTCCAGCTTTGATTCGACGGCGTATCTGGGCGTCGGCAAGCGGGAGGAAATCCGTCACTTCGTCAACAGCGAAGCGGGCGATGAAGACGACTCCGATCTCGACTCGGGCAACCCCTTGCATCGACTCGCCACCTTCGTCGAAGTGGGCAACGACGATGAAGCCATGGTCTCGCCCCACCCGATCGACGTTCTCTTCGTCGACCACGAGATCTCGCCGTCGCAGGCGCGCCACCTCGAAAACGAGGTCGGCTGCCAAGTGATGGACCGCACCATGGTCATCCTCGAAATTTTCCACCGCAACGCGCGCTCCCCCGCTGCGCGCGCGCAGGTGGAGATTGCCCGCCTGGGCTATCTGGCGCCGCGCCTGCGCGAGGCGGCCAAGCTGGCCGGGCCGCAAGGACGGCAGCGCAGCGGCGTCGGCGGCCGCGGCGCCGGCGAATCGCACACCGAACTGGACAAGCGCAAGATCCGCGACCGCATCGCCGAACTGCAGAAGGAAATCACCGCGATGGACGCCGATCGCAAGACGCAGCGCGCCCGGCGGCAAGCGCACCAGGGGCTCGCCAGCGTCGCCCTCGTCGGCTACACCAATGCCGGCAAATCCACCCTGATGCGCGCACTCACCGGCAGCGAAGTGCTGGTCGCCAACAAGCTCTTCGCCACGCTCGACACCACCGTGCGCACCCTGTACCCCGAAAGCATCCCGCGCGTGCTGGTCAGCGACACCGTCGGCTTCATCAAGAACCTGCCCCACGGGCTGGTCGCGTCGTTCAAGTCCACGCTCGAAGAAGCGCTCGACGCGTCGCTGCTGCTCCACGTCATCGACGCCAGCGACCCCGGCTTTGAACGGCAGATCGAAGCCACCGAAGTCGTCCTCAACGAGATCGGCGCGCAGGACGTGCCGCGCTTCCGCATCTTCAACAAGATCGACCACGTCGGCGACGCCGCAGCGCAGACCGAATGCGAAGCCGCGCTGCGCGCCCGCTACCCCGGTTGCATCGTGATGAGCGCCCGCCGCCCCGACGACGTCGCGAAGCTGCACAAGGCGATCCTTGCGTTTTTCCAGAAGGACCTCGTCGAGGCCGAGCTGTTTCTGCCCTGGTCCGCCCAGCAGCTGCGTGGGGAAATCTTCGCGCGCTGCGAAGTGCTGGAAGAGCGCGCCGATGAAGAAGGTGCGTTTTTCCGCGTCCGTGGTGAGCAAGGGGCGCTGGATGGTTTGCATGAGCAGCTCGGCCAGGCACAGTGAGTCTGGCTGAGCGCCCTTTTTTTGATCGATGAATGCGTGCTACCGTCCCGAAGCGGACCGTGGCCTGCGGCGAAGCAAACGACAGCATCTCGGCCGAGGCTGCTGGTGGCGCTGACCAAATCCAATGCCCGGGATCGCGCGGCTATAGGGAATGAACCCCCTTTAGGGCACTTCCGCCAAGGTTTGCTCCACCCTCGAAACCGGCCGATCGAAATTTATTTCTTCGTGCACTTCTTACGCGCATACACTGAATGGATTTACTTACGCGCGTAAACCTTCATGGGCACAACAACCGTCCTGATCGTCGATGACGAACCAGGCAATTTGTCACTGCTGACGCAACTGCTTCGACCGGTTTATCACATACGTGCCGCCAATTCGGGCGAGAACGCCCTGCGTGCTGCGACGAGCGAACCGCGTCCGGACCTCATCTTGTTGGACGTCATGATGCCAGGGATGGATGGCTACGAGGTTCTTGCACGTCTTCGCTGTAACCCCGCCACCGTCGACATCCCCGTGATCTTCGTCACCGCGCTCACCGATGTCGATGACGAAGAGCGCGGTCTGGCGCTTGGCGCGGCCGACTACATCTCCAAGCCGATTAAGCCGGCCCTCGTTTTGGCTCGAGTGCGTACGCAACTCGAAGCCAAGCACACCCGCGACTGGTTAAACGACAAAAACGCCATTCTCGAAGCGGAAGTATCCCGGCGCATGGCCGAGAACGACCTGACCCAACTGGTCAGCATCCGGGCGTTGGCGCATCTGGCCGAGACGCGCGATCCCGAAACCGGCAACCACATTCTGCGCACGCAGAATTATGTTCGTGCCCTGGCGCTGCGACTCAGGCAGCATCCGCGTTTTTCCGCCGTCCTCGACTCGCGCACCATCGACCTACTAACCAAGTCGGCGCCCCTGCACGATATCGGCAAGGTCGGCATACCGGACAGCATCCTGCAGAAACCGGGCCCGTTGACTCCGGATGAATGGGTGATCATGAAAACCCATTCCCGGCTGGGTTCCGATGCCATCGAAAAGGCCGAGGCCGATGTCGCGCAGCCGATCGACTTTCTCGTGCTGGCCAAGGAGATCGCCCACTGGCACCACGAAAAATGGGACGGCAGCGGCTATCCCGATGCGCTCAAAGGCGAAGCGATCCCGGTTTCCGCACGCCTGATGGCAGTCGCCGACGTGTTCGATGCGTTGATTTCGCCGCGCGTGTACAAGCCCGCGATGAGTTATGACCAAGCCCGCGAGATCATTGCCGATGGCCGCGGCAGCCATTTCGATCCGGACATCGTGGCGGCCTTTCTCGAAGACTTCGATGGCATGACGGCCATCGCTGATCAATACAATGATCGGGAAAACCCGGAAGGATGATGGACCTCGCCAAAGCGTCGCGCAAGATCGAATCGCCTGCCGCCGCCGCGGGACGGGTGGTGCTGTTCCAATGGGAAAGAAAACCAACATGATCGGACCGTTGCAGCGCTCGCTCAAGACCCGCGTCACCCTGTTCACGCTGGTGATTTTCGTTCTCAGCCTGTGGGCGCTCGCCTACTACGCTTCGAAGATACTGCGCACCGACATGGAGCAAATGCTGAGCGACCAGCAACTCTCGACAGTGACTTTGGTCGCGGCAAATATCGATCAGGAGCTGAAGGACCGCCTGACTGCCCTGGAGAATATCGCGGGCGACCTCGACGAGGAGGAACTGAAGTCGCTGGCAACGCTGCAGGGCATCCTAAAACGCCGGCCGATCCTGCCCTTGCTGTTCAACGGTGGCTATTACGTCACGGATGCTGCGGGCATCATCACCGCCGCCGTTCCGGTTGAGGCCGATCGCATCGGCATCAACCACATTTTGAGCGACCACGTTGCAGCGGCGCTAGGTGAAGGC
The DNA here is from genome assembly GCA_051305915.1 of Thiobacillus sp. Taxonomy (GTDB): domain Bacteria; phylum Pseudomonadota; class Gammaproteobacteria; order Burkholderiales; family Thiobacillaceae; genus Thiobacillus. The sequence goes on along the minus strand of JBPPMF010000213.1, from coordinate 3,071 downwards.
AAGTCGGCAATTGGCGCCGTAAGGATCGGCAAGGCATTGCGGGTTCCGGTCTTCAATATGGCGGTGCCGATACGCGACGCGCAGGGGAAGGTTGTTGGCAGCCTGGTGGGCGTGACCAACCTGAGCTCGGACAATTTCCTGGACAAGATCACCTCGAATCCCTATGGGCGAACGGGCGGCTATCTGCTCGTCGCCCGGCAACAACGAATGATCGTTACCGCCACCGACAAGAGCCGCGTCATGGAAGCCCTGCCGCCCACCGGGGTCAATCCGACAATCGACAACTTCCTGGCCGGACGCGAGGGCTCGGACATACTGCGCAATCCCAAGGGCGTGGAGGTGCTGATCTCGGCCCGGAACATCCCGTTGGCCGATTGGTACGTGGCCGCAACGCTGCCAACCTCTGAGGCCTTTGCCCCGATTCGCGACATGCAGCAGCACATGCGGCTGGCCACGATTTTGCTCACCCTGATCGCCGGCGCACTGACGTGGTGGGTGTTGCGGCGCCAACTGGCACCGATCGGCGCCGCGGCCGCCGCCCTCGGCGCCCGCCCGGGGCAGGGCTTGATGGCCGCACCGCTGCCGGTTACCGCGCAGGATGAAATCGGGGTGCTGATCAGCAGCTTCAACAGCTTGCTGCATGGGCTGCAGAGGATGGTCAAAGATCTGGGCGAAACACAGCGCATTGCCCATATCGGCAGTTGGCATCTGGACCTGGCAACCAATCAGGTCGTTTGGACGGAAGAACTCTACAAGATGTATGGATTCGATCCATCGCTGCCTGTTCCGCCCTATACCGTGCACATGTAACTGTTCACCCCTGAAAGCTGGGAGAGGCTGTCCTCGGTATTGGCCCATACTCGGGAGACTGGCGTCCCCTACACGCTCGAACTGGAAACCGTCAAAAATGATGGAAAAAAAACCGGCTGGATGTGGGTGCAGGGCGAGGTCGAGGTCGATTTGGCAGGCAAAACGATTGGCCTCAGGGGCGCGGCCCAAGACATCACCGAGCGCAAGCGGGCGGAGACAGCGGAGATTGAGATTAACGCTCGGCTGACTGCGGTGATGGAGAACCTCACTGAGGGCCTTATCATCGCCGACCATCAGGGACGGATCACTTACTGGAACCCGATGGCCCTGGCAATTAACGGCTTCGCCAGCGTGGACGAGGTCCAGCGCCCGCTCGCTGAGTTTACCGAACTGTTTGAAATGCGGCCACTCAACGAGGATCGCCTGCTGCCGGTGGAGGACTGGCCGATGAGCCGCGTGCTGCGCGGCGAAAAGCTGCTCGATTGGGAGGTCAGGTTGCGCCGACTCGATCAGGGTTGGGAGAAGACCGTCACGTATTCCGGCTCGCTCATCCAAAGCGACGAGACGTTCGCGTTCCTTTCGGTCAACGATATCACCGAGCGCCAGCGCGCCGCCCTTCAGTTGACTGAGAGCGAGTCCCGGCGCCGCGCCGAAATGAGCGCCGCCCTCGAAATGCAGAGCCAGTCGTCCCGCGCCGCATTGAGCCTGATGGAAGACGCGCTTGCCGCCCAAAAACAGGCCGAGAAAAGCGAAGCGGCACTGCGCAAGCTCTCGCTCGCTATTGAGCAGAGTTCGGAAAGTATCGCGATCACCGACCTCGACGGCACGATCGAGTATGTCAACGACGCCTTTGTGCGGATTACCGGCTATTCCCACGATGAATTGATCGGGAAAAACCCTCGCGTCCTTAAATCAGGCAAGACGCCGCCGGAAACCTATACCAAGATGTGGGCCGCCCTGACGCAGGGGCGGCCTTGGAAAGGGGAATTCCACAACCGCAAGAAGGACGGCACCGAATACATCGAATTCGCCATCATCTCGCCGCTGCGCCAGCCCGACGGATCGATCAGCCACTACGTTGCGGTGAAGGATGACATCACCGAGAAGAAGCGCATCGGCGTCGAACTTGACCAGTACCGCAATCACCTGCAGGAGCTGGTGGATCAGCGTACGACGGAATTGACCACGGCACGGCAGCAGGCCGAAGCCGCCACCATCGCCAAGAGTGTTTTCCTGGCCAACATAAGTCACGAGATCCGCACGCCGATGAACGCCATCATCGGCCTCACCCACCTGATGCAACGTGCGGGCGCCACACCGGAGCAGGTGGACCGGCTGTCCAAGATCGACAACGCGAGCCGGCACTTGTTGTCGATCATCAACGACGTTCTCGATCTGTCCAAGATCGAGGCAAGCAAGCTACGACTTGAGGTTTTCGACTTCAACCTCTCGGCCGTTCTCGACAACGTCGCTTCCATCATCACCCCTGCGGCGCAGGAGAAAGGCCTCGCGGTCGAGATTGATCGCGATTCGGTGCCGGTCTGGCTGCGCGGGGATGCGTTGCGGCTGCGCCAGGCCTTGCTCAACTGCGCCAGCAATGCTGTCAAGTTCACCGACACAGGCCGCGTCATGTTGAGTGCCACGCTCCTTGAAGACGACGGCAACGGCCTGCTGGTGCGATTCGCCGTCGCGGACACCGGCATCGGCATCACGCCGGAAGCAAGGCAGCGCTTGTTCCAGGCCTTCGAACAGGTTGATTCCTCTACCGCGCGCAAATATGGCGGTACCGGCCTCGGGCTCGCCATCACCAAGCAACTGGCGCAGATGATGGGGGGCGAAGTCGGGGTCGACAGCACGCCGGGGGTGGGCAGCACCTTCTGGTTCACCGCCCGCCTGCAACGCGGCCACGGCGCCATGCCTTCCGACACGATCGAGGCGACGGGCGATGCGGAGATGCAACTGCGCCGGCAGTCCTCCAGCAAGTGGCTGTTGCTCGCCGAGGACAACCCCATCAACCGCGAAGTGGCGCTGGAACTGCTGTACGGCGTGGGTTTGGCGGTGGATACGGCCGCGGACGGCCGGCAGGCATTGGCGAAGGCGGCGGCCCGCGATTACGACCTGATCCTGATGGACATGCAGATGCCGGTCATGGACGGACTCGAAGCCACCCGCGCCATTCGCAAGCTGCCGGGCTGGGCATCCCGGCCGATCCTGGCGATGACGGCCAATGCCTTCGACGAGGATCGCCAGGCCTGCCAGGA
>JBPPMF010000189.1:0-15693 GCA_051305915.1 Thiobacillus sp. | reverse complement strand
GCACAGGCTGACAACAACAGGGCGAACAACCACGGGCTTGTGCGTAACAGCATCAGAGGGGGAGACAGCTCACAGCGAAAACAGGTACCGAGTATAGCAATGGCGCGGCGGGTCGTATGCGCGCCCGGCTATGCGGCACACCTGTTTAATGAAGCACCCTGGGCATCGACAGAGTGAACACGGGAATTTCGGCATCGAATTTGTTGCCGTCTTCCGCCACCATCTGATAGTTGCCGCGCATGGTGCCCACCGGCGTCGCCATCGCGGTGCCGCTGGTGTATTCGAAACTTTCGCCCGGCCGCAGCAGGGGCTGTTCACCGACTACGCCAAGGCCTTTGACTTCCTGGGTGACATTCTCGGCATCGGTGATGATCCAGTGGCGCGAAATCAACTGTGCGGCCACGGTACCGGTATTGGCGATGCTGATGGTGTAGGCGAACACGTAGCGATCCGCTTCGGGATCGCTCTGCTCATCCAGGTACGTCGTGTTGACGGTGATGCTGATATGGTATTTTTTGCCTTCGGCCACGGGTTCTGCTCGACAGGTTGGGATGCGTGAAGTGTAACGCAATGGCGCGGGGGGCTGCTAAAATGCGCGGGTTTATCCCAATTTCCGGAGCTTCCCATGACTTACCGCATCGCCCCGTCCATCCTGTCCGCCAACTTTGCCCGGCTTGGCGAGGAAGTCGACAACGTGCTCGCCTCCGGCGCCGACATCGTTCACTTCGACGTCATGGACAACCATTACGTCCCCAACCTGACCATCGGCCCGCTGGTATGCGAGGCGCTCCGCAAGCATGGCGTCACCGCGCCGATCGACGTCCATCTGATGGTGAAGCCGGTCGACCGCATCATCCCGGATTTTGCCAAAGCCGGCGCGACCTACATCACCTTCCACCCGGAAGCGTCCGAGCACGTCGACCGCACCATCGGCCTGATCAAGGAAAACGGCTGCAAGGCCGGCCTGGTGTTCAACCCCGCCACCCCGCTGGACGTGCTGGAATACACGCTGGACAAGCTCGACATGGTGCTGTTGATGTCGGTGAACCCCGGCTTCGGCGGCCAGAAGTTCATCCCCTACGTGCTCGACAAGGCGCGCGCCGTGCGCAAGATGATCGACGACCGCGGCCTTGACGTGAAAATCGAAATCGACGGCGGCGTCGGCCCGGCCAACATCGCCGAAGTCGCGCGCGCTGGTGTCGACACCTTCGTCGCCGGCTCCGCCGTGTTCGGTGCCGCCAAGGACAGCGATCCGCAGCGCTACAACAGCATCATCGCTGCGATGCGCGCGGAACTGGCGAAGGTCTGATTTTTAGGGGCTAGGAGATAGGATCTGGGGGCTAGGGGACTTGTGCTTCGCGCCTTCAATTTGCGCGGCCGAAGGCCGCACGTCCCCTAACCCCTAGCCCCTAATTCCTAAATCCTAGAAAAATGAACTTCCCTCTCCCGATCAAAGCCGTCGTCATCGATCTAGACGGCACCCTGCTCAACACCGCGCCGGACCTGGCGCATGCTGCCGAGTTGATGATGGCCGACCTCGGCCGCCCCTGCCCGTCGCTGGAAACGATTTCCACCTACATCGGTAATGGCGTGTCGCGGTTGGTCAAGCGCGTGCTCACCGGCGAGATGGACGCTGAGCCGGATGCGGCGCTGTTTGAAAAAGCCATTGCCTTGTACCAGAAGCATTACGGCGAACACGTGTCGCTGCATTCGCGTCCGTTCGACGGCGTGGTCGAAGGCCTCGACGCCTTCAAGGCGATGGGCGTGCACATGGCCTGCATCACCAACAAGGCGGCGCAGTTCACCCACCCGCTGCTGAAGGACACCGGCCTGTTCGATTACTTCGAACTGATCCTGTCTGGCGACACGCTGCCCAAGCGCAAGCCCGACCCGCTGCCATTGCTGCACGCCTGCGAAGTGTTCAAGTGCGCGCCCGCCGAACTGCTGCTGATCGGCGATTCGCTCAACGACACCCAGGCTGCGCGCGCCGCAGGCAGTCCGGTGTTCTGTGTGCCTTACGGCTACAACCGCGGGCGTCCGGTCGCCGAACTCGATCTGGATGCGGTGGTGCCGAGCCTTGCGGAAGCTGCGAAGATGGTGGTGAAGGCGTGAGGCTAGGGGCTAGGAACTGGGATCTAGGATCTAGGGCGCGCGCCGTCGGCGCGCGATGGTGACGCTGCGCGTCGCTTTACCCCTAGCCCCCTAATTCCTAGCTCCTAGCCCCTAAAAAATGACTGAACAAGAATTCTTCGACCTCGCCCGCCAGGGCTACAACCGCATCCCGCTGGTACGCGAGATGCCGGGTGATCTGGAAACGCCGTTGTCGGTGTATCTCAAGCTTGCCAGCGTGCCGTATTCCTATCTGCTGGAATCGGTGGTGGGCGGCGAGCGTTTTGGCCGTTTTTCCTTTATCGGCCTGCCGGCGCGTACCGTATTAAGAGTGCGCGCGCATTTGCTGACGGTGGAAACCGACGGCAAGGTGGTCGAGGAATATAGCCTGCCCGATCCGCTGGCGTTTATCGCCGAGTATCAGGCGCGCTTCAAGGCCGCGCCGCTGGCGGGGCTGCCGCGCTTCACCGGCGGGCTGGCGGGCTATTTCGGCTACGACACCATCCGCTATATCGAGAAGCGCCTGTCCCCGGACTTCAATAAAAACCAGCCACGCAAGGACGACGTGCTGCACACGCCCGACATCCTGCTGATGCTGACCGAAGAGCTGGCGGTGTTCGACAACCTGGCTGGCAAGCTTTATCTCATTACCCACGCCGACCCGATGCAGCTCGACGCTTATGCCCAGGGTCACCTGCGGCTGCAGGCACTGGCCGAGCAGTTGCACGCCCCGGTGCATTTGCCGGCCGAACCCGTGGTGGCGGTGGACGAGCCGAAGTCCGAATTCGGCGAGGCCGAATTCAAGGCGGCGGTGCAAAAGGCCAAGGACTACATCGCGGCCGGCGACGTCATGCAGGTCGTGCTGAGCCAGCGCATGTCGCGGCCGTTCAACGCTTCGCCGCTGTCGCTGTATCGCGCGCTGCGCGGGCTGAATCCATCGCCCTACATGTTCTATTACGATTTCGGCGGCTTCCATGTGGTCGGTTCCTCGCCCGAAATCCTGGTGCGGCTGGAGGGCGACACCGTCACCCTGCGGCCCATCGCCGGCACCCGTCCGCGCGGACTCACGCGCGAGCACGACCAGCACCTCGCCGAGGAACTGCTGGCCGATCCGAAGGAGTGCGCCGAGCATCTGCAGTTGCTCGATCTCGGTCGCAACGACACCGGACGCGTGGCCGTCACCGGCAGCGTCAAGGTTACCGAAAACATGCAGATCGAGCGCTACTCGCACGTCATGCACATAGTCTCCAACGTCGAAGGCAAGCTGAAGCCGGGCCTGCGCGCGCTCGACGTGCTGCGCGCCAGCTTCCCCGCCGGCACCGTGTCCGGCGCGCCCAAGGTGCGCTCGATGGAAATCATCGACGAACTCGAACCGAGCAAGCTCGGCATCTACGCCGGTGCGGTCGGCTATCTCGGCTTCAACGGCGACATGGACCTGGCGATTGCCATCCGCACCGCCGTGGTCAAGGACCAGACCCTCTACGTGCAGGCCGGCGCCGGCATCGTCGCCGACTCCGTGCCCGAAAGCGAATGGACCGAAACCCAGAACAAGGCGCGCGCCATCGTACGCGCCGCGGAGATGCTGCAGGCTTAAAACCGCTCGGCCAGGTAACGCAAGCGAGAGGGTTTGTGGGCGGGGCTGAAGCCCCCGAGCTGTTCTGCTGCAGTGCATTGACCCCGCCCCGGAACCATCCTGGCGGGATAAGACGGGCACCTGATCCGGCTACGCCGGTTGCAATCCTTCGGGGGTGCACCGGCGTTTTTCTTTGGGGATGGCCGGGCGGAGACTGTCGAAGTTACGCCTGCCGGTCATTCGCCACTGGCCGCCCGCTGCCAGGCCATGCGAGTCCGGATGGGCGAAGGTGTGGCACGTTCGGCTGACGCCGCATCGACGCAAGCTTTACTATCGCCTGTCGTACGCGGCGCATCTCGTTGCTATCTTCTAACAAGCGTTCCATGCCGGCGATCCGGTGCTTCTGCACTGTGCGAGTCGATTGTCGCTTCGGCACGGTTCAGGCGCCGTGCGTCTTGCAAGGCGTTTGCCATGAGGCCGGGATCGCGGGGCGATGATTGGGCTTGTCTGGCGCGCAGAGGGGTTGGCTGTTGTGCCGTTGCAAAAGACACCCGCGCCAAACCCTAAAACCGGCGTCATTGCATTTTCCATTATCCAGAAAATTTAGAGTTGGCATAACTATATGATTAAAAACGGTAAATCAATTTGGCACGCAACATGCTTAATACTGCGGGTCGCTAGGCGGAGAGTGGGCATGCAAGTTTCCAGTTGGTTCGATCTGTTTCATGACCGGCCAGTCGGTTTTGCCAATCTGGTTGCCAAGGACGTCGACCTCCCGGGTTGGGGCGAGATGCAAGTGGTTCGATCGGTCGATTGCCTGGGGGCCATGTGTCCCCGGCCGCAGTTGCTGACCATGAAGGTGTTGGGCGAAATGGGGGCGGGGAGTGTGATCGAGGTGGTGCTCGACAACCCCACGGCGGTCGAGGGGTTTCCTGCGCTGGCGCAGACACTTGGTTGCCAACATCTCGCCACCGTCCGCGAGTCCGATTGTTGGCGTGTTTACCTGCGCAAGAGTTTGTAAGTTTTGTGGACTGGTCTGCAAAAGACCGCCGGTTTGATTAGGGAGAATCAGAGTGAATGTGAATGTGGCGTCGGCGGGTACCGTAACTGAAACGCATTGGCTGTTTCGTAAAAACAGTCTTCAGGCGATGGCTGTTTTCCTGCTCGTGGTCATTGGTTCGGTCTGGGCGTTGGCACAGGATTCGCGCTTTCTCTATTTGCTGGTTTATGTCTGGTTTGGTCTGGCCTACGGCGTGCTGCTGCAGTACGGCCGATTCTGTATGGCATCGGCGGTGCGGGATCTGTTTGCGGTGAAGGTGCCGCGCATGGCGGTGGGCATGATGATCGCCGTGGCGCTTTATGCGCTGGTGGCCACCGTTGTCACCCTGGCCGGTTTCAGCACGTTCCATCCCAATGCGATGGGCTGGCATATCGTCATCGGTGCGGCGATCTTCGGCTTCGGCATTGTCTTCACGGGCGGTTGCGCTTCCGGCTCGCTGTATAAGGCGGGTGAAGGCAACATGAACTCGATGCTGGTGATCGTGTCCATCTCGTTCTCGCAGGCCATCGTCGTCACTGCCAGCGGCTGGTGGGATTCGCTGGTGCCGCAATCCTGGCTCGATTCGGCCGCCACCAAGGATATGCCGGCTGAGCTGACCGTCAACGAAGGCTGGTTCGACATCTTCACCGCGGGCTATATCTGGGATCTCAAGGGCGCCACCACCGCCGAAACATTTGGCATGGCTGAGACCGCTACCGGCATCGTGCTCATGAATACGATGCTGACCGCGATCCTGCCCGTCATCATTATTCTCGTTGCGCTTTACGCCTTCTATTACCGCAAGGGCCATCTGCGCCGCACCGGCAAGACCGCGCCCACCCTGGGCGACGAAATCGGCGGCATCTGGGCCATGTGCGTTTCGTCGAAAAACACCGCGCTGGCCGGCATCGGCCTGGGCATTCTCGCCGGCCTGCACATGTATGTCACCGGCGCGCTGCGCGAACACTATGACATCTTCAACTTCGGCGAACTGCTGGTGGCGATGGGCTACACCAACGGCCTGTCGATCCAGGAAACCGTGTTCGATCCCGGCTACTGGTACATCACCACCCAGGAAGCGCAGTGGGGCGGCTGGATCATGCAGCAGCTCGGCATCAACAGCATGGACAGCATCTTCTTCGGCCTCGACAACGGCCTGCCCAACCCGCTGCTGAACGCCCCTGGCTTCATGTCGATCGGCATCATTCTTGGCGCCTGCGTGATGGCGCTGGCGCGTCGCGAGTTCAAGTGGAAGCTGCCCAGCTGGGAAACCGCGTTCTTCGCCATCGTCGGCGGCACGCTGATGGGCATTGGCGCGCGCCTGGCCATGGGCTGCAACATCGGCGCGTTCTTCGCCACCGTCACCAACGGTGATCCCAGCGGCTGGGTGTTCCTGTTCGGCATGGTGATCGGCGCGTATATCGGGGTGAAGGCTTTCACCTGGTACATGGACTGGAGCGATGCCCGCAAGGGTTCGGAGTGCGGCCTCTAAGGGCTGCCCAAATTCAAGACAAGCAATCCGTAATTGGTTATCAAGGAGCAAGGTTATGGCAATGAGTTTCAACAAAACCGCCGATGGCGAATGGGAACTGAACGTGTGCGGCTACACCTGCCCGCAACCGCAGATGTACACCAAGAAAGCGCTGCAAAAAATCGAAAGCGGTGATGTGCTGTCCCTGGTGTTCGACAACCCGTCCTCGGGCGAATCGATCATCGCCATGTGCGAGGCCGAGGGCAACGACCTGTTCGACCGCCAGGATAAGGGCGGCTCCTTCACCTGGAAGATCAGGAAGGCCTGAGCCATGCGTCTGGGCGTAGTCGTTACCGACGAAAGTTTTTTGTCGCGTGCTGTCGGCCTGCTGGATGCGGCGCACGCTAGCGGTTGGGAAACCTCTGTTTTTCTGACCCATACCGGGGTCAACGTGCTGGCGCACGATCGCTTCGTCGAACTTGCGCGGGCGTATCCCAACATCGTCTCGCTGTGCGAGCACAGTGTCCAGCATCACACCGGCGACCGGTTTGACCTTGCGGATCATGCCGATGTCGTCATCGTTGGTGGTCAGTACCAGAACGCCGAACTCGCGCGCAAGTGCGACAAAGTGCTGGTTTTCTGAGGAAGCGATATGACTGATAAGAAACGCATTCTCATTGTGGCAGTACACAAACCCGGCGAGGCGCTGCGCATGGCCAGCGGCCTGACCCTGCTCGACGATGAAGTTGCCATCGCCACCTGGGGCAAGCTGCCCGAAAGTGCCGACGTGACCGAGCAGCTAGAAGCGCTGGAATTTGCTGAAGTGCCCATGGTCGAGCTCGACCCGGCAGGCGACGCGCTGGCAGTGCTGGCGCAGCAGATCATTGGCAGTGACGTGGTGTATTGCGTATGAGCGACAAGAAACGAATTTTACTGATCAACCCCGCATCCGAGCCGGCGATGCCGGGCCTCGCCGAGGCCTTGCGCGATGCTGGCGCCGAAGTGCGGGAAATGAATCTGGACGACTACAGCGCCGTGCTTGATGTGCTGGCGCAGGACTGGATGCCGGTGGTGCTGAAAGCGCCGCTGGATTGAAGTGTTTTGCCCGTGGCTCCGGCCGCGGTTGAGGTTGCGCATGACTGGGGCTGGCGGATGTTTCGCCATCTCCGGCGGGCCGGCCACTATGGGAGCGTCGCTTTGCCGCATGGCAAGGATGGCGCGGGCTTGATAATGGATGGAGGATATTCGATGAACATGCGCATAAAAACGGGCTGGACTGGCGCTTGCGCCCTGGCTTTGGTACTTAGCCTGCAAGGCTGTGGTGGCGGGGGTGAGGACACGACCTCGACGGCAAGTGAGATCGTAGTGAATACGCCGGCAATGATTGCCCAGGTTTCAGACGACAATTACGATAATAATGTCAATGGCCTGATTAGCGCTGCTACGCTGAAAACCTGGAAGGATAACTGGGCGGCCGCGCGCGCGACGCTGGGCCTGGCAGGCAAGCTGGTCATCCTGCAGGTGACAGCTGGACCTGCGGGGGCGGAATACATCATGCCCAACGGCACCAATGTGTTCACCTACCTGTCGCCATCGAGCGAATGGATTCAGACGCGAACAAACGGTGTTATCGAGACCCAGAGCATGGTCCCGGACGGCGCTGCCATGGATGCGTTGCTCAAGAAATACAACATCGATCCGAGAAACGACATGATCGTCGTCGCCATGGGAAACGGTACCACCGGTAATGCCATGGGCCAGGGCCGTATCTGGTATGCGTTGCGTTATTGGGGAGTGGACAAGAAGAATCTGGCGATTCTTAACGGTGGCAATCAGTGGATCAACACAAATGGTATGAGCGCTGCCGATTTCCAGGCAACTGCGAATACTGCTCCCAACACCGGGGCGTTTTCGGTCAAGAGCCTGTTGGTCGACAATACGCAGCTGCAGGCCACAATGGGCGATTTACTGAAGGCTCTGCCCTCGTCCGACACCAACGTGAAGAATGATGGCGTATTCATATGGGATGCACGTAGCCTCGGCCAATACAGCGCCGGTGAGGCGGTGGAGTTGGGTGAGGATACCAACACGGATGTTGCAGGCAACCAGGCCTGTGCAACTGCATACTGTGCGCCGGTCAATCCGAACAACTATATGCAATTCTTCCAGAACGCCGGCTCGCGGCAAGGCCACCCGTTTGGCACGCTTCAGCTGCAGTTCACGCGGATGCTGGATGCGAGCAAGGGCTGGGCATACCGGCCCAAGTCGGAGCTCGCCGCAATGCTGGCAGGTGGACAAAACGCAGACGGTATTGGTTTCGTCGGCTCCGACTATGCGTTGGTCGGGCAGGGCAATGCCTATCAGGAGGGCGATACCATTTACGGCTATTGCGAAACGACCTTCCGGGCAATGATCACCGGTGTTGTCAGTGCGGTGATCCTCGGCAAGCCGACCCGTTTCTATGATGGAGCGATGGTGGAATGGAACTCCTTGTCTAATATGCTCGACAAGAACGGCAACTACATTCTGCCCAGCGATTCACCATGGCGTAGCGACGTCAAGTCCTTCTTCCGTCCGGCCACTAGCTATACTTTGGTCGACTCGCGCATTATTACCAACCCGTATGCAGCAAATGCCAATGCCATTATCGACGCAGATAAGGCATACAAGACGGGCGAATCCACCGTGGGTGCTGGCGGTGGTGGTGGCGGTGGCGCACCGGCCAACCCCTGCGGTGGCTGATGTCTAGCTGAGTTCGTTGCATACTCTTGGGCCCACGATGTTTTCGTGGGCCTTTTTCATGGGGATCAAAATGTTCAAGTTCATCGGGTATGCGGGTTTGCTGCGGGCCTTGTTGCCATTGGCCCTGCTTCTCGGCTTGTTGCCCGGCTGCGGTGAAAAGCCAGCCCCTACGGTCGAGGCCTTTTTAAGCACACACTGGACCGAACCGATGCCGCCGCAGGGCGCGCCGCCAGCGGCTTTTTCGCCACTGGAAGCTTCGCTGGATCCGGAAGCCTGCGGGCAGTGCCACGCCGAGCAGTTTGCCGCCTGGCGCACTTCGCTGCACAGCAAGGCGATGGGACCCGGCCTGCGCTGGCAGTTGATGCTAATGGACCAGAATCAGGGCAATCGCTGCCTGCGCTGTCATGCGCCGCTGGCCGAGCAGAAGGCGTTGCTGGCGCTGGAACACGGCTGGGCGAATGCGCCGAAGGCGCCGCCTCCGGATTACGTTGGCGCCGATCTGGGTCATCGCGGTCTGGTGTGCGCAGCTTGTCACGTGCGCGGCCACCAGCGCTTTGGCCCGCCGCCTCGCGGCGAAGTGGCCGAGGGCGGTTCGCATGGCGGCTTTGTCATTGCCGAGGCGTTCCAGGACAGCCGTTTTTGTGCGCACTGCCACCAGTTTGCGGACAATGGCCCGCGTATAGCCGGCAAGCTGCAGGAGGACACTTATCAGCAATGGTTGGCCAGCGACTACGCCAAGGACGGGCCCGGCAAGCAGACCTGCCAGGATTGCCATATGCCGGATCGGCAGCATCTCTGGCGCGGCATTCACGACCCGGAGATGACGCGACGCGCGGTCGAGGTGACGCTGGCGTTGAATGAGCAGCCTGACGGCCGCTACGAAGCGCTGGCGAAGGTGCGCAATAGCGGTGCTGGCCATCATTTCCCGACCTACATGGTGCCAAAGGTGGAGCTGGCGTTTTACCGCCATGCGGCCGATGGCACAACCCAGGAACTGGGCCGTCAGATGATCGGCTGGCAGGTCGACACGCCGATTACGATGGAAATTGCCGACACCCGCATTGCTGCGGGTGAAACGCGGGAATTCCGGCAGGCCTTCATTGCGCCGTCAACTGAAGGCTGGCGTGTGGAATTGGTGATGCGGGTGCTGCCGGGCGAGCATTACGAGCGCATCTACCGTGATAGCCTGCTCAGTGCCGACCGTCTGCCCGCTCCGGCGGTGCCGCTGCTGCGGCAGGCGCTTGAAGAAGTTGAGGCGGCGCGCTACGAACTGCTGCGTGTCGAGGTTGCCGCGCAAGACCGGAAGCGCTGATTGCAAATTGAAAGATTGTGCGCTGCCACCTTTATCCTGCAATTGGTTGGAGACAGAGGTATTTGCTTAACTCGTTGATATTGAAAGGTAATATATTGTGGCACGGGATGTGCTTAAAGAAATTGTCGGTAAGACAGACGCGAATCGGAGAACAACGATGCAATCCATTGGCATGGCAACTGTTGTGACCCTGGCGCTGGCTGTGGCGAGTGCCAGCGTGGCGGCTCAGGAACAGCCAAGGCTCAAGTTTCGAGGCAAGGGGCCAGTGTGTTCCTGTGCTTCGGGCATGAGCGAAGCGGATATCAGCAGGGCAATGGAAGCCCGGTTCGCAAAATCAGAAGGCGCGCGCCTGGATCGGCTGGACGCGCACCATGTAACCCGTGACGAGCAAAGGAGAGGCATAGATGAATCGCAACCTAGGTAAGAGTAGTCTGTTGAGAAGAATCTGGAGGGGCGGCGTCATGCTGTCAGTTTTGGGTCTGGGCGTGGCGCTGATCTCCGGGTTGGCCGGCAAGCATGCCGAACAGGCTGAGACGCTGGCCGCCAGCGGCTGGGGTGCCGAGGCGACGGTGGCGCTGGCGGAAGGGGTGTCGCGTTTGTCGCCGATTGCGCTTGCCAATGCCTGCGGCCTGGGTGCGTCGAGCTGCTTCAAGTGCCACAACGGCAAGCGCGCGGCTGCGCCTTCCATGGATGCGGCCAAGTCACCCTGGCATGCCCAGCATGCCAAGACAAACAACTCCTGTGTCGGTTGCCACAAGGGGAATCCCCGCATCATGAAGGAGGAGATGGCGCACTCGAAGTTGATTGCCAAGCCTCGCGACAATGCGGAACAAGTCTGTGCCAGCTGTCACAAAGGGAACCTCGACAAGGTTCAATCTGCTTATCAAGCCACTCCGGGAGCCAAATAACATGAAGATTCTGACCGTTCCGCGTAAAACCGTTTCCTCGCTGTCACATGCATGCGCGGTGGGCGTGATTGCCGGTTTGCTGCCCATGGGCGCAGCAGCAGGACCCACCATCGAATTCGGTGATCAGGGTTCGGTGACGTTTACTTACGCGCTCCAGGGCTGGCTGCAAAACAAGAGCTATACGTCGAGCACCGATAATGGCTCGGCTACCGATGCCTTTCTGCGTCGCAACCGCCTGACTTTTTCCGGTCAGTATAACGACTACGTGAGTTTCTATGCCCAGCTTGAGGCTGGCAACGACAGCAAGCTCGGTCAGGACAACAAGAGCGTGTATTACCGCGACGCTTACGTGACCCTGGACTACCGTGACGACATGCGTTTCATTGTTGGTCGTTTCAAGAACACCTTCTCGCGCGAGAACCTTGAGGCGTGTCTGGAGCCGTTGACGCTGGATCGCTCCGAAACGCTGGCCTATACGCCGTTCGGTGGAAGCCGCGATACCGGCGTGGCGGTGTGGGGCAATCTGATGGACGCGAAGTTGCAGTACCGCCTGATGCTCGCCGACGGCCGCGAGGGTAATTATGTCGCCAAGGACAATCCACGCCTGACCGCTCGTGTGCACTACAGCTTGTGGGATCCGGAATTCAGCTACGGCTACCTGGGTACCTACCTGGGAACGAAGAAAGTGCTGACCTTCGGCGCGGGTTACGATATGCAGTCCGATGTGGCCTACGCCAATTACCCGTCACGCAGCGATCCCAAGGATTACAAGGCTTGGACCGTCGATGCCTACATGGAATATCCGACAGTCAGCGGCGTCTATACGGCGTCTGCGGCAGTCTTCGACTATGACACGGGCGATGCCTACAATCAGTCGCCTGACCCCGATCTGGCAATCAACACTGACCTTAAAGGCTACTATGTCAAGGCCGGTTATATGATGCCGGGCAAGGTTGGCAAGGGGCGCTTGCAGTTCTTTGGTCGGCATGAAAATTCCGACTATGGCGTTACGACGGGTGGCGCTGAGTATTACGACAACACCTGGAACAGCGTCGGCGTTAACTACTATCTGGATGGCCAGAATCTGAAGATCAGCGCCGAGTATGCGAAGGTGTCGTTCGATACCGAACATCCCACCAATCCGGCCTTGCAGGATTATAATCAGGCTACTTTGGGTCTGCAGTTCATCTTCTGATCCGGGGCCTTCTGGACCGCACGGCCGCGGCCGCCTGACTTCAGGCGGCCGCGTCGTTTCTGCTTTCATGCTGTTTCAATATTTTATTTATTGAGGTGCTGCCATTAAATCGCTCAGTCTCCGGGGATCAACTTCCCGGCGCGCGTTCTTTTCGGGCATTCCTAATCGCTTGATGCCGGCTGCGATCGCGCTGCTGGCCGGCGTGCTGTATGCCTATTTAGGCTATCTGTGGCACGACTCGGGCCTGTTTTGGTTGTCTGGCATCGTGCTGGTCGGGCTCGTGGCCTATCTGAGCACGCGCCTGGTCACTGAACTGGCCGCGTTGCGGCGCCTGGAACTGGGCATTCTTCATGCGCGCGAAGGCTTGCTGGAACCGACCCCAGCCGAGCCCTACGCCTGGACCAGTGTCGGCCGCCTGATCCCGGAATACAACACGACCATCGCCACGTTGCGACTGATGTTCCAAACCGTGGAGGAATGCCAGGGCCGCTTTCTGAACGAGCGCAACCGCAGCAACACCATCCTGCAAAGTCTGCCCGGTGCGCTGCTGAGCCTGGCCGACGATTTGCGCGTGACCATCGCCAACCGCCAGGCGGATACCTTGTTCGGTGTCGGGCCCGGCGCGCTCATTGGCGCCAACCTGTTTGAACTGCTCGACCTGAACGAGCGCGACCGCGAGTTGCTGCGCGATGCCTTTCTGTACAAGCACCTGATCCGCAACCAGGAAATCGCCCTCAATGTTGGTGGAGGCAAACGCTTCTTCTCGCTCAACCTCGCCTTTTACAGTGACGAGGAAAACGACATGGGCGGTGTGTTGATCCTGCAGGACATTACCGAATACCGGCAGTTGATGGAAAGCGTGGCGATGCGCGAGAAGCTGGTGGCCATGGGACAACTGGCAGCGGGCGTTGCGCATGAACTGAACACGCCTTTGGGCAACATGCTGGGCTATGCGCAGCTGCTTGAGCGCGGCGCGACCGACGATCCGAAGTTGGCAGGCTACGCCCGGATCATCGCCGACGAGACGCAGCGCTGCTCGCGCGTGGTACAGGAGTTGCTCGACTATGCGCGCAAGGACAAGTGCAGCGGAGAAACCTGCGACCTTAACCAGCTTGTGCAGGAGTTGATCGAGACCTTCATCAATTGCCGGCTGAAGCGCTATAACATCGATATCGTGCTTGACCTGAGCCCGGACAGGCTGGTTGTCGAGGGCAGTTGCGGCCAGCTCGACATCGTCCTGTCGAACCTGCTGACCAACGCCATCGCTGCGCTGGACAAGGTGCCGTCGCCGAGTATTCGGCTGCGTACCTGGGTGGAGGACGGTTTCGCCGCGATCAGCGTCGCCGACAACGGCCCAGGCGTGCCGCCGGATATCCGCAACCGTCTGTTTGACCCTTTCTTTACCACCAAGGATGTCGGCCAGGGCTCCGGGCTGGGGCTGTCGATCAGTCAGGCCATTGTGGCCAAGCGTGGTGGATTCATCGCCTACGATAACGAATGCCCGGAAGGTGCCTGTTTCGTCGTCAAGCTGCCGGCAGTCGACCTGGAACGAGCAAAGCTATGAAGCAGGATACAAGCACTGACGTCCCATCGGACAACCAGACGGACGCCTTGCCGACCATTCTGGTGACCGAGGACGACCGCAACATGCGCGAGCTGATACTCGCCGTGCTGGCCGAGTCTTCGATAGCCTTCAAGGTCGCCAGCGCCGAAAATGCGCACGAGGCGATGGATTTTCTGGAGAACAACGAGGCTGCCGTCGTGCTGACCGATCTGCGGATGCCTGGCGTCGACGGCGTGGATCTGCTCAAGTTCGTCAAAGCGCGCGATCCCCAGACCCAGGTTGTCCTGATTACCGGCCACGCCACGGTCGAGTCCGCCGTCACCGCGCTCAAAGAGGGCGCCTATGATTACGTGCAGAAGCCGTTCGACACCATCAAGCTGCGCTGTGTGGTGGAAAAGGCACTCGGTTTTTACCTGCTTTCGACCGAGAACCAGCGCTTGCGTCAGCAAAGCCGTGCCTACGAGGAAAGCGGCGAGATCATCGGCCAGTCACAGGCGAAAGAACGCGTCGACCGCCTGATCGACGCCGCCGCCGCCTACGACTCTAGCGTGTTGATCTTTGGTGAAAGTGGCAGCGGCAAAGAACTGGTGGCGCGCCAGATCCATCTGCGCGGCAAACGCAACGTCAAGCCTTTTGTGGCCATCAACTGCGCAGCGATTCCGGAAAACCTGATCGAAAGCGAGTTGTTCGGTTTCCGCAAAGGCTCCTTTACCGGTGCGGAGCGCAACAAGCCGGGCCTGTTTGAAATTGCCGACGGCGGTACCCTGTTCCTCGATGAAATCAACAATGCACCGATGGCCCTGCAGGCCAAGCTGCTGCGTGTGCTGCAGGATGGCAGCTTCTACCCGACCGGCGCCACCGAACCGGTGCATGTCGATGTTCGCGTGATTGCAGCCAGCAACCGGCAGATTCCGGAGTTGGTGGCATCGGGCCAGTTTCGCGAAGACCTGTTCTATCGCCTGTCGGTGATGGAGATCAGCGTCCCGCCGCTGCGCGAGCGGCGCGAGGATATCGCGCTGCTGACCTACTATTTGCTGAACAAGCATTCGCAGCGCCTTGGCAAGCACATCAGCGGCGTCAGCACTGCGGTGCTTGGCGCGTTGATGCGGTATGACTGGCCTGGCAATGTGCGCGAACTGGAAAACATCATCCAGCGCATGATCATTCTCGCTGAAACGGACCATATCGATGCCGACGTGCTGCCGTCGCGCCTGACCGAACAGAAGGACCCGCGCGGACGCGCGCTCGACTACCTGCCGCCGCAAAGTCTCGACGAGGTGGAAGCCTATTTCATTCGCAAGACCCTGCGCGAGACGCGCGGCGACCGCGCTTTGGCTGCGGAAATTCTCGGCATCGATAAATCGACCCTGTGGCGCAAGGTGAAGCGCTACGGTATCGAGGAATAATGCAGTCGATTGAACGCGCGCGTCGCGTTTCGTTCCGGTCGGTGTCATCCGGCGGCCCGGCTCAACCACTGCGGCCGTCGGGCGCTTGGTTGATCTGAAGGTTGCGCCGTCATATTTTTTATAGGAAGCTTGTCCGCGATGCCGCGCACACCCTTTTTCGACTCGCTTCGCCGCGCACCCTGGCTGGGCGCCCCTCTGCTCAATCTGTTGTTGTTGCTGACCCTGGCCGCGCTGCTGGCGCATTGGACCTGGCGCTTTGCCGCGCCGGTGCCGCAGCAGCCGGCGGCTGATGCGCGGGCGGCTATCAAGCTGGGCGCGGATGTGACATCGCTGCGTGCGGCAAAACTGTTTGGTGCGGCAGCGGGGGTGGCGGG
>JBPPMF010000177.1:0-2274 GCA_051305915.1 Thiobacillus sp. | reverse complement strand
GGCGCCCGGAATCACATCGCCCGCGTCCGGATTGGCCGCCAGCCAGTTGATGAATTCAACACGCTCCGAATCTGTCCAGACTTGGGCTGCCGCACGCACGAAAACGTCCGTTTCGATGACCGTGTACATTGAATGCATGATACGGCAGTGCCGTATTGTAGGCAATAGCACAACGAGGAATGAAAATCCGGGGGTAGCTCAACCCATGATTTCCCGGGCAGCTACCAAATCTCGAACGCGTCCATCACAGCTTGGCATTGCGCCCACCGTCCACCGCCAGTACCTGGCCGGTGATGTAGGGCGCGTCGATGGCGAAGAAGCGCACGGCGCGGGCAATGTCGTCGGGGCCACCGGCGGTCTTGAGAATGGTGTGGGAGACGATGCGCTGGCGCGAGACTTCGTCGAAGTTGGGATCGTCTTCCGGCCACATGATGGGGCCGGGGGCGACGGCGTTGACGCGCACCAGCGGCCCAAGTTCGCGCGCGAGCGATTTGGTAAGGCCGACCACGCCGGCCTTGGCGACACTGTAGACGACGTAGCTTTTCATCGGCCGCTCGGCGTGGATGTCGGCAATATTGACGATGCAGCCGCGCCGCTTTTTCAGCTCCGGCGCGGCCGCCTGCGACAGGAACATGGGCGCAATCAGGTTGCTGCCCATCAGGTTGTCCCAGTCCTTCATGGTAATGGTGCCAATGGGGGTGGGATAGAAGCTCGACGCGTTGTTGACCAGCACATCAAGGCCGCCAAAGGTGGCGACGGTCTGGTTGATCAAGCTGGGCAGGCCGTTGACGTCGAGCAGATCGGCCTGAATCAGCGCGACCGAATCGGGGCGGATCGCATTCAACTCGTCCTGCAGCGCGCGCGCCTCGCCGACCGAACTGCGGTAATGGACCATCAGATTGGCGCCGCTGGCGTGCAGCAGGCGGCCAATCGCCGCGCCCACACGTTTGGCCCCGCCCGTAATCAATGCGACTTTGCCTTGCATTGGGGTTCGCCTTTATAGTCACCGGATTCTGGATTATCCAGCCATTCCGCATTATCCCTGAAGTCATTCGCCGCATGCTGCCCGTTCCCTCTCCTGATGCGCTTGCCCACAGTCGGCGCGTAACCGCGCATCTGCAATCGCTGATCGACAACGCGGGGGGCTGGGTGCCGTTCTCGCGCTACATGGAAGCCGCGCTTTACGCGCCCGGCCTGGGCTACTACGCCGCCGGGGCGATGAAGTTCGGCGCGGCCGGCGATTTCGTCACCGCGCCGGAAATGACGCCGCTGTTCGGCCGCACGCTAGCGCACGCGATTGCGCCGGTGTTGGTAGAAACCGGCGGTGAAGTGCTGGAACTGGGCGCAGGCAGCGGGCGACTGGCGACGGATGTACTGGGTGAACTGGAACGGCTCGGGACACTGCCGTCGCGGTACTGCATCCTGGAAGTTAGTGCCGATCTGCGCCAGCGCCAGCAGGAAACGCTTGCGCGCGAGTGGCCGCATCTGCGCGAACGGGTGCAGTGGCTGGACGCGCTGCCCCAGCATTTCAGCGGCGTTATCCTCGGCAACGAAGTGCTCGACGCGCTGCCGGTGGAACTGGTGCACTGGACGCAGGATGGGGCACTTGCTCGCGGCGTGATTGTGGAAGGCAAAGGTTTCGCCTGGCAGGACCGGCCCATCGGCGACCCGCCGCTACGCACCCGCGCCAATGCATTGAACCTTGCACCCGGCTATCTTTCCGAAATCAATCTGGCCACCGACGCGCTGATCGCCTCGCTTGCCGAATGTCTGGATCGTGGCCTGATCCTGATAATCGACTATGGCTTCAGCGCAAACGAGTACTACCATCCGCAGCGTCACATGGGCACGCTGCGCGCGCATTACCGCCACCATGCGCTGGACGATCCGTTCTACCTGCCGGGATTATGCGACCTCACCGCGCACGTCGATTTCAGTGCGGTGGCGCGGGCGGGAATGGCGGCGGGTCTGGAACTCGCGGGCTACACCAGCCAGGCGAGTTTTCTGCTGAACAGTGGGCTGACCGAGTTGCTGATGCAGACGCCGCCGACCGATGCGGCGACGTATCTGCCGCAGGCGAATGCCGTGCAGCGCCTGGTGTCGCCCGCCGAGATGGGCGAGCTGTTCAAGGTGATCGGATTCGGCAAGGGCGGAATTGTGCCGCTGGCGGGGTTGGCGCGCGGCGATCGCCGGCACAGCCTGTAGGGGCACCTTCCAAGACGCGATTTTCGAGCCGTAGCAACGACCACAGCATCGCGGCGTGGACGCCGCTCC
>JBPPMF010000132.1:0-3747 GCA_051305915.1 Thiobacillus sp. | reverse complement strand
TGCCGCGCTATCAGATCCGTCAGGAAAGCCTCGGATTGTTCTGAGATAGTCAGCGAAGTGACATGAATGCCGCGCCGTCCGGCATGCTCGGTAAAACTGCCCCAGCCGCCACCGACATCCAGGACGCGATCTCCCGGTTTAAGCCGGCAGGCGTCGATAGCAAAATCAAGTTTGCGGTGTTGGGCTGCTTCCAGCGGTTCATCTTCACGCGCGAATACTGCCTGCGAATAGCAGCGGGTGGGGTCCATGAATGTGAGATAGAACTCGTTGCTGAAGTCATAGTGGCCCGCAATCGCCTGTCGGTCGACCTACACCCGCCCGACGAAAAATGGTGCAATCCGCAGCCACAGCGTGTGCAATGGATGATGGTCGCTTAATAGCCCGCGCAGGCTGGCGAAGCCCAGCATGTTCGCCTGCGACATCCAGGCTGCCGTTCATATAAGCTTCACAAATCCCCACCTCATCCAATTTGCTTAGAGCCGCCAGGCCCTGGCGATCCTTAAAACGATTAAGGTTAGATCGTGATCGCGAAGCGAGCCACGATCTGAACCGGTTGTTGGACGAGCCCGGTTCGATAGCTTGGTAGTTTCCCTGGAAATATCTTTTTGTCCTTCACCGCGTCCAAGGGCTTTCTGCTGCAGAAAGCCCTCTGTTGCCGGTCATACGCGCCGTCATTGCAACGACGCGACGCCCGATTCAGCCGTTCTGGCGATCGAATCCGCGATTTTTGCCGATTTCAGGCCGAGTGTTCCCGTGGCGCCGAACGGCGCATCAGCGTCAGGCCGGATGGCAAACGGCTTACATGCTCACGCTCTCAGCCAAACTTGAGCTCCGCCATCGGTCGGACGCCGATGGAATGCGTCTGCGCACCACCTGCATCGGCGCCCCGCAGCAGGTGCACAAAAACGGCGGGCGCGGTTTCATCCAGCCCGGATCGGCGCTGGGCATTACCTTCAGCACGACCTGCAACAGAGCGATCAGGCGTTTGCTGTTGGGATGCAGAAAGCCGAAATTGCGGGCGCGCCGAAACCCCTTGGGCAGCACATGCTGCAGGATCAGCCACAGGAAGGTGGCACCGCTCACCGTACGCACCGCCATCTCCCCGGTCTGGCTGTCGCGGTAGCGAAAGCTGACCTGTTCCCCGTCACAGGACAGGATGAATTCCGCCGGCACGGTGAAGGTGAGCAGGAAGTAGTTGGCCGGCACCTGCCGTTTGAGTTGGCGCTCCAGCCACTGCTGGCTCTCGTGATGCTGGCAATGCGGGCAGTTGCGATGCCCGCAGGAATGCGGCACCAGGCGTCGCTCGTCGCAGGCGCTACAACGGGCCAGCATCCGGGGTGCCAGGGCCGTGCGGCAGGACTTCATGGCAGCCAGGGCCTGGCGGTGGCTGGGCAGGATGGCGTGACGATACTGTTGCAGGCAGGCCGCCTCATGGCGGGCGATGACTTCGGCGAGAGGAATCATTTGACCACGCCCCAGGCCATCGAGAAGCGATTCATCAGGGCATTGATGCGAACGCTGGCCTGATCGTTGGTGTGGCTGGTCAGGTGGGTGTAGCGGGCGGTGGTGAGAATGGAATGGTGGCCGAGGATCTTCTGGACTTCGAGCAGATCGACGCCGGCTTCGATCAGGTGGGTCGCATAGCTGTGGCGCAAACTGTGCGGGGTGATCTTTTTTTTAGCCCGCAATCCTGCGCCACTTGGCGCAAGGTGGTTTGCACACCACCGCGATCGAGCGGCGAGCGGGCGCGATGCGCCGCCTTCAGACCACCGTGGCGATTGGGAAAGAGCAGTTCGGGGTGGCGATGCAGTTGCCAGAATTGCCGTAGCGCAGTCAGTGTCGCCTCGGGCAAGGGCACGAAGCGGTCCCGGTTGCCCTTGGCGTCGCGTATCTGTACGCGCATCCTGGCGGCGTCGATGTCGCCGACTTTCAGGGCCAGCCCTTCGCCCAGGCGCAGCCCCAGGCTGTAGAGGGTGAAATAGAACACCCGGTAGCTCAGGGTGCGCGTCGCCAAAAACAGGCGCTGCGCTTCGTCGACCGTAACGATGTCGGGCAAGCGCTGCGTCTTGGGCGGCTTGATCAGGTTCGGCATCACCCAGGGCTTCTTCAGGACATGGGTGGTGTAGAACTTCAGGCCGTAGAGATCGAGCTTGACCGCACTCCACGAGTGCGTCCCGATCAGGTCGCTGAAGTACTCGGTGAGCTGCGCCTCGGAGAGATCGTCGATCTGCTGGGCAAAGTACTCACCCAACCGCCGGATAGCACGGGCGTAGGCGTCGATGGTCTTGGGTTGCAGCCCCTTGAGTTTGAGATGTTTGAGATGGGCTTGGTATTGCCGGTCGAAGTGCCCGGCCAAAGCGTTCGTCATGCTGGTTTATCCTCACGAAATATTTCAGGATCACTTCCCTCAACGGCGAGGAAATGAATGTGCAGAATATGTCGTGTGGCTCAGCCAGGCGACTTCTCCGCGTAGCGGCTTCGTCCAACCCTATGCTCAAGCGGGACGTCGCAAAAGCGCGGCGCCCCTTAGCTCCGTGTCGCTAGTGCCAAAGTTCATAGCCCTGTTGCGTGGCATCAATGTTGGCAAGGCCAAGCGAATAGCCATGGCCGATCTGCGAGCCTTGCTGACTGAACTTGGGTACAAAAACGTAGCTACGCTCCTGAATAGTGGCAACGCTGTATTCCAAGCCACCAAGGGTACGCAGGCCAAGCATGCAGCAAACATAGCCGCCGCCATATCGGAAAAACTGAAGGTGGAAGTACCCGTCATCGTCAAGCCGGCGAAAGAGTTGTCGGCCATCGTTGGTGAGAACCCGTTGGCCGGGCAAGCAACCAATCATTCGCATCTCTTGGTGGTCTTCGCTCAAGACAACGCCACGCTATCGGGGCTTGGTGCAATCGAATCTTTGGTCGTGTTGCCTGAGCGGTTCCTGGTCGGCAAGAATGCCGCGTACTTGCACTGCGCAAACGGCATCCTGGAAAGCAAAGCCGCTAAAGCATTGCTCGGCAAAGCAGGTAGATCAGTGACAACCAGAAACTGGGCAACCATTCTTAAGTTGCAGGCGTTGGTAGATGAACCCGACGCCTAACCCGCCGCACCTGGCCTGCGCTTAAAAGAAAAGCGCCGCGGCTGTCACCCGGTCAAGCACCGCGCAACGGTCGGACAAGCGAAATGCAGGGGGTGCGTCTATGGTGGAGGGATACCCGGTCGAATCCGATTCCGAGGGCCGTCGATTTACGGGTGTCCTGCCCACGTCGAGGCCGCGGGCTTTTTCGAAGCCGGGCGCCCGTATCCCCACGACTGGAACAGTGAGCCATGAGACCCGAACTCGTCCTGCTGCTGGGTTTGCACATCACCGGATTGTTGGTGTGGTGCGGGGCATTGCTGTACCTCCCCGCACTGATCGCCGCCGGCCCGTCACGCATGCAGGGCACGGGCTCGCGGCGCGGCGCGGCGTCGCTGAACCGCATGGCCTTCACGGCGATTGCGACACCAGCGGCGATGTTCGCGATCGTCACCGGAAGTCTGCTGTTCCTGCTCGACCGCACCCTCGGGGTGTGGCTCATCCTCAAGCTCACCGCGGTGACCGGCATGGTCATCTGCCATGTCCTGTATGGCGTGCTGATCCTGCGCCAGGAGCGCAACCCGCACGCGCCTGTCGCGATGCTGTGCATGCTGCTGGGAGCGCTCTCCACCGCGCTGATCGGCACGGTGCTGTGGCTGGTGCTGGCCAAACCGTTCCAGGG
>JBPPMF010000111.1:0-7883 GCA_051305915.1 Thiobacillus sp. | reverse complement strand
ATTGACAATCAGCAGGTAGGCCCTGTCCTTGCCGACCAGCGCCTGCTTCACATGCGCGGCGGGGGCATCGACGATACCAAGCACCCAGTCGACCTGTTCACCCTTTCTCAGCCCCCAGACTTTGTGCGCAGCCTTGCATTCACCAGCAAGATCTTCGGTAAACAGAGTTGACTCACCGAGCCGTTGCGACATACCGTCGAGATCCTTCCAGGCGCCGAAAGAGAAGAGTCCCGCCGACTCACCGAGGCTGTAGCCGCTGACTACCTGCGGTTCGATACCGAAGCTGCGCACCAGGTCGCTGATCGCGGTGCCGAGGGCAACCTGACCAATGACCAGGGCATTGTGGTTTTCGTGAAGGGTCTCGGCCAGCTCGGTTTTCCAGAAGTGCTCCGGCAGAAACTGGCGGGCCAGGAATTGACTATGAGCATCCTGTTTGCAGTAGATTGCCGGCCAACGGGCTGAGAGGTCACGACCCATTCCGGCAAAGTGATTGCCGGAACCGGGGAAGATGAACGCCACCCGGCCTTGCGCAGCCAGAGGCTCAGTGGCAAAGAACAGACGATCGCGGATGTTTGCTGACAGCATCGTGGCATGACCGCCTATGGCCTGGGTTGGGTTGTTCCGAAGAGAGAGCACAGCATGTTCGAGCTGATCAAGTAACTCCGACCGGCTTGAGGCCACCACGCTCAGACAGGTCGTTTTGCTCTGGTCAAGCTTGGCTTCTCGAAACCACTGCATTGCCAACTGCTCGATCCCGCCGTCATGAGCCATGGCAACAAAATCCTGCAGCGTGGCGATCTTTGCCAGCAAGCCATCGACATCGTCCGCTTCGAGAGCGAAGAGCCCCTCGTCAAGCGCACCAAGTGGACGTTCCGTAAGGGGCGCTCCGGCTCTGCCGGCCCTGTCTTCCATGCCCTCGAGTACGACATGGGAGCAGGTCCCGTCAACACCGAAACCGCTGACCAGTGCCCGGCGGGGACCCTCGACCCGGTTGCGCAACCAGAATTGCGGGGACTCAGGAGCAATGAAGCTGCGTTTGCCCCGCACCCAGTCATAACGCATTGTTTTCAGGTTGCGCAGCCGTGGCAAAACCTGTTGTTGCAGACAGAGCGTCGCCTTGATCAGCGACGCCAGTCCGGCCGCAGCTCCGGCATGACCTATATCAGCCTTGGCACTGCCGATGTAGCATGGGTTCTGCGTCTGCCTGGAACCAAAAAATGCGCCAAGGGCATTCGCTTCAAGTTCATCCTCAATTGCCAGGGCACTGCCGTTGGTTTCAAGGTAGCTGACCGATTCCGGAGTGCTCCCCGCCTCCTGGATGGCTCGCTCAATGGAAAGCGTGTAGGCACTTCTGTCCGGGATCCCCGACTCGACCGGACCGCCCGTCGCCGTACCGACGCCCTTGATGACTGCATAGATGTGGTCGCCGTCCTGCTTGGCATCATCGAGGCGCTTGAGAATGACTGCTGCCGCACCCTCACCGACCACAGTACCATCGGCATGCTTGTCAAAGGGGCGGACTGCGCCGCTTTTGGAAAACGGTCGGGCCGCATGCTGTCCGAGCACCGAGCGCAGGTCTCCCGCCATATCGGCAGCACCGACAATCGCCCGGTTGATGGATCCCTCCTGCAGGGCGCGCACACCGACTTCGAGGGCTCTCAGCCCGGAGTTCTCTTCACTGGACAAGGTAAAACTGGGGCCGCCAACCCGGAACGCTTTGGCCACCCGGCTGGCAACGATGCTGCCGAGCGCACCCATGACCCGGTTGGCACTCAGGGCTGGTCCGGACGACTCGCGCAGGGCGGCAATCCAGGCCTTGAGTTCCTCTTCGGACAGGTCACGCCCAAGCTGCTTTGCCCACTGACGAGCAAACTTCTGAATCCCCCAGCGGAAACTGAAGTTCGTCGCGTTGAGGTCGAGACCGGCACCAATAAAGACCCCGGTGAAGAGCAGGTCTTCATTCTTCAGCCCGGCATCCTGCAGCGCCTCGTCGGCAACCTTGAGCATCAGCAACTGACGGGGGAGCATCTCTTCAATTTCTTTCGGCGGAATGCGGAAGGAGCCGGGAGCGGCATGCACCTCGGGGATGAAAAAGCCTTTGAAATCCGTTCTACTCAGCCCTTCTTCCTGAAACCAGCGACTCTGTTCTGCTCCCCACCAGTGGGTGGGACGCTCGGCATTCACCTCGGGGCCCCCGCCAAGCAACCGGCTGCGCAGAGCTGCGAGTGAATCCCAGCGACCAAAATGAGCACCTATGCCGACAATAGCTACCGGCTGGCTCTTTTTCTTGAATGACGGATGATAGGCCACACTACTTTTCGGCGGTTTTTGTGGAATCCATTCCTCAATCAGCAGATGGGCGTTGATGCCGCCAAAACCGAAAGCGCTGACCGCCGCCCGCCGTGGCTGCCCCTTCTTGCGGGATTTCCAGGGCTTCGACTGCTGCAGGATGCGAAACGGACTGGCCTTCAGGTCGATGCCGTTGGCCGGACGCGAAAAGTTGGCGGTCGGCGGCAGGGAGCGGTTTTTTATCGCCAGCACGGTTTTCATCAGGGCGGCGGAACCAGCGGCGGTCAGCAGGTGGCCGATATTCGATTTCACCGAACCGATCACGCATTGTCCGGACTGCCAGCCATTATCCCCCCAGAGGCTCTTCAGGCTGGTGAATTCGACCACATCTCCCACCGGGGTCCCGGTGGCATGACACTCGATCATATCGACATCAGTCGGTGACCAGCCGGCCTGTTCGTAGGCAGAACGCATGGCCCGCAGCTGTCCCTCGGAAGCCGGAGCCAGCAGACTGCCGCCAAGGTCGTTTGAAAGACCGATGCCGCGAATCACAGCATAGATATGGTCACCGGCACAGACCGCATCTTCGGTCCGTTTAAGCAGAAACATGCCGCTGCCTTCGCCGACCACCAGACCATCGCCATTGGCATCGAAAGGGCTGCAGTTACCGGACGGGGAAAGGGCATGCAGCTGGGAGAAACCCATCTGGGTGTAGAGTGAGTCGGGGCGTGACAGGCCGCCGGTCAGCATGGCGTCAGCCCGTCCGGCCAGCAGCTCATCGACTGCCAGCTTGATGGCGTAGAGCGATGAGGCACAGGCGGCATCCAGGGTATAGCAGGTGCCGCCGAGGCCGAGGGCTTTAGCCAGGAGGCCGGCAGGCAGGCCGGCCACGTAACGGTTCAGCGGTGCAACGCTCGGTAGCTTCGACGTGTGTTCCGGACCGAGGAGTTTCTCTTCGAACGTGCGGCCGAGGTAATCCCGGGCCATGGTTGAGGAAGATTCACTGGGCAGCGCCAGGTTGCCGACGATGACGCCGACCCGCTCTCGATTGAGCTGGCCGATGCGGCCATCGCGGAAAGCCTGGTGACCAGTACGCAGCAGCAGACGAAACATCGGGTCGAGGCCAGCCAGGAAATCTGCGTCGATATCGAGGCCCTCAATTGACGACGGATCGATTTCGTCGTCAATGAAGCAGCCCTTTTTTGAATAGATCTTGTCCGGGGTACCGACCGCTGGATCGAAGGCTTCGTCGGGATCGAGCAGCCAGCGCCCGGGCGGCGGCTGCCGCGAGGTGTCCACGTTGCCGGTAATCGTTTCCCAGAAACGCTCCAGGGTCGGAGACATGGGAAACACGCCGCCGACCCCGACAATTGCAACCGATTTGCCGTGCTTCATTCTCAGGCAGCTCCCTGCAGTTTATTGCGCTGGAAACTCGCATTCAGCAAGGCGTCAATCACACATTCGTAATTTTCAATCCGGGCAATCAGGGTACCGTTGGCCGGATCGACAAAATCGATTTCCGCAGCCGCCTTGCTGGCACTCTGGCTGACTATATGCACGCGGATTTCCACGCCGCTTTCAGGAAATTTATTCTGGTACTGACGGTAGCGGCCGGCAAAAACCGGCAGGGAGCCGGACTGGTAGCGCTCGAAGCTCCAGAGAATCATCATCTGGAAACTGCTGTCCAATGCCAGCGGATCGGCCAGCCACGAGTTGCGCAACGGCTGGTTGATCCATTCCGCCGGGCTCGGTGCCGGTCGCACGACCGAGGCGATACCGTCTGCGGAACAGCCAATCACTTCGCGGATACCATGAAAGTCGGGACCGTGAAAAAGTCGATCCGGTTGATAGATCTCTTCGATGGAGCGTTTATAAGCTGGCAGATCCGGGCGTGCCGTGGCCAGCTTGCTTTCCGGCAGCTTTGCCGCAAGCACCATGCGCGCGCGACTGTGAACACACTGCTGACCGCCGGCCGTCATCCCGGACAGCTCCACCGGCACGACATGAACTCCGCCGCTCTTGAACGCCTTGCCGGTCATGACCTGCAAGGTATGCGTCTGTCCCGGTTCAAGGGTGACGCCTTTCAGTACACGCAGATCGTTGAAACCGTGGAAACGCAGCCCCGGATTGTTATGGATCGCAGCGTGGGCCATCCATTCGATGATGACCGCCATCGGCAGAACCGCCTTGCCGTCAATGACATGGGACTTGAGAAATGGATACTGGTCTATGGAGATCTCCAGATCAAACGCCTTGGAGACATAAAGGTTTTCGTGGGCCTGGGACGGGCTTTCACTCGCCGCAGTATCCCGACCGCCGAGGATGACCAGTTCCACTGGGCCACCTGGCGGCGTAGCGATTTCCTCAATCAGGTAATCAGCCCCGGCCTTGAGGTCGATGACGGCAACGCCTTCCCCGGCAAAGACTTTTTTCAGAGCAGGAGTCACCATGCCGCCGTCCCACGGCCCCCAATTCAGGGCAAGGACGCGACAGTCGGGGCGCAGCCCGCTCTGCTCCTGGGCCACCTTGTTGAGAATCTCGTTAGCGACGGCGTAATCGACCTGGCCTGTCCGACCATAACGACCGGTCGACGAAGAGAACATCACCATAAAACGCAACGCATCCCCGCCAAGCGCCGCCAGCAGGTTGCGCAGGCCGGCAATCTTGGTGCTGTAAACCTGCGCGAACTGCTCTGCCGTCTTGTCCTTGATCAAACGGTCAGCCAGCACCCCGGCGCCGTGGATCAAGCCCTTGATCGGACCATTCTCTTCGCGGATATCCTTGATGACAGCTGCAACGGCATCGTCATCACGCAGGTCAACGGAGCGATAGAGCGCCTGGCCACCCGCCGCCTTGATGCGTTGCAAGGTGTTGCGAATCTCACGATTGCCGAGAATCTCATGGTACTTCCGGCCAACATCCATCGGTTTTAAAGGGCTCCCGGCATTGGCGATCACAGCTTTCTTGATTTCGGCTTCACTGCTCAAGCCGCTCAGCCAAGGGGGTTCGGTCTGCGGAGCTTCGCTGCGGCCGAGCAACAGCAGAGTCGCCCGGCTCGAAGCCGCCAGCGCAACCGCAACCTCGGCGGTTACGCCGCGACCGCCGCCACTGATCACCACGACATCGCCATAACTAACCGGTGAATCAAGCGGCTCACCAGCCAGCGACTCGTCAACCAGGCTGAGGGTATACAATCCCTCGCTTGAGAAGCCGACTTCCTGCTCACCATCGACGAGAAGTTCAGCAACCAGCATGTCAGCAGTTTTGTCGACATCGTCCAGGTCTGCCGCAAGGTCGAAAGCCCTGCAGGCGACTTCAGGCCATTCATGTCCGGCGGTTTTTGACAATCCGGCCAGTCCACCCGAGAGGGCATCCTTGACCGGTCCGCCGCCCGGCAGCGCGAAGCGGCCATTCAGGCGCGACACCGTCGCCAGGACCGCCCCGGTCTTATCCGCAGCAGCGTTCAGAGCCGGCTCCGCCAGTTGCATCAGGCGAAAAGAGTTCTGCAGGAAAAGATCATCTGCCCCGGCCAGCGGTGCCAGCAGCACCAATCCGGCCAGCTTCGCGTTAGGGATCAGATCATTGAGTTGCTCGAGATTGATTTTTTCAGCGATCAGGTTTCGCGCCGCCAACTTTTGGCAGAGGGACTTCGCCAGGGCAGAGCCGTCATCGCTGACCCAGATCACGGCACCTTTCGGCAGGTTGAGTGGATCACGGTCATTTGCCCTTTGCAGCGGAACAGCCTTCAGAACTTTACGTTCAACACCGCTGCCCACCGACGGCAGTTCAAAGGTCACTTCCGGCTTTGCCGCAGCTTCCGTGATACCGGACACACTGGTCAGGAAATCGACGATCTGACCAACCGTCTGCAGGGTACCGAGATGCTCCGGTTTGATCGCCGGCGCACCCGGCAGCTTGTCCTGCAGAGCAGAAAGGATTTCAACCCGCTTGATCGAGTCAATGCCGAGATCGGTATCGAGAGCCATGTCCAACTCGAGCATTTCTACCGGGTAACCGGTCTTTTCGGCAATCACTTCAAGCAGCACGCTGGCAATCCGACTGCTGTCAACAGCGACAGTGGCTGCAGATACGGGGGATGCGACAACCGCTGCAGTAGCCACGTCGGCGCCCAGATATTCAATAATCTGCCCAAGGGTCTGCAACACGCCCAGATCTTCCGGTTTGACCGCTGGCGCCTCGGGCAGTTTCTCCTGCAACGCAGAGAGAATTTCCACACGCTTGATCGAATCGATGCCGAGATCGGTATCGAGGGACATCTCCAGCTCCAGCATATCCTGCGGATAGCCGGTCTTCTCGGCAATCACCTCAAGCAGCACGCTGGAAATCCGGCTACTGTCAGCAACTTGAGAAACTGCTGCAACGGCTGAGAGTGTCGGCGCCGGTGCCATACCGGCGGCTAAGTGGTCAATAATCTGGCCGAGAGTCTGCAGGGTACCAAGATCCTCCGGTTTGACTGCCGGCGCCTCAGGCAGTTTTTCCTGCAAGGCAGAGAGAATCTCCACACGCTTGATCGAATCGATGCCGAGATCGGCGTCGAGGGTCATCTCCAGTTCCAGCATCTCTTGCGGATAACCGGTCTTTTCGGCAATCACACTCAAAAGCACACTGGCAACCCTTTGACTGTCAATCGCAGGAAGGTCTTCAGCAACAGCTGCTTGCATCGACGGCCCTGGAGCCACTGCCGGCTGAGACGCAGCGACGGCAACGTCTGGTCCCTGCGCTACAGGTGCTGCAGGCGCTACAGGTGCTGCAGCAGTGGTCAATGGCTGCCCCTGCAGCAAGCGGTTCTGCTGCTCGACCAGACCGAGGAAGGATTGCGTCGCCGACTCCTGGCCGGTCAAAAACTGCTGATGCAGGCGCGACGTCTGCTCCTGCAGACTCTGCAAGGCTTGCAGACTCTGGCGGGTAATCTGCAGAGCTTCCTGCAAGGAACCGTTAGTGGCGACGAATGCACCTGTTGCCGGGCTGACCGGCTTCGGCTGGGCGGCAGGCATGGTTGCAGGAATTGCGGCGACTTGTGGTTGCACAGGCAGACGTTTCTGCGGACGTTTGAAATAATTGGCACCGCTCAGCGGAACCGTCATGCCGGGTTTCTTGCCTTGCGGCGATTGGCGTGAAGCGGCGTAGCCTTCATCCCAGCAGCTCAGATCGACTGGATAGCCGGTGACCGCCAGCTGTGCCAGAGCACGGCCCAGATCGTGGATACCGGAGCGCTTGCCGTTGGAAGCATCGATGGCAAGCGCCTGATGATCACGTGTTCCGAGGATCGCCTTGACCATCCCGGTCAAACGGGCCCCGGGGCCAACCTCCAGAAAGGTGCGCATGCCGGCGGCGTACATCGTCTCAATTTCGGCAACGAAATCGACCGGACACGCCAGTTGCGCAGCGAGAA
Organism: Thiobacillus sp.; assembly: GCA_051305915.1. Lineage (GTDB taxonomy): Bacteria > Pseudomonadota > Gammaproteobacteria > Burkholderiales > Thiobacillaceae > Thiobacillus. Next base: position 181 of record JBPPMF010000111.1, on the reverse strand, counting down.
TTTCGCGGGCCTTGTTCGCGGTCTCGGGATACGCTGCACCGCTGGTGTTGGCAAACACACTGGCGGTTGGTTTTTTGAATTCAATTGTTTGCAGGCGCTCTGCAAACGGTCCGCTGGCATCGGCGACCAGTTCGCTGTGAAAGGCCGTGGCCACGGCGAGCTGCTTGTAGCGCAAGCCCTG
>JBPPMF010000093.1:0-5209 GCA_051305915.1 Thiobacillus sp. | reverse complement strand
GGTGAGCGCGTCCATCAGGGTGTGCTGGAAGGCGTGCCCCATGTGCAGCGTGCCAGTAACGTTGGGCGGCGGCAGCATGATGCAGTAGGCGTCGGCGTCAGGCGCGTCACCGGCCTTGAAGTAGCCGGAACTTTCCCACTGGGCGTACCAGCGTTTTTCGATATCAGCCGGTTCGAAGGATTTGGCGAGTTCCATGGCGTGCGGGCAAAGGCGGCATTATCCCAAAAAACCCTGGGACACGCCCCAAAAACCTGGGGGCACCGCCTGAAAACCTGAAGATCCGCCCTGGAAAACGATGCCGAAACGTGGTTTCAGCTTGAGGGGGGGCGCGGTTGCTTGAGCTTTTCGGCAACGGCCTCGCGCACGATTTCGCGCACGTTGACGTCGAGTTGGGAGAGCAGGGTGGCGACAGTCTGGTCAAGGTTCTTGCGCAGTTCGGCCGCGACCTGTTTTTCCATGACTTCGGACAAACGCGGCGCCAGTTCGCTCATCAATTGCTCGGCCAGGGTGTCGGTCACGACAGCCGGCGGCAAGCTAACGGCTGGCGCTACGCCGGCTGGCGTGGTCGCGGGCAGGACAGGTTCGGCGGGCGCGGCAATCGTGACGGGTGCAGGCGCTGCTTTGGCGGGCGCCGTGCCTCGTTCAATTACATCGGTCAGCACCGGCAGCCAGGCGCCGGGCGGTGGTGTGGGCTCAGACGACGGTTGCTGCGTGACTGCGTGGTCGGACGATGCGCCAACATCGACCTCGCTGCCGCCGCGATGCTTTTTCAGCAGTGCATCCATCTTGTTCAACAGGGGACTGTCGCTCATCAGGGGCTCCTAGCTAGCAGGCTGCCGCAGATCGTGCGTTTTCAGGGCGTAGCCGCGCGTCTTGTAAAAACGGTAGCGCTCGCGTCCTTGTTCGACCCGGGCTTCGTCCAGGCCGACGATCTCGATTAGACGTTCGAAGCGGGCAAATGCCGGCGGCTGTTCGCTGTGCAGGTTGATCATCACGTCGGCGCTGCGCAGGGTATCGGGGTTGCTGCCGATCAACACCGGGGTTTCGCCTGCCAAGGCGTCGTTGTCGCGACAGTGCGGCACAAAGCCCAGCGCCGGTGTTGTCCAGAGCAGGCGGTCGATAGCGTCGGCCATCGCTGCGTCCGGCGCGTAAATCATCACCTGCCTGCCCTGGCCGTGTGCCTTGGTGGCGACGCGTCGGGCGACATCGAGCGGGTCGTCGGCGAAGGTGTAAAACAGGATTTCTGTCACGTCTGCCGGCTTATTTCTGGGCGCGGTTCAGCAGGAAGTGCACCAGCAGCGACACCGGGCGCCCGGTCGAGCCTTTATTCTCGCGGCCACCTTTCCAGGCGGTGCCGGCGATGTCGAGGTGCGCCCAGTGGTATTTTCTGGCGAAGCGCGACAGGAAACAGGCCGCGGTGACCGAGCCGGCGGGGCGGCCGCCGATGTTGGCCATGTCGGCGAGGCTGCTCTTCAGCTGGTCCTGGTAGTCGTCCCACAGTGGCATGCGCCAGACGCGGTCCCAGGCGTGGTCGGCGGCGTACTCGATCTCGCGCGCCAGCGGATCGTGGTTGCTGTAGAGCGCGCTGGGGTGCGCACCCAGCGCGATGACGCAGGCGCCGGTGAGCGTCGCCAGGTCAACCACCGCGTCGGGTTCGAAGCGCTCGGCATAGGTCAGCGCGTCGCACAGGATGAGGCGGCCTTCGGCGTCGGTGTTGAGGATTTCGATGGTCTGGCCGGACATCGAGGTGACGATATCACCCGGCTTGTTGGCGTTCGCGTCCGGCATGTTTTCGCAGGCGGGAATCAGGCCGACAACGTTGAGCTTCAGCCCCAGTTCGCCAATGGCGCGGAAGGCGCCGATGACCGCGCCGCCGCCGCTCATGTCGTAGTTCATTTCGTCCATTTCGGCCGGGGGCTTGAGCGAAATGCCGCCGGCGTCGAAGGTGACCGCCTTGCCGACCAGCACCACGGGCTTGTCGCCTTTTTTGCCGCCGTCGTGTTTCAGTACGATGAAGCGCGGCGGCTTGTCGCTGCCCTTACCGACCGACAGAAAGGAGCCCATGCTCAGTTTGTCGCAGGCAGCGTAATCGAGAATCTCGCAACCGAAACCGTGCGCTTTCGCCACTTTTTTCGCTTCTTCCGCCAAATATTCCGGGGTGCAGATGTTTGAGGGTGTGTTGCCGAGGTCCTTGGCGAGATGGATGCCATGGGCAATGGCCAGGCCACGTGCGAGGCCGACGTCGCCGAACTTCAATTCGCCGCGCCGTGACACGGCGAAGGTGACGCGCTTGAGCGGGCGGCGCGCTTCCTCCGGTTTGCTTTTCATGCAGTCGAATCGGTACAGCGCATCATGCGCACTGATCACGGCCTGTTCGATGTTCCAGGTGACGTCGCGTTTTTTCACCGGGATTTCGGAAAGCGTGATGGTGGCTTCCATCGAGCCGGTGTCGCGCAGGGTCTTGACGGCGCGGGCGATGGCGTCGCGGTAGGCCTTTTCGTGGAACTCCCGTTCTTTGCCGAGCCCGATCAGCAGGACGCGGTCGGCCAGAATGTTGGGCACCTTGTGCAGCAGCAGCATGCTGCCGGCTTTGCCTTCCATGTCGCCGCCGCGCAGGATCTCGGACAGGTAGCCATCGCTGGCGCGATCGATGTCGATCGCCGGGCCTGACAGCTTGCGGCTTTCGAATACGCCGACCACAACGCAGGCGGTGCGCTGCTTTTCGGGCGCGCCGCTTTTTATGCTAAATTCGAGATCGATTTCTTTGTTTTCCATGTCTGTGCTCAAAAAATTACAATTTGCCGATGCGCCGAGGATAGGCGTTGCCGATTTGGCGATTATTGGCGCGGGCGCGGTGGAATGTCAAAAGCCCTTTCGCCTCACGAATATTCCACGGATTGCCTCATGCTCTATCGCCGCGCGCTGACCCGCGAAATGGGCCTTGCCACCGGCGCCGTGCTGACGGTGCTGGTTGCGATTGCGCTGGTGGTGCTGTTCATTCGTCTGCTTGGCGACGTGGCGCGCGGCGAGCTTGCCAACGAGGCGGTATTCGCTTTTCTCGGTTTCTCGCTGCTGCAATCTTTACCGTCATTGATGACGATTGCGTTGTTTGCCGGCGTGTTGCTGCCTTTGTCGCGCATGTGGCGAGACAGCGAAATGGTCATCTGGTTCAACGCCGGGCTGTCGCTTGTGCAATGGATGCGGCCGGTATTGAGCTTTGCCCTGCCGTTTTCGGTGGTGATCCTGGTGCTGACCGTGGTGATCAGTCCGTGGATGCAAACCAAGAAAAGCGAATATCGCCAGGAGTTGCGCAGCCGCAGTGAAAGTTCGCTGATTGCGCCCGGCATGTTCGCCGAATCCAGCGCGGGCCAGCGCGTTTATTACGTCGAATCGCTCAATCCGCTCACCGGCATTGTGCGCAATGTATTCATGCAGTCACGCATCGATGGCCAATTGGGCCTGGTGGTGGCACGCGAAGGGAGTCACACCCAGCTTGCCGACGGTTCACGCTATCTGGTGTTCAAGGACGGGCGTCGATATGAAGGCACCCCCGGCCAACTCGACTACCGGATCGTGCAGTTTGAACGTTACTGGATGCGGCTTGATCTGGTTGCCGTGGGGGGTAAGCAAACAGGCATCCGTCAAATGCGCATGAAGGCGTTGCTGGCCGATGCCTCGCCGCCGGCACGCGCGGAACTGGTGTGGCGGCTGAGCGGGCCGGTTAGCGCGCTGATTCTCGCCGTGATGGCGATTCCGCTCAGTTATGTGAACACGCGGGCGCGTCGTTCCTATGGACTGGTGATCGCGCTGCTGATGTATTTTGTCTACAACAATCTGTTGTCGTTGTCGCAGGCATGGGTGGCGCAGGCCAAGCTGAATCCCTGGGTCGGGATGTTCACCCCGCATGTACTGATGCTGATCGTGCTGGCAGCCCTGTTTTACCTGCGCAGCGGGCAGCATGCCTTGCGCTGGAGGCGGTCATGAGCTTGCTCGCGCGATATCTGGCGCGTCAGGTGTTGCTGGCGTCGGGTTTTATCCTGTTGGCACTGCTGGTGCTGTTTTCATTTTTTGACGTGATGCAGGAGCTTGGCAGCCTGGGCCGCAACAATTACGGTCTGGGTCAGGCCACCGTGGTGGTGATGCTTGGCATACCCGGACATTTATACGAAATCCTGCCGGTGGCCGCGCTGATCGGCACGCTGTTTGCGCTATCGCGCCTAGTGGGGAATTCGGAATACGCGGTGATGCGCGTGTCGGGCCTCTCCAACTGGCGGGTGGCGGGCTATTTCGCGGTGATTGGCGTGGTGCTGTCGCTGGTGGTGTTGGCGCTCGGCGAATTCATTGCGCCCTGGTCGGAACAGACGGCACAGCGCTACAAGCTGGCAGCGACCCGTTCGGTGGTGGCGCAGCAATTTCGCTCCGGCCTGTGGGTCAAGGATGGCAGTGCCTTCATCAATGTGCGCGAGGTGATGCCTGACAACACCCTGCGCGGCATCGAGATTTACGGTTTCGATGCCGACGGCAGTCTGGGCTGGATTCGCGCCGCCGAACAGGCCAACTGGCGCGGCCACCAGACCTGGAACCTGCAGCAGGTGCTGGAAACGCAGTTCACTGCGGACGGCATTCATGCCATCCGCAGTGAAAATCAGGATTGGCAGTCGGTGCTGACGCCCGATATCCTCAGCGTGTTGCTGGTCGCTCCGGAAAAAATGTCGGCGCGCGCCCTCTGGCGCTATGTCGCGCACCTGAAGGCAAACAAGCAGAAGGCCACCCGTTATGAAATTGCCCTGTGGTCGAAATTCATCAGTCCTTTCGTCATCCCGATCATGATGCTGATCGCCATGCCATTCGCCATTCAGGGGCCACGCGCCGGCGGCACCAGCAGCAAAATATTCATCGGGATTCTGGCCGGGCTCGGCTTCCATTTGTTGAGCCGCCTGTTTGGTCACCTGGGCTTGCTGAATGACTGGCCGGTCGTCATGGTAGTGCTCTTGCCCTTGTTGATTTTCCTGGCGATTGCGCTCGTGGGCATCCGGTGGGTCGACCGGCGCTAGACATGCTGCCGCAACGGCTCGCCGTCTGCCTGCAGGCGCATGAGCCGACAGCCAAGGTGGCCTGCGTGCATGCGCTGCAGGCCGACTGGCTGGCAAAAACGATAAATCCCGCGCTTGCGACGGCGCGCGCCCCGATCAACCAGCCGGGACGGCCG
>JBPPMF010000067.1:0-6144 GCA_051305915.1 Thiobacillus sp. | reverse complement strand
TGGCCGTTCGGCGGCAGCAATGGCGGCCGGGTGTCAGGCATATCCATGCTGACAATTTCCGGAAGCGCCGCCATGGCCACCGGGCTGGCCGAAGCCGCTGCGACCGCGCCTGTAAACTTGAAAAAATCACGTCTTGAAGTCATGCGAAATCCTTTTCAAAATCTTGATCCGCGAATACCCAGAGGGCATTAAGGACGCGAAGGGGCGCGAAGTAAAAACATCAAAGGGTTTTCTTCGCGTTTCTTCGCGTACAAACAAAGTGTTCAATGCCCGCCCCCGCCTTCCGCCACGGCCGCGCCGGCAGAGGCGATCGGGCGCAAGTCCGGTTTACCGACCAGCGCCATCTGCATATCCGCGTCGGCCAGCCAGAAATCGCGCTGCGCTTCGATGGCGGCGTTGACCGAGACGATCTGTGAGCGCGCGTCGGCGAGCAGTTCGAACACGCCGATCAGCATGCCGTTGTAGCGCAGCAGGGTTTCCTCCGAAATGCGCTGCTTCAGCGGCACCACCTCGTCGCGCAGATGGCGCGCGATGGCGTACTGACTGTGCTGCAAGGCATAGGCTTCACGCACTTCGGAACGCGCGTTGATCGCTGTTTCACGTGCGCGCTCCAGCGCCTGGCGGTAGCGCGATTCGGCAGCCACCATCCGGGTCTGGCCCCAGTCGAACAACGGCAACTCGAAGCTGATTTCGTAGCCGCGCTGGACGGGGTCCTCGTTCGAACTATTGTTGCTGATGCCGAGTTCAAGCACGTTGATGAAACGCGTGCGGCGGGTGAGGCCCAAGTGCTTCGCCAGCGTCTCAGCCTGCAGTTTCGTCATCTGAAGATCGATGCGTGCGTCCATTGCCTGCTGCTCGACATCCTGCAGCGGCGGCAAGGCTGAGGGGAGATCGGGCAATCGCTCGGGCAGTTGCAGCGTGTCCGCCTGGGCCAGCCCCATCAGCCGCACCAGGCGCTCGCGCGTTTGCAGCTTGAGCTGTTCGGCGCGGGCGACGTACAGCGCGGCATCCGCATAAAACGCCTGCTCACGCGCCTGCTTCAATTTGCTCCAGTTACCCACCTGCGCCATGCGGCGTGCCAACTCGGCGCCAGCTTCGGCCGCCTCCATCGCCTGCTGCTGATAATGCGCGGTCTGCGTTGCCGCCACCGCGGCCACCCAGGCTTTGCGCGTCTCCGCCGCCAGTCGCAATACGTCCAGCACCAGTTCGCGCCGGGTTTGCTCGAACAGACGCTGTTCGATGTCAGCGCGCATCTGCAGGGTCAGCAATCGGGCCAGATTGAGGTGCAGGCTGCGCTCCCATTCCACTTCGCTGCCGCGCGTGGACCGACCGATGGAAAAGCCCGGGTTCGGCAGGCGCTGTGCCGCCACCCAGTCGGCCTCGGCAATGCCGAGTGTGTTGAACGCCGCCTGCAGACCGGGATTGTGGAGAAGCGCAATCTGCACCGCATCGTCTGCGCTCAGCGGCTGCGCCAGCAAGGCGTCGATGCGTGCCTGCGCTTGATTGCGGCTGGCATCATCGCGCGCCCAGACCACATCCTTCTGGATGCGTGACTGGGTAGCGGATTGAACTGCATCAAACCCGCCATCCGGTGAAAAGCTCGCGCAGCCGCCCAGCAGTGTCGCGGAAAATAGGGCAAGGACGAGTGGGCGCGGATTAAAAAGCGTCGTGTTCATGGGGCGCCTCCTCAATGCCCGTGATGGCCATGGGGGCCATCCCGGTTCTGCGAATCTTGGCCCGCGCCGGCGTCTGCTGGCTGCGATTCGCGCAGATAAGTGCGCCAGCCGCCGACTGCGTCGACGCGTTGGTTGGCCTGGCGCCAATCCTGCAACGGCTCGTCGCGCCAGCCTTGATAGTGTTTGAAGGGGGTGACCACAAGCGGGTCGCTCATCTGCGACTCGGCAGCGTACGCCGCAGGCGCGAAGACGAGCGATACGCACGCGCACGCCGCCACTTTGCATCGTGGTGCGCGCGCCAGCCGCGCCGCACGGCGGAATAATTCATTCAACATATTGGACCTCGCAAATCACGCGGCGAATGCGCCGCGGACAAAACCGGTATGACGCGCCGGCAGCCCCGGCGCGCGATTCAGGCGAGGAAGGGTCGAGGCGGTCGCTCGGGACCGTCGGGGATGAAGCCGCTGAACGATGCGGCAGCTTGCACAATAAAATGGCTCGCGACTGGCAACAGGGCCGGCGTATCGGAAGACGGAATCGGCAGCACCGATGCCAGTGCGCAGGCGGCGCAGTGCTTGCAGTTGTGCAGGTTGGACGGCGCGTCGGAGGGTTCCGGCTGGTGGCAATCCGCCATCATGCCGTCAGCCACGGCCATCGGTTTCGCCATGGCCTGATGCGAAAACGTGCAGCCCAGCATGGCGGCAGACGCAAACGTCTGCACCGGCAGGGCCAACATCAGCAGCATCAGCAGGAATCGGTGGAAGTAAGTACGCACACTGGCAGTGTAGTCAATTAAGTCGGGGCATCCAATAGACTCGGGATCCGTAAACAGGTTCCTGTGGTCGACAACCCGCGATCATGAACGTCGTTTGCGCGGCTCGTAATGCACCACGGCACGCATGATTTCCGAATAGGGGAAGGCCTCGCAATCGCCGAAATGCGCCCGGCCCTGCAGCAGGGTGGCAGCGATGTCAGTGGTCTCATCCGCTGTAACGTCGAGCGCCCCGGCCAGTCCGCGCACCCCGCCGCACTGTGCGCGGATTTCCTTGCCGAACGGCCACGGCGAGTCGGGATTGATCTTCAGCGCGAACTGCGCGTTCTCGTGCAGCGCCTGATAAAACGTCAGGCAGTGCTCACGCACCTCCGGGTCGCCGCAGGCAATTGCTTCGCGCTCGGCCAGATTGAGCTTGCGCGAGCGGCCGCAGGCGACGCAACGCGACAGCAGCGCGCGCTCGAACGGGCAACTGTGTTCGATGTAGGCCTTGCGGGCCAGCTTGTAAGCGCCTTCGTTGTACTCAGCCATATCAACTTAAAGACAAAGTTGTCCAGAAACTGTAGCGAGCGGCTGGGAGGCGGGTGAGCCCGCAGCGCAGCAACCGGAATGTACTGAAGTACATGAGGATTGCGAGCAGCGCGCGATCCCGGATATCAGTCGCGCAGTAGGTTTATGGATAACTTTTACCAGTCGTCACCGGACAGGGTCTTCTCCAGTTCACGCTCGGCGGTGAGCGTTTCCTGGGCGGCGATTTCATTCTCGGCGAAGATCATCTTGTACTTGTCGCCGGTTTTGGGGTCGAGCATCTTGCGCAGTTCGTTGGTGTGCGCCTTGGCCTCCTTGAAGGTGGCCCACTCGCCCTGCTTTTCCAGCACTTTGAACATTCCCATCCGAAAAACGTAGTAAGGCATGATCGCTCCTTAACTCAGCTTGCCATGGCACTGCTTGTATTTCTTGCCCGAACCACACGGACAGGGATCGTTGCGGCCGACCTTCGGATAAGCGTCAGCCGGCGTGGCTTTGACCATCGCGGCATCGGCAGCGGCATCGGCAAAATCCTGCGCCTCGTCGTAGCCGGCGTGCTGGAACTGCACGTTGGTCGGCTCTTCAAGCAACTCGACCTGCACATCCTCGGGCGCGCGCACCTGCACGGTGGTGGTGATCTGCGTGACTTCGGCCTTGATCGCGGCGAGCATGGCGGAGAACAGTTCAAACGCCTCGCGCTTGTATTCCTGCTTGGGCTGCTTCTGCGCATAGCCGCGCAGGTGAATGCCCTGACGCAGATGATCCAGCGCCGACAGATGTTCGCGCCAGTGGGTGTCGAGGCTCTGCAGCATGACCGAGCGCTCGAACTGGCGCAGACCGTCGGCGCCGACCAGCGCTTCCTTTTCTTTGTAGGCCACGTCGGCGGCTTCGCAGATTTTCTTGCGCAAGCCTTCTTCGTGCAGCGTCTTGTCTTCGTCCAGCCACTGCTGCAGCGGCAGGTCGAGCGTGAACTGCGCGGCCAGTGCCTTTTCCAGCCCCGCCACGTCCCATTGTTCGTCCATGCTGCCCGGCGCGATGTGCAGGTCGATGCTGTCGTTGAGCACGTCATCGCGCATGGCGCGGATGGTGTCGCCAATGTCGGCTCTCGCCAGGATTTCATTACGCTGCTCGTAGATCACCTTGCGCTGATCGTTGGAGACATCGTCGTATTCCAGCAATTGCTTGCGGATGTCGAAGTTGCGCTGCTCGACCTTGCGCTGTGCGTTCTCGATCGCGCGCGTCACCCAGGGATGCTCGATCGCCTCGCCCTCGGGCATCTTCAGGCGATCCATGATGGCGGCGACGCGATCTGACGCGAAAATGCGCAGCAGCGGATCTTCCAGCGACAGGAAGAAGCGGCTGGAGCCGGGGTCGCCCTGGCGTCCGGAACGGCCGCGCAACTGGTTGTCGACGCGGCGCGACTCATGGCGTTCGGTACCGATGATGTGCAGGCCGCCGGCCGCCAGCACGGCGTCGTGACGCACCTGCCAGTCGGCCTTGAGCGCGGCCATGCGGCTGGCCTTCTCGCTGTCGGACAAGGTCTCGTCCTGACTGATCGTGTCGATCTCCTTCTGGATGCTGCCGCCCAGCACGATGTCGGTACCGCGGCCCGCCATGTTGGTGGCGATGGTGATGCCGCCCGTCATACCCGCCTGCGCGATCACTTCGGCTTCGCGCTCATGCTGCTTGGCGTTCAACACGTTGTGCGGCAGTCCGGCTTTCGTCAGTTCGGCGGAGAGCTTTTCGTTGGCATCGATAGACGTGGTGCCCACCAGCACCGGCTGGCCGCGTTCGTAGCAGGCACGCACCTCATTGATCACGGCCTGATCGCGCTCGGCTGCGGTGCGGTAGACCTGATCGTGCTCGTCCTTGCGGATCATCGGGCGATGCGTCGGCACCACCACGGTTTCCAGGCCATAGATGCTGTGGAACTCGAAGGCCTCGGTGTCCGCCGTGCCGGTCATGCCCGACAGCTTCTCGTACATGCGGAAGAAATTCTGGAAGGTGATCGAGGCGAGCGTCTGGTTTTCCTTCTGGATCGCCACGCCTTCCTTGGCCTCGACCGCCTGGTGCAGACCTTCCGACCAGCGGCGCCCGCTCATCAGGCGACCGGTGAATTCGTCGACGATGATGACCTCGCCGTTCTGCACCACGTAATGCTGGTCCTTGAAGAACAGCGCGTGCGCGCGCAGGGCGGCGTACACGTGGTGCATCAGCATGATATTGGCGGCGTCGTAGAGACTGCCGCCGGGCTGCAGCAGCCCCATCTCGGTGAGAACTTCCTCGACCTTTTCGTGCCCGGTTTCGGACAACAGCACCTGGCGCGTTTTCTCGTCGACCGAGTAATCGCCTTCGGACTCCTCGTCCTTCTGCCGCGTCAGGCGCGGCGGCACTTCGTTCATCTGCTGGTACAGCGCGATGTTTTCTTCCGACTGCCCGGAGATGATCAGCGGGGTGCGCGCCTCATCGATCAGGATCGAGTCGACTTCGTCAATGATGCCGAAGGCCAGCGGACGCTGCACTTTCTCGCTCAACTGGAAAACCATGTTGTCGCGCAGATAGTCAAAACCGTATTCGTTGTTGGTGCCGTAGGTGATATCGGCGGCGTACGCGGCCTGTTTGGCATCGTGCGACATCTGCGACCGGTTGACCCCGGTGGTCAGGCCGAGAAAGCCATACAGCCGGCCCATCCACTCGGCGTCGCGGCTGGCAAGGTAGTCGTTTACCGTCACTACATGCACGCCCTTGCCGGGCAGCGCGTTCAGGTAAGCGGCCAGCGTCGCCATCAGGGTCTTGCCCTCGCCGGTGCGCATCTCAGCGATCTTGCCGTCGTGCAGCACCATGCCGCCCACCATCTGCACGTCGAAGTGACGCATGCCAAGCACGCGCTGGGAGGCTTCACGCACCACGGCGAAAGCTTCCGGCAGCAGCTTGTCGAGCGTCTCGCCTTTTTCCAGACGGGATTTGAATTCGGCGGTCTTGCCGGCCAGTTCGGCGTCGGACAATTTCTCCATCGCCGGTTCCAGCGCATTGATCGCTTTCACCTTTTGCAGGTATTGTTTGACCAGCCGCTCATTGCGGCTGCCGAAGACTTTTTTGAAGATGGATTGCAGCATGAGGAATCCGAAATGTCCGCAGAGCGCGGTAAATTGTTGGATTTTAACATAG